>NZ_JBVVPV010000064.1:0-24936 GCF_055811735.1 Mesorhizobium sp. WSM4850 | reverse complement strand
TCGATCACATGTCCAATGCTTCAGGTTCCTCCTTGCAAAATGGCTGGCATCCACACAAGAACTTGACGCACACAACTCGACCAAGGAAGATTGGTTGGCGTTGGTGCGAAGCGTGGCAGGGGGTGGTCGGAGCAGGCGCTGACATGACCTGCGATCCATCTCGAAAGTGTCTTCACTCCACGAAATGTGGCAAGTCCCTGTACGCGGTGAGGAACATAAGTTGATTCCATTGATCCTCGTTCCGGGCTTGCCGTTTGCACCACGAAGCAAGGTTCCTACGATTTCCACGCAAGCATCGGCTTCACGCACGCCAAGGCGGATCACTTCAGCAGCACGCAGTATTACCGCGTCGGAAACTGCAGCTGCTTCCCGCATGACGGCGATCTCGAGATCAGATTTGATGAGCCGGATCCAGGTTACCATCTTGGTACAATTCACAATACTGGCAGTGGGTAGGCGTCTGCTAGAAGCTGGCGACAATCATGGACGACGCCGAGCCCGACGTGCCTGCCTATATGACTTTCCCCAAGGAGCACCGCGCCAAGCTGCACTCGACCAACCCGATCGAGCGCCTCAACGGAAGGATCTAGCGGCGCACCGAGGTCATCGGCATCTTCCCAAATGACGCCATCGTCCGCCTGGTTGGCGCGATCCTGCTCGAACAGAACGACGAATGGGCCGTGCAGCGCGCCAGATATATGACGCTGGAAACCATCAGCCAAATGAGCTGATGATCCTCATCAGCCTGCCAGCCGTGGCACGCTGATCAGCCCGGCCCCATGCCGGACAGCGCGGCGACCAAGCCGTCAGCTACACCTGTATGAGGCGATGATTGTCAAGCTTGCTCCTGGTTCGTTTCCTCATCTCCTCGTTCGGGCCGATTGGCGACCATCTATCGTGCCGACCTGGCTTCGAACTGGCCGCCGCGCGCAGTGACGGTCAAGGGTGGGGCCGCAGGCCCCCATCGCGAAGCGACTTGTCCTTGACGGTCACGAGCACGGGCGGCAGGCTTTTCCGGGTCGGCACGAGCCGTTTCCAGTGGGGGCCAAATGCCGACGACAGATTTCCGAGGCGAGCTCGCCGAGCCAGGCGCGAAGGTCGCGCGGCAGACTTGTATGCGGTAGATCGCAGTGGGATCTGACCATGATGCAGCATGCGCATCGGTGGCGAAGCTCCGGGGCGGCGGGGCCCATTCTACGCCGGCGGTCCGAAGGACCATGTGTAGCTTCGGGTTGCCGCCACCTCGGATCGTCATCGGCAGACCCTGCTGCGGGCCCGCCAATTGGGGTGTGCCTTGTTCTCCCTCTTCCCACGTGCCTCCATCACGCCGCACGTACGATGACGCCCTGCGGCACCTCGCCCGCGGTGACGAAACGCCACAGCGCAATCAGCAGCTTGCGTGCCAGCGCCACGATCATCGTCTTGCGCGTGGTTTTGCGGCCGTCGCTCGTGCGCGCCTGGAACCATTGGGCCAGGTCGCTGTCCTTCTGGAACAGGAGAAAGCGCCACGCCAACTGGATCATGCCGCGCCGCACGCGGGCATTGCCGGCGCGCGCCAGCCCTTTCTCGCGGCGGCGTTGGCCGCTCTCGTCTGGCGACCCTGTCAGCCCAGCATAGCGCGCCACGGCGCGGCGGTCGCGCAACGGGCGCGACAGGATCTCGTGGACCAGCATGTCGGCGGTCTCGACGCCGATGCCGATGATCCGCGCCAGCAGGCGAACCATCGCGTGACCGTTCTCCGCAGCCGGAGCCGGAGCCGGAGCCGCCAGCCGGCGCAGGCGCTCCTGTTCGATGGCGCGGATCTGCGCGCGCACGAGGTTAAGGCGCTCAAGGAAGCGGTAGAGCTCGGCGCGGGTGTTGTCCGGCAGCGGCGTTCCCTCCGCCGTTCGGATGCTCTCCAGCCTGTCCGCCGCCTGGCGCAGGCTCAGCCGGAAGCTGCGGACCCCGAAGCGGGCGAGGATCGCCTTGGCGCGGTTGATGAGCCGCGTCTGCTCGCCGACCAGAGTCCCCCGCTCGCGGTTCGGCCGCCGCGCGTCCTCCTCTTCGAGTGTCGGGATCGCAGCCATGGAGCAATGACGTTTCTCGCCGCGCAGCCAGCCGAGAAAGGCACGCATCAAAAGCTCGGTGTCGAGACGATCGGTCTTGGCGCGGCGGTGCTCGCGCGACACTGGAACGCTCGAGGGATGGATGGCATAGGCATCGATACCGTGCGCCCGCAGCCAGCGCGCCAGCCAGAAGCCGTCGCCGGCCGCCTCATAGGCGACGGCGATCCGCTTGATCGTATGCCCGGCCCGGCCGGCTTCGTCGCGCCAGCGCTGCAGCAGCTTCAACAGTGCTGGCGCGTCGGCATCGATCTTCTTCAGCGGCTGGCGCTTGAGACCCGGAACAAGCGCGGCGACGAGCCACTTCGCCTTGCTGATTTCGATGACGGCGATGATCGTGTTATCCTGTTCGAGAGCGGTAAGGGACCGGCTCGTGTCAAAAGATTGCGACATGGGGCGCCTCCTTCTGATGGTGGTTTTGACAGCGCCGAAGGATGCCACACCCTCGCCGCTCGCCCCATAGCATCTACTCCCTGGGACACGACCTCTGAACATTTAACAACGCCCTTCAGGTGATGACGCGATCATCATCCGGCAGAGGACTGTGATGTCGTAAACCTCTTGATCATCTCCAACTGCGGGAAGCAACATAATGCATTCATCAGACAGCTTGACATCTCCGCCTGCGGCAGCTTGGACCGAGCCGGTTGCAGGCCCGGTGAGCTACCGGTGCCGTCGCTTAGCCGTTGCGATTTAGATAGTCTTCAAGCTTCTTCGCCAAGATGCTCACATGCGGCGCAGCGATCATCGTGTAATGGTCACCTGGAACCTCGTGAATCTCCAGGCGACCGCGCGCGAATTGCTTCCAACCAAGATCCAACTTAGGCTGGTTCATTACTGCACGCAGGCCGTTTTTGGCCGCAAAAAGAACGGTCCTGCTGTCGTTGGGCCGAGGTATATAATCATGCAGCGCAATTTTATTTGCCTCAGCAACTGCCAGGAGATGATCGAACTGCGTTTCGCTCATGTCGGGGATGTCGCCTGCTTGTCTTCCGAAATTGAGCAAGGCGGTGACCTGACGCTCGGTTTTGATTGATTTCAGTTTTCGCCAGTGCTTCTTCAGCGCGGGAAAAAGCATGCTCAATATCACCACTTGCTCGCTCAGCCTGTCAGCAATCGGACTTTTTCCGAGCAAGAGATGATTCTGCCCGCTTGTGTACTCTTCACGGTTGTGTAGCGCTTTGGCATCGAGCAGAGCAAGGATTGCGATCTCGTCACCAGCGTCGCGCAATTGGCAGGCCATTTCCCAAGCAATGCTGCCCCCCATGGACAAACCAACGAGCTGGTAAGGGCCGCGTGGCTGTACGCTCTTGATGGCCTCAACATATTCCCGCGCCATCTCCGGAATGTTCAGGTGAGGTCTTGCCTCACCGTTCAGACCGCGTGCCTGCAGGCCGAAAAGCGGTTGCTCTGCACCCAATGCTTTAGAAAGAGGTATATAGAAGAGCACATGTCCGCCAAAAGGGTGGGGGCAAAACAGTGGAGCCCGCGTACCGCCGGTTTGTATCGGGACCAATGCGCTCGGATGCGCGCTTCCGCGGGTCTTCGACAGGGCGGTCGCGAGCCCTCTTGGTGTCTGGTGTTCCAGCAGCCGGGAGATAGCCAATTTCTCTCCTGTGAGCTGCTCGATGCGGTTGATGACGCTTAAGGCGCTCAATGAATCGCCACCAAGGTCGAAGAAGCTGTCGGTCACGGCAATGTCATCCAAGCCCAAAATGTCCCGATAGACCGCCGCGATTTGGCGGTCCAAAGCTGCCTCACCAGACATCTCAAAGACAATCGGGCTGCGTGGTTCTTCGTTTCCGGTCGGGGCATCGACGGGTGTGGCCGCAGTGTCCGGTTGATTCAATTCCGCGTTTTGTCCCCGCTCTTTGCTGGCGACCGCATCGAGCCAGTAACGCTTGCGATCGAAAGGATAAGGCGGAAGCGGGGTGCGCTGCGGCGGCTGATGGCCGTGCAGGCCAGACCAATCGATGCGAATGCCGCAGGTCCAAAGCTCGCCCAGCGTTTGTAACAGTCTCGCGTGATCGCCTTGTCCATGATCGCCTCCTGGCAAGGCTGTAAACGCGACGGGGCTCTGCCGGTCGCTCATTAACCTGAACTGCCTGGAATGTCTGGTCAGGGCTGCGCCAGGCCCGATCTCGATGAGCAACTCGTGGCCCGATTGCACCAGCCGATCGAAAGCCCGATGGAACTGCACTGTCTCTCGCAGATTGCGGACCCAATAGCCGCCATCGAACGGCACGTCCGCTTCAAGCCAGTCACCGAGCACCGTTGACATGAAAGGTATTTGCGGCGCTTGCAACTCGATTCGTTCTGCATGATTCCTAAACTCCGGCAGGATTGGATCGAGCAGTGATGAGTGGACGGCATGGCTTGCGAGTATTTGTTTGCTCGCAATGGATTTCGCCTGCAATTGCTCATGAAACGCTGCGATCTCGGATGCGGCCCCCGAAACGACGCACTGACGCGGCCCGTTTATTGCCGCCAATGAAAGGTTTTCGTTCCAATATGGCCGGAGCTCTTCGGGCGACAGGCCGACTGCGACAATGCCGCCGGCAGGCACACGCGACGTTAACTGCCCCCTTTTCAGTGTCAGGCGAATGGCATCACATAGCGAGATGATGCCAGCAATATGAGCGGCTGCATATTCGCCGATGCTGTGGCCGATTACAGCTGCAGGGAAAATTCCCCACGACATGAAGAGCTTCGCCATTGCATATTGCGTAGCAAAAATGACAGGCTGTATGACGGCTTCCAGCTGAGGCTCAAGCTCGCCATCAGATTTGCCTTCGCAGTAGAGCAGGGGGCGAAAATCAATATGTGCGAGCTCGTTAAGCCATTGTGCGCATTCATCGATGGCGCTTCGGAATACCAGCTCTTCTTTATAAAGCTCCCGACCCATTCCAATCTGCTGCGCGCCCTGGCCGGAGAACATGAACACGATGCGGTGTTCACTGCTCGACACCTCTCGCGACGCGCTCGCCTGCAGTGCCGCCTGATCGAGTTGGTCGGCTAGTTCCAATAGATCGGATCCCACGAAAGTTGTGCGATATCTGAGAGCGGCTCGACCCTTTTGCAAGGTGTATGCGATGTTCGCTGCGCTGTGCTTAATATCGCTGCGGCGCATAAAGCCGGCCAGTTGCCGGAGCATTTCGGTTAGTGCAGACCCGCTCGCACCCGATACTGGAAAAACTTGTAGCCTGCGACCGCTTTGTTCACCACTCTGCGGCGGAGCCTCCTCGAGAATCACGTGCGCATTCGTGCCGCCAATGCCAAATGAGCTGATCCCGCCGCGCCGCGGTTCACCGCCCTTGGGCCAAGCGGTGCAGGTCTTGTTTACGAACACCGGGCTCGCCTTGAAGTCGATATTTGGGTTGGGCTTATCGAAATGCAGGCTGGCGGGAATGATGCCCCTTTTCAGCATTGTGGCGAGCTTGATCAATCCCGTTACACCCGCTGCGGCGTCGAGATGGCCGACATTTGTTTTCACCGAACCTATTGCGCAGAATTGTTTCCTCGCGGAGTGGGAACGGAAGGCCTTGGTGAGGCCGGAGATTTCGATGGGGTCTCCAAGATGGGTTCCGGTACCATGCGCCTCCACGTAACCAATGGTGTCCGCAGAAACCTCAGCATCGGTGAGGGCAGCTTGGACCACCGCAGCTTGTCCATCGGAACTGGGGGCAGTGAATCCTACCTTGGCGGCGCCATCATTGTTGATAGCGGTCCCCTTTATGACTGCCCAGATATAGTCACCGTCTCTACAGGCATCGCTCAGCCGCTTGAGAACGACGACTGCTGCTCCGCTGCCTCTCACCGTTCCTTGTGCTTTGGCATCGAACGCACGGCAGTGGCCGTCAGGGGACAAGATATGGCCCTGTTGATGGAGATAGCCTTTTCCATGGGGCAGGGAAATCGATGCACCGCCTGCCAATGCCATATAGCACTCGTTGCTGCGTAGGCTCTGGCAAGCGAGGTGGACAGCAACCAGCGAGGTGGAACAGGCCGTCTGAACTGACACGCAGGGGCCGGTCAAGTTGAGCTTGTAGGCGATGCGCGTCGCCGTGAAATCGCAGCCATTAAGAATGCGGACCTGCAACCTCTCTGAATCCAGCAGGTCGCGGCCTGCTTCCCGGTCAGCGAAATAGTGGTTGGCCCCCACGCCGGCAAAGACACCGACTCGGCCCTCGGCAGTCTCGCGCGATCCGTATCCTGCATGATCGAGCGCCTGATAGGCTGTTTCCAGCAGGATTCGCTGTTGAGGGTCCATCCACGCTGCTTCCTTAGGCGAGATGCCGAAGAACGCTGCGTCAAACAGATCAATTCCGCTGATAACGGCTTCGCGCCTCACATAATTTGGCCTGCCAAAAGTGTCGGGAGCGACGCCAGCTTCTCGCAATGTCTGTTCATCGAGATCTGCGATGGACTCTATGTCATCAACCAGATTACTCCAGAATTGATCGACATTCTCCGCCCCCGGGAACCTGCCCGCCATCCCGATGATCGCAACAGCATTGCGGTCGCTTTCGCTTGCGGCCAAACCAATTGTGTTCTTTAAATCTTCAGCAGAGTGAGGAGCAGCTGGAGTTGCGGCCAAATGCGTAGCGAGCGTTCTTATGGTGGGGTGCTCGAAAAGATCCAGAATCTTGCAATCAATGTCTAGACGATCTTGGATACACGCCTGAACCTGGACGATAGTCAGGGAATGTCCGCCAACATCGAAGAAATTGTCTTCAACGCTGACGGTGTCTAGCTTCAGCACGTCCTTCCATATCTCAGCCAGTTCCGTCTGCAATCCACTGGTTGGTAAAGTTGCGGCCTTGAATTTTGAGGCGTTTCTCGGCTCGGGAAGAGCGCGCCGATCGATCTTGCCGCTACGATTGATTGGTAGGTGCGGGAGGAACACGAACTGTGAGGGAACCATATAGCCAGGCAGCGCGGCGCGCAGAAAAGACTGAAGTTCATCGGTGTCCTCCGAACCGTCCCGTCGCCTCACCACGTAGGCTGTCAGGCTCGCATTTTCATCGTGACCGTCTGTCAGCGTGACGCAGCATGCCTTGACGTTTTCGTGCTCCATCAGGTACTGCTCGATTTCGGCAAGCTCGACCCGCATGCCACGAATCTTGATCTGCCCGTCGTTCCGGCCCAAGAACTCAATCATGCCATCTGACCGATACCGGGCCCGATCCCCAGTTCTGTAAAGCCTAGATTGCGGATCATCTTCAAACGGGTTTGGCCGGAAAACCTCCCGCGTGAGTTCATTGTGATTGATGTAGCCGCGGGCTATGCCCACGCCCCCGATGTAAAGCTCACCGATTGCTCCGACCGGTGCCGGATTACCATAGCGATCGAGGATGTAAGCCTTGCTATTGATTGCGGGGCGCCCAATGGGTGGCTTTCGCCCGTCGGGTTTCACCTCGGTCCTTATGCAATAGACGGTCGTTTCGGTAGGCCCATAGGAATTGAAGACACGGCGCTTCTCACCCCATCCCTCAATGAGGCTCGACGGCAAGGGCTCTCCACCAGACTTGATCACGGTGAGATCAGGAAGTTCAGTCGATGGCAAGGAGGTCCACGCTGTCGGCGTAAGACCGGCAGCGGTAATGCGCTCACGGCGCATGAACTGGACAAGCTCTGCTCCAGGCAGCGACGCTGATGGGGGCGCCAGGCACAATCGACCACCAGAAGATAAGGCCAGCATAAAATCAAACAGCGATGCATCAAATCCGCAGGAAGCGAACTGCAATACCCGGCTATCCGGCCCCAGCTGATAGGTGCGTTTTAGATCCTCCGCCATGTTGCAGGCGCTGCGATGTTCAATCATCACGCCTTTCGGCTGTCCCGTAGAACCAGACGTATAGATCACGTAAGCCAAATCGGAGGGGCCAGCAGGGCAGTGCGGAGGCGTGACTTCATGCAGAGCGATTTCAGTGCGGTCCTTGTCGAGGAGAACCACCGCGCATCCATTCGCACCTTCAATGTCTAGCCCTGATAGGGCTCTCCCGAACGCCTGTTTTATAAGCTCTGCTTTGCTGATCACTGCAGTGGCGCTAGCGTCCCGCACCATGAAGGCTAGGCGCTGGGGTGGGAGTCGCGGATCGAGAGGAAAATAGACGGCCCCCGCTTTCAAGACCGCTAGAAAGCCGATGATGAGATCGCACGAACGCTCAACGAGAACGCCGACCACGTCTCCAAGGCGGACACCTTTTGAAATTAGATGACGGGCAAGCCTATTTGCCCTTTCCTCAAGTACGGCATAGCTGAGTGCCTCCAATGGGCAGCTGACAGCGATATTGTCTGGGTAAGCGGCAGCCTGCGCTTCGATCAGGTTGTGCAGGCAAATGTCGGACGGAAAACGTGCAGCTGTGTCGTTAAAATCATGCAGGAGCTGGTGCTCCTCCTCTGGCGTTAGAAGACTGTAGTCGCCTATCCGTCGCGCTGGCGCATCTGCAATCGCCTTAAGCAACAACCGATAGTGCTTCGCCAGCCGCTCGATTGTGCTAGGATCCCACAAATCCGCATTGAATACGACGTGCAGGCGGACACTTTCTTTGCTGGCCAGGATTCGAAAATCAAGATCGTTCCAGATATCGGTCTCGCAAAACCGGATTTGCGCAGGCAAGCCGGAGAGGTCGACGTCACATGCAGTGAAGCCCAGAGAACTCACCGCTTCCGGAGTGAAGTTGAAAACTGCTTGCGCGAGCGGATTACGATGAGGTGCAGGGGGCAGCTTGAGCTTCTCCAGCAGCAGGGGAAGAGGAAAATACTCGTGCCTGCGCGCGCAGCGCATGAGGTGGCGCACCCGCTGCAAATGGTCGAGGAAAATGGGATTTCCGGAAAGATCCTGCCGTAGGGCCGCCAAGGTCACAAAGTAGCCGAAGGTCCCCGAAAAATTTCCTGCCGGACGACCGAGGCGAGGCATGTAAATGGTGATGTCGTGCTGGTCGCCATAACGATGCAGCAGGACGTAATAGGCAGCAAGCAGCACGGTGGCGAGCGTCACTTTTTCTTTGCGCGCCAGTCGCTCCAAGCGCGCGACCAGCGGCATCTCAATATCCAGGAAGTAAACTGACCCGGTGTGTGTGGCAAGCGCAGGTCGTGGTCTGTCGGTCGGAAGGTCCAGGTCGGGCTCTGGATCGACAAATTGACCGCGCCAGTAGGCCAACATGCGTTCTCCGTCATTGCCGGCAAGAAGGCGCTCGTGCCAGGCTACAAAGTCCTCGTAGGGAGCCGCCATAGTCAGATTCGGCAGATCCGTGTTGCCCCAGCACGCCTGGTAGAGCCTGCCGAACTCGTGCAGGAACGTGCGAATGCTGTAGGCGTCGGAAATGATGTGATGGAAGTTGAGGAGGAGAATCTCTTCTGTGGCACTGCGGATGAACAGGTGCGCGCGAAACACCGGCCCATCTTCCAGATCGAAAGGCGAGCGGGCCTCCGCCGCGATGGATTGATGGAAGGCCGCCTCGTCTGCGTTCTGCAGCCGAACGATATGAAAACTCAGGGAGCCTGTCTGATGAATCCGCTGAACGACATGCGCGCCCTCCTGGTGAAAGGTCGTGCGCAGCATTTCATGCCGGTCAATCAACGACTGGAGGGCGCGCCTCAAGGCATCAATGTCGAACAGTGCCTTTATGCGCAGCTCGACTGGCAGATTGTATTCGCTACCGGTTGGTCTTTTTTGATGATGCAGCCAAAGGCCCATTTGACCATGCGATAGCGGGCGCGTGACATAATCCATAGCTTTCTCCGCCACTTGTTGTGCGGAGACAGCTACCCACTTTTTTTGGAAAATGGGTTGAATATTTGGTGAAGCTTCATTCTTCCAAAATGCATACCTTATTCGAATTTGAATTGCAGATGAATGCCCCATATGAATTGTGAAAGGAAAACTCTAAAAAGGGTCAAGGCACGCAAAGGTCATTTCACACTCGTTGAGTTTGGTTCGTATATCTTTGCAGATCGCAGCCCGTCGGCAGTGTAGAAGTTATCCTTTGGTCAGTGATGACACGCGCCGTCTAAGGCAGCTGGTGAGTGTAGACGGACTTGACAGTTGCGATGATTAGGCAAGGCGTGTGGAGCGAGCCACTTGCAGCGACGCATGCATCCGAATAGGCAGAGGGGCACAATCGATGTTTGGGTATTCCGGCATTCACAGCTGACGGTCCCGATGCGGCAGATGCGAAAAGTGCTGAGCCCAGTTGAGCGAGAACGGGCAGAAAAAATTCGTCATATAGATCTGCGTCTTTCATATCTTCAGGCAAAGTTTGCTTTTCGAACCATCCTTGCTGCGCATTTGCATGTTCCACCGAGCGATCTTCAAGTGACCGCCTCGCGCTTCGGCAAACCCCGCTTGCTGGGGCACGATATTGAAGTGAGCCAGTCTCATAGCTACGATTGGTCCGCCGTCGCGGTATCAGCCTCGAGCTTGGTTGGGATAGATATTGAGCATTGGCGCCTCTTGGCAAATTGCCGCCAATTGGCTTGCCACGTTATTACCGAACAAGAGGCATTTACTTTTAGAAAAATTCCGCAAGAGCTGTGTACGCGAAAGTTCCTGGAGCTATGGACCAGGAAAGAGGCCGTACTGAAATGCGCAGGTCTTGGTCTCCATCAGGACCCGCGAAGCCTTTACACGGGCTGGGATGAGCCGGTCGTGCAATTTGGCGGCGTGCGATATTACATCAACGCGCTCCCAGTCAGCGCGCAGTTGGTAGGGCACCTAGCATCGCATGAGCCCCACCAGATAATTATGCGCAGCCTGCCATCACAATTAGACGCTCGGCCGGCGTGCCGTCCTGCGCTGCAATAATCCCTTTCTGCAAAGGCCGCCCGGGTCGGCTAGCATTTGTCTTCCATCTTCTAGTCTAGATCCTGGGAAGGACTCTCCCAAGGTCGCTCATCAGATTGAGACGCCTCGCTCTCCTGACCCATCATGCGGCGGCCCGACGCCGACCGCAAAGAGAAGCGAGTGACCCGCGGGGCGACATGGTCCGGAAAAAAGTGCCAGGAGAAGCTTGACCTCATAAACAACAATCAGAGAAGCCTGCTAGTTCCCATTGGTCACATCAAGCTAGCGTCCTTTGAAGATAGAAAATACTCAGAAATTCGTCGATCCTCGGTGCCACATTGCCGCTAAGCAAAACGTTGCAACAGATCCTTCAAACTAAATTTACAGAATCTTTGCGACCGCAGATCGCTGACAGTGGTAACTTCACCGCAAAGTTTGAGGTCAGGCACGGATAAAGCTGATGCCTGTTTCGAGCTCAGGTCGCCGCACAACACGCAATGGAGGGTTAACAGCCAATGGCAAGAAGAGCGCTCATCCTGGTTGAAGGCGAAAGTAATATGCTGCGATACGCCCAAGCGGCCCAGCGTCTTGGTCTTCATCCAATTGCCCTGTCGGCTGATCCATCTCGGTACGACGATCTTGCGGCGGAAAGGATTGAGGTAATCCGTGTCGATACTGACAATCTCGATGCGCTGATCCGTGAATGTTCTCGGCTGGGTGAGACCTATGACATTGCTGGCATTACGAGCGCCAAGGAGTCGTCCTATGCGACAGCAGCCAAGCTCTGCCGGTATTTCGATCTGCCGGGACCGAACCCCGCATCCATTGAACGATGCTGCGACAAATTCGTTCAACGTCAACTCCTCGCGGAAGCCGGCGTTCCAGAACCTACTTATCGCTTGGCAGCCAATGCGACGGATGTAGAACGCTCCGCCGCGGAGATCGGCCTGCCGGTGGTTCTTAAGCCAGCCGTCGGCATCGGCAGCATCGGTGTCCGACTGTGCCGCACCGTCGATGAGTTAGCCGAACATACGACCTATCTGTTGGGCGGGAAGCACATATGGCCGTCTTCGCCGAGGATACTGGTCGAAGAATTCGTACAAGGCCCCCATTATACCGCTCATATAATGGGAAACGAGGTCATTGGGCTTACCGCGATTGACTTCGCCCCCCCACCGCATTTCGTCTGCCGTGCGGGCATCTTCCCGGCCCCGCTGGCTGATGACGATCATGAGCGTATCGCCGATATTTCGTTGAGCTGTTTGCGAGCTCTCGGCCTTGGCTGGGGGCCAACGAACATTCAATTCAACTGGACGAAACGTGGCCCAGTCGTCATTGAAGTCAATCCGCGTCTTGTGGGTGGGATCGGTTCTCAACTGGTTCAACTGGCTTACGGCCTCGATCTCATCACCGAGCACGTCAAGCTTGTCATCGGCGACGAATGGGATTTGCGCAGAAGGCATTCGCAGACTGCGGCCGCGCGGATCCTAGTTCCTGATCGCGATGGCACGCTCGATTGGATCGATGGCGGCAGTCGGGCGACTGCCGTACCAGGTGTCGCCGAAGTCAAATTGTATGTTGAACCCAAGACGCCGATCGTTACGCAAGGCGATTCTCGAGACCGCATCGGACATGTCATCGCCGCTTCACCCAGCCCTGCTGAGACCGAGGCGATACTTCAGCGTGCCGTCGACTTAATCGGCTGGTCGATCACACCATTTCCGACCTCTGGCAAAGAGGAACAATCTGCGGCCCCTCACTTCCCGGACTGATGGAGAACGTAGTTCCGGAACAACAGATTGTAGTGTTCACGACGGTGGCCGGCCGTACTGGCAGGGCGCGGGGTCCAGGCGAGTTGTTCCCCTCGATCAACCAAATCCGAGCATATGAACGTGATCGGAGCAAACACCCAAGGAGTAGCTTATGCGGGTAGCCGTCGTGTGGAACCATGATCATACGGGCGTGATCAACCGGTTCGGTCAGTCTTGTCCGGAGCTCTACGACCGCGAGACGGTCGAAAGCGTGATGGCGGCACTGCAAGAGGGCGGCCACGAGACGCTGCTGTGCGAAGGCGATAAAGAACTGCTCGCTGCGCTCGAGCGGTTCATGCCACCCGATCCGCGAGCCCGTCCCTCCGGAATCGTCTTCAACATGGCGTACGGAATTCAGGGCGAGTGCCGTTCCACCCACCTTCCGGCCATGCTCGAGATGGCCGGCGTCCCGTACACCGGATCGAGCCCTCTCGGGCATGGGCTGGCGCTCGACAAGGTCATCACCAAGAGGCTCATTCGCGATGCCGGCGTGCCGACGCCGAACTTTCGCGTGATGCGTCGCAGCACCGAGAGTACCGGCGACCTGCGATTCCCAGTGGTAGTGAAGCCGCGTCACGGATTCGCCAGCCGCGGATTGCAGCTCGTCCATGAGCCCGCTCAGTTGAGGCACGCAGTAGAAGTGATCGTCACGCAGATTGGGCAGGATGCGCTCGTGGAAGAATACATCGATGGGCGGGAAATCTGGGTCGCGCTGCTGGGAAACGAAGAGCTCGAGGTGTTGCCTCTGGTGGAGCAGGACTTCGGCGACCGCGAAACGCGTCTTATGACTTGGGAAGCGAAGAACATGGCGGTCGCTGCGCCCCAGCGGATTTGCCCGGCGCACATCGGGAGCAAGCTTGCGACGGTGCTGCGGGATATTTCGGTTGCGACCTTCCATGCCTGCCAGTGCCGGGATTACGCCCGCGTCGACCTCCGGATCGACCGCTCTGGCCAGCCCTTTGTCCTGGAAATCAACGCCATGCCGGCGCTCGGTATGTGCACCACTTATGTCCTGGCTGCGACGACCGCCGGACACAGCTTCTCGAGCTTGGTCAATCGCATCCTCGATATCGCCCACACGCGGTATTTTGGAATCGGGATCCCCAAGGCCGAACACGCGTCGAATCGTGACCAGAGTTTTCCGCATTAGTCTAGCGAACCGCTGGGATTCACTCTGCCGCTCACATGGATTCCGCGAGGCGATTATGGCAAATTCGGCACAGGCGAATGGAGTGGCCCCTTCTGCGCCGAGATCAGCCTTTTTAAAGCTTCGGCGATCGTCTGCTCGTCACCACGTTCGGGGACGGCAGGAAAACGCCGATAATCCCAGTCGTCTTGAATCCATGTCAAGCTAACTGAAGATTTGATCCCTCTCATGCGGTTTCGTCGGTTTGTGCTGTAGCTCGCCGGTATGCGCTTTCCCGCAGCAACTGTTTGCCTGACGCCGGGCTGCGCGTCAGCCCTCGGCGGCCGCGGCGGCGGCGACAGCTCGGTGAGGGCCGTCTGTGCTGTTCGAGAAGTTTGGTCAGGACCAGCCGCTGAATCGGCAGAGTGAGCGCTATGCCCGCGAAGCGGCGGCCTGCTCGTGCTGGCCTGCAGCTTGGGGCCTCGCTATCGAGGTCCGCGGCGTCGACTCGCTGCGTTTGGCCTCGGTGCGGCTCGGCCAACCTCCTTCGCGAACGCCTCGATCGGATAGGGCCGTCCGATCAGATATCCTGGCCCATCTGCGCCGCGACATGCACATGCTCAACACGATGGCGCGCGAGAAGCTGGTCGTGCGCGGCCTCGTCGGCGAGGGACACGTGTTCCGGACCGAGGACGGCGCCGGCAAGTTCGACGTCGGGAACCAGATCGTCTTCCTGCAGAACGACGGCGCGCTCGGCGTTAAGAACGGCACGATCGGCTGGATCCTCGAGGCCAGCCCAGCCGCATCGCCGCGGCGATCGGCGAGGGCGATCAGCGTCGTCACGTCGTCGTCGATCAGCACCTCTACCGCAACCTGGACTACGGCTACGCCACCACGATTCAGGGCGCCACCGTAGATCACGTGAAGGTGCTCGCTTCGCTTTCACGCAACCGGCGTCTAACCTATGTGGCGATAACCCGGCATCGCGAGGTCGTGGCGCTCTGCTACGAGCCTCAATCCCTCGGTTTCAGCGGGCTAGTCAAGGTTCTGTCCCGGCACAACGCCAAGGACACCACGCTCGATTACGAGCGCGGGACGCTCTACCGGCAGGGGCTCCGCTTCGCCGAAAACCGCCGCCTGCATATCGTTCGCGTCGCCCCACGCTGCTCAGCAATCGCGTCGCCTGGACGATCCGGCAGAAGCAAAAACTCGCGGATCTGGCGCTCCGCCTGCGCGGAGTGGGCGAACGCCTTGGCCTGTTCGATCCGCGCTAAACTAAAAACCTGAAGGAGGCCGGACCGATGGTCGCCGGCGTCACCCCGTTCGCCAAGCCAATAAAGGACACGGTGGAGGAGAAGCTTAGCGCCGATCCCGCCGTCACCAAGCAACGGGAGGCGGTCTCGACCCACTTCCGCTATGTCTTCGTCGATCCGGAGACTGCGTTCCGCGCCGTGAATTTCCACGCGGTGTTGTCCGATCGCGAGGAGCGGCGCATCGCTGAGCTCAATGTGCCGTCGCTGAAACGCGACATCGAGCGCTATCTCAGCCTGGGGAAGGCGGCCGTACAGGAAGCTCGAGGCGGAGGAGCAGGCCAAGGGTCTTGGCGTTTCGACGATATCCCGGCATTGTCGCCGGTGTGCCGACAGAGTGGTGGAGGCCGAAATTGACGGCTTCACCAATCAGATCGCGGTACGGTTCGGCGAGCGGATGCTGCTCACCAATGCGCGCGCTCTCGGGCAGGCTGTTCGACAAGGCCGCCGACTGTCTAGCAGCAGGCGGAGCCAGAAGCTCGCCGAGGCCTGTCCGGTCATGCGGACCGCCCAGCGACTCGCTGCTCATGAACGCACCGCCGAGACCCTGAAGCAGACCGAGAGCCTGCGCCAGACGCAACGCCAGACGCAACGCCAGACGCCAGTGCTCAAGCAATGAGGAGGCTCCGCGCCATTATAATCATCCAGATCGCGGCCGCAGGGCTCGTCTTGCTCGCATGCGTCGCCTGGCTCGAGGGTCTTCGTGTCAATCTCACGCGCAGCTATCCAGCTCGGCCTATGGCGCATCGAACGGGCGGCGGCAGTGGTGATCTCGTCTTCATCTGCCCGCCGGACACGGCGGCATTCCGGATGGCGCGGGAGCGCAGCTATCTCGGCCGCGGACTGTGTCCGGGCTGGTTCAGTCCCCTGATCAAGTCGGTCGTCGCCGCCGAAGGCCAGCGAACCGCGATAGGCGCCGACGTCTCGATCGACAGCTGGCCACTTCCGCATTCCGATGTTCAGCCAAGCGACGCCGCGGGTAGGGTGCTCACGCACTTCGCCGGCGGGCAAGTCCCGGCCGGCTTCCTCTTTCTTCACTCCGATTTCGCAGGTTCTTATGACTCACGATATTTCGGGCCGATCCCTGCCAGTGGCTTGCTCGGCCGCGCGCGCCGCTCCTCACTTTCGAGCCATGATATGGCGCACGGCGCGGTGCTGATCGCACTCGCAGCGCTCTTCGGCGCCATCGCCTGGAGCGGCGACCCGCTGACGCTGCTGCTGGCGATGATGTTTCCGGCGCTGTGGGCGTTGGCGCGCAGCCGCATCGTCGCCGCGCTCGTCTCGGCGGCCTATTTCCTTGCGGCCTCGCGCGGCCTGCCGCAGGGCGTCGCCAATTTCTACGGCTCGGATATTTGGCCCGGCCTGCTTTTATGGGTCGCGGCATCGCTGACCTTCGTCGCCGTCCATACGGTTCTCTGGACGCAGCGTCCGGGATGGGGGAGGGCGGCGCGGTTTGCCTTGGCGGCCGTGAATATGACAGTGCCGACCTTCGGGATCGTTGGTTGGGCGCATCCGCTGATGGCGGACCGGCGTGATCTTTCGAGGATGGGGATGGCTGGGTCTTGCGGTCGCCGCAGCCGGCCTCATCGTCATGACGACGAGAGCATGGCCGGCTACCGCCATCGCCCTGTAGGGATCTGGCTGTGGTCCGGCGCATCGTGGACAGCACCTCCCCTCCCCGGCGGGTTCCGGGGTGTCGACCTGGAAATGGGGCAGAGCCTCGGTCCGCGACGGCACGCTCGACCTGATCGCCACGGTCATGCGAGTCGCGCGCGTGCGTGACGAGATCGTCGTGCTTCCGGAAAGCGCGCTCGGGTTCTGGACGCCGACGGTCGAGCACCTTCGGCGCGACGCGCTCGCCGGCAGCGACGTCACCGTGATCGCGGGTGCGGCGGTGATTACCCGCAGGGATACGACAACGTCCTGGTCAAAGTCTCGGCACATCAGGCCGGCATCCTTTATCGCGAGCGCATGCCGGTCTCTGCCTAATGTGGCAGCCCTGGCGCGGCTTGATGGGGCAGGGCGGCGGCGCATCACATCTCTTCACCAATCCCGTTGTCGAGCTCGCCAGCCCCGGCGGATCTGCTATGAGCAGCTCGTCGGCTGGCCCGTCCTGCAGTCGATGCTGCAAGCGCCTGACGCCATAGTCGCCATTGGTAATAGCTGGTGGACCGCCGGCACCTCCTTCGTTGCCATCCAGAACGCCAGAACGATCGCCTGGGCGGGGCTTTTCAGGCAGCCGCTCGTCATCGCCTTCAACAGATGAGCTGGAGACGCACATGATCGACGCCGCCCTGATCCAGCAATGCGCCGATCCTGGCCTGACGCCGGCGATCGCGAGAGATTCATTGCCGAGGTGGGTTCGCCCGATCCACTTGCCGTCGCCATTCGATCCCGCGATCGGGTGGTGCTGGTTCCCCGAGAGCACGCTGGATGAAGCGATGGCCTTATCCGGCAGCATGTCGGCAGGTCGTCGTGCGGGTCGGCGTGACGGAGTACCCGGCGGGGGGCAGCGTGACCGTTGCCTCATAGGTGAACGTCGTACGTGCCGGACCAGATGGTGACGACCAGAATGCCGACCGCGAGCACGATCTCGGGCAGCACCAGGGGCGATCTGAGCACTGTGGACAGCAATTTTGCCTGCGAAGCGGTGCTTGACCACGGCCAGAGCCGCCAGCCCGCCAAGGGTCGTCGCCATCAGGGCCGAAACAACAGCGATGATAGCGCTCACCTTCAGGCTGTTACGCAAGGCCCAGTCGGTTAGTGTCTGCTCGCACCAATCCAGCGAGAACCCCGTCCAGACGACGGTCGATCGCCCCGCGTTGAAGGAATAGAGCACCAGCACGACCAGCGGCGCGAACAGGAAGAACCGTACCACGGGCACGAACTGGCCCAGGAGATGAAATCTCATGCCCGCACTCCTCGACTCGGCGCAGCAGGCGCACGTAGAAGGCAATGATGAACGACGAGATGACCAGCAATGCCACCGAAACCGCCGCTCCCAGCGGCATGTTTCGGAAGTCGAGGAACAAGTGGACACTCAGATTTCCCAGAATAATGCTCTTGCCGCCCCCCAACAGGACCGGGATGGCGAACACTCCCATGGCCGGCACGAAGATAAACAGAACGGCCGCCATCACCCCGGAAAGGGACAGCGGCAGGGTCACCCGCCAGAAAGCTTCGAAAAGCCCGGCACCCAGGTCGTCAGCAGCCTCCAGCAGCCGCCGATCAATCCCTTGCAGGACCGCGTAGATGGGCAGCACTGCCGTCGGAAGGAATGCGTAGAGCATGCCCACCAGCACCGCTGGATAGGTGCCCAGCATGCGCACTGTTTCGTCGGCCAACCCCAAGCCGAGAAGCAAGTTGTTGATCGCGCCCTTGCGCTCAAAACAGCACCATCCAGGCCGACATGCGGATCATGAAGTCGATCCAGAAAGGGATGAGCAGCAAAGCCATCAACAGCTTGGCATGGCGGCCCGCCTTGATGGCCAGAAATAGGCCACTGGATAGGCGACCAGCAAACAGATTAGGGTCGAATAGGTGGCGATCTTGAGGGAACTCAGAAGGATCGGCAGGTAGGCCGGCTGAAACAAGTCACGATAGCTGTCAAGCGTCAGCCCCCAGATCCCACCCCCATCGGCTTCGCGTTCGGCGAAGCTGTAGGCCACGATACCAGGATTGGCACAGCCATCAGCACGATGTCATGACCACACGGCGCCAGCATCAGGGCCAAGACTGCCTTTCTCGCTGTCCAGCATGGGGCGGACCATCACGACTTTCCCTCCCCGGCAGTCGGTGCGCAACCTTGCTGCAGCCGGAGGGGTCGTGAAAGGCAAAGTGCTCGTCGCAGTCAATGGTGACTGACGCGTCGCCGGGGGTCCCAATGACCTCATCGCCCAGGCCTGCCGACGCTGACAACCTCGTAATCGCGACCACCCGGGGAATTGAGGTTTCGCAACGCCTCGCAGAGACGAGACCTTGGTGTCGATCCACATCCTCCGCGATTCCACAGTCCACCCCAGTTGCAGCGCCAATTTCGAGGCGGCATTGGCCGAGCAAGGCGTATATGTGGCCCATATCCCCTGCCCTGGAACCTGTTCATGCGCACGCTTCTGACCGCCGACGGCGGGATTCTGTTGCAGCGACCGCAACTATGCCCCGACGGCTACGTGGATCTGCGGGCGGAAATGGCGTGTATGCTGGTGCTGTTGGCGTGCCCCGACGACGTCTATCCGACCAATGGCAGGGACGGGACGCCACGCGACGTCGAGTCGGCCTGTTGACGGCCGAGCGCCTATGTCTGCGGATTGAAAGAGGCTCTAGGGGGCGCTGTCGCCAATCCCTGCGAGGAGGCGGGCAAGGCTCTCGCGTTACACATGGGGACAAGATTGCCCTTACGGGCTCGACCGAGGTCGACAAGCTGATGATGATCTATGCCGGCCAATCCAACATGAGCGCGTCACCACAGAATGCGGCGGTAAACCTCGCAGATCATCACCGCCGACATGCCGGATCTCGACGTTGCCGTGGAGTACGCAGTCAACGGAATCTTTGGCAACCAAGGGTGAGGTATGCAATGCTGAATCTCGCCTGATTGTCGACGCCAAGATCCATGACGAATTCGTCGAGCCCGCTGGTCACCAAGGACCAGAAAAACCGCGTGCTCTCCTATATCGGCAAGCGGGAAGGCGCCAAGCTCGCCATGGGTGGTGCTGTACCAGAGGGCATGGACAAGGGTTGCTACGTCGCGCCGACGCTCTTCACCGGCGTGAGAACGACATGCGCATTGCTCGGGAGGAGATGTTCGGCCTGGTAACCGGAGTCCTCACCTATCAGAAGCTGGAAGACGCGATCGCCATGGCCGACGATTCTATCTACGGATTGGCGGCCTCGATCTGGGCGTCGGACGTCTCGGTTGCTCACAAGGCTGCGTGTGACATCCAGGCTAGCATAGTCTGGGTCAATTGTTTCGACCACGGCGACATGACCATGATCTGGGTCGGCTTCAAGCAGTCCGGCATGGGCCGTGACTGCCTAGAGACGCTGACCACCGTCACCCAGACCAAGTCGGTGTGGATGCACTTGGCCTAAAAACTCGGCATACGCGAAGGTCCGAAGAGCGGAAGACAACTCCGCTCTTTGTTGCTTTCTTCTCCGTCGTCCAAAGGGTTGGCCTTGCCCCCGGGAGCTTGCCTCTCCGATGCCAAGGCATTGGCGCAGCATTGTGCGCCTCTTGGCTGTGACGTGCCTTCGCCGCGAGGTCGGGTTACGCCCTCGCTGTCGAACGTGGTACGGCGGGTGACGCCTGACGCGGGGATATTGAACTGCTTTGGCCAGAGATCGATGATAGGCGTACCGCGCCTGTCGCTTCTGCATTCTGGCGACTATTTTGATCCCGTCGAGAGTGGAACTGCTGCTGAGCTGCGAGGATGGGCCGTACGAGGCCCGCCTTGGACAGATGATCGTGCTTTTGCAGGCTTTCAGCCCTTACCGAGCACGGGCGTCTTTTGGCGTTGACCCAAAACGGCGCTTGAAGGCGGTGCAGAAGTTAGAGCTATGAGCGTAGCCTACTTCGTAGGCGACCTGCTTGAGAGGAATGCTGCACCCCTCTAGCAGCATCATCGCCCGCTCCATTCTGCGCTTGGTAATGTGCTGGATGTAGCTAACGCCCATTTCCTGGCGCATGTCTTCCGACAGATCCTCAGCGGAAACGCCGAGCAAAGTTGCAAGCTGCGACAGGGATGGCGGGTTCTTTAGGTTGGCATCTACCATGGTCTTGACGTATTCGACGCGAGACGCAGCTAGCTCAGGACGGGAAAGAAACTCGCCGTCCGATAAGAGCGTACTGAGGCTGAGGCAGAGGAGTTCTTGTGATTTGGTCGAAATATAGCTTCTGGAGAGCAATGGATGAATGCCAGGATGAAGCACTTGCTCGGCCGCCGACATTAGCGCATATGGGAGCGGGCGAGAATACCAAAATGCCTCATCGTTGCCGCCGCCAGAGCCCGAAAAGCTCGGAAAGCAAATCGGATAAAATCCGAACAGCGATGTCAACCTCTCTGGCCAAATCCCGACGGAAAGTGACAGCTCGTTGGCCCCGCTGTTCCAGACGCTTCGCTTGACAAGTCCCTGCGGCTGATAAAATACAGCGAGCGTCGGCTTGCTTAATTCATGCTGGTGCGCGTTGCCAAGCTCGATCCGCCGCGATCCTGACAGGTGGAGCAGAAACACAATGCGTCCAAGGCCCGGTTCGTCATCGAAGAACTGGTCCTTTGCCTGCAGCTTCCGAATCGTGAGACAGGGGTTTTGATAATCAAAATAGCCATCGACCAAGCCTGAGGCGTTCTCCGGGGGAGGCAGAAAGCGGTAGGCGCCAATGGGTTCGCTCCGGTCGTGCTGCTGGATGCGAAACCGGCTTCCCTGATTTAGCCGGCGGACAAAGTCATCGGTGCCAGTCAAAGCAGTCCTCACGACGCCCACCAGCTCCGCGGAAGGCTGGTGTGGGACGCTTGCAAAGAAAACACAACTTCAAGCTAATACGGCTAATTATCGCAGCCGTCAACGACGACCGACAGTTGCTGAATACCCGGCCCCGCTCGCCCCCGGTGCCACACACTCATTTTCAATCGTCGACATCGAATAAGGAAGCGCCTGAGGAGATACCACAAGCGCTTCGTGTGATCGATGCGTTCGCGAGTTAGCGGCGCGTCAAACTCCACATTGCTCGCTGCGGGTAGCAAAGGGTTGTTCACGTTCTGCGGCAGACAATTCGCTCGGCGAACTCATTGTGCTCTGGCCCGCGAAGGAACGGGTTCGTGACCACCCATCCAGCTCGGCGTTTCGCAGGCTGGTGCCATGATCGTTTGGCCGGGACCATAAGTCTTTGCCTCCTCCAAATAACTCTCGCGGCTCGCGCGGTGTTCTGCGTTCCGGTTACATCGTCAGAAAAACCACGGGAGCAATTTTATGGCCGCTGGACGTAAAGTCATCATAACGTGCGCCGTGACTGGCGGGGCGCACACGCCGACAATGTCTCGATATCTGCCGATCACTCCGGAGCAGATTGCGGAGCAGGCGATCGGGGCGGTGGAAGCGGGGGCCGCCATCATCCATTTCCACGCCCGCAATCCGCAGGACGGGCGTCCAACATCCGATCCAGAGATATACGCGCCGGCTATTAATCGCGTGCGCCGAGAATCTAACGTGATCGTCAACATAACGACCAGTGGTGGCCCGAGGGCGACCCTCGAAGACAGGATTGCGGCCGCGCTACAATTCAAGCCGGAACTGGCCTCCCTGAATATGGGATCTCTGTCGCCCTACGGAAGGCAGAGGGTTCTTGAGAAATTCGAGCACTGGCAGCATGCGTGGGAGCCGGAACTGTTTATGGCCGCGCCGTCTCGAGTCTATCCCAATACCGAGGAGATCATCACAAGGACAATCCAAGAGGTCGGCGCGGGCGGCACACGCTTCGAATGCGAATGCTATGACGTAGGGCATTTGTACAATGTAGCCTACTTCGTTGACATCGGCTTGCTGACCCCGCCCTTGATCATCCAAACGGTCTTCGGGTTCAGCGGCGGGATCGGCCTTGAGGCCGACAATTTGACTCACATGCGCAACGTCGCCGACCGGCTTTTTGGCTCAGATTATCAGTGGTCAGTCCTTGCGCCCGGAAAGCACCAGTTCCGCCTATGCACAATGGGCGCGACCATGGGCTCGAACGTGCGGGTGGGGATGGAAGACAACCTCTATCTCGAGAAGGGGAGGCTCGCCCGGTCCAATGCAGAGCAGGTTACGCGGATGCGGGACATCCTGACGTTTCTCTCCTTCGACATCGCCACACCGGACGAAGCCCGGGAGATGCTCGGGCTGAAAAAGCAAGCGAACACCGATGGCTCAGACGCTTCAGGTACAGAGGGTAAGATCGGCCACAGCTTGTAAACGAGCTAAAGCCAGGTTGCGAGACAACTCTGCCAGGTGCCGTAGCTGGCCCTGCTAGGCATTCAGGGCATCGAGCGCCCGTGTGACGGAACCCCATGACCGAAAAAGCGAAACTCAATCCTATCCGGACTGCTCCTGGGCCATGGAAGGACGAGGACATCAGGCGCATGCCGACGCAAGGGTTTCAGAAAGTCCTTGGGATTGAGCTCGACGAGGTGTCCCCAGAACGGATTGCTGCGCATATCGACATCGACCACCGACACGCAAATTCTGGCGGCGCAGTGCACGGCGGCATACTCATGTCCCTTGCGGACAGCCTCGGCGCGATGGGGGCGCTACAAAATCTCGGACCGACGCAAAGAACGGCGACACTTGAGTCCAAGTCGAATTTCGTGCGCTCCTGCGTTGGGGCGAGAATCACCGCCGAATGCCGACCGCTCCACGTGGGTCACCAGACATCTGTGTGGCACACTATAGTGCGGGACGACGGGGGCAGGATCTGTGCACATGTGTGGCAGACGCAGATTCACCTCGATGCCAAGGCTTAAAACAATCGGGAGCAATGCAAAAGAACGCAACCCGGTCTCGTGGGGAAGTGAGTTCGAGTAGCCACAAAAAGGGCCAAACAATCTGGATGAGCGGCAGGGTATCGTGTACTGCGAGCCCATTTTGTCTCGGTGAAATCGGCTGAGCAGGATCAGCGGCGCAGCACCAACTGCTCGACCAACCTGATCAACCTCCTGCCGCAGGCTAGTTCCGTTCTCCGGTGACCAGATCGACCCACAATGCGATGCCCACCGGTAGGGCGTCATTGTTGAAATCGTATTCTGGGTGATGGAGGGGGGCAGTCTTGCCGTTGCCCATGAAGATGAAGGCGCCGGGCCGGGCCTGCAGCATGTAGGAGAAATCTTCCGAGGCCATTATTGGCGCCATCTCGCGCTGCACCGCGGCATGGCCAGCAACGCGTGCGGCGGCGTTCCCCAGAATGCCAGCCTGGACCGGATGATTGACGGTCGGCGGGTAGCCACGGCGATACTCGATTTCGGCCTCAGCTCCAAATGCCTTGGCGACGGCGGTAGCTATGGCCTGGACGCGGCTTTCGATCTTGTCGCGGTTGGCGTCTGACAAGGTGCGGGCAGTGCCCTTCAGCACGACCTCGGACGGGATGACGTTGTAGGCATCGCCGGCGTGGATGGACGTGATTGAGAGCACGGCCGGGTCAATAGGATCGACGCCCCTCGAGACGATTGTCTGCAGTGCGCTGTGCACGTGGTTGGCGACCATGATCGGGTCTATGGTTTCGTGCGGCCGGGCCGCGTGTCCGCCCTTACCGATGATCTGGATATCGAAGCGGTCGGATGCGGCGAGCATGACGCCGCTCGACAGGCCAAAGGTACCCACCTCCATTCCCGGCAGATTGTGAAGAGCGTAGACCTCTTCGATGTCGAACCGCTCGAATAGGCCGTCCTCAGCCATTACCTTGGCGCCGCCACCGCCCTCCTCTGCAGGCTGGAAGATTGCGACCAATGTACCGGGAAATGCGCGCGTTGCGGCAAGATGCTTCACGGCGCCAAGCAGGATCGCCATATGCCCGTCATGCCCACAGGCATGCATGTGTCCATGCACGGCCGAGGCGTAGGGCAGGCCGGTCACCTCAATGATGGGCAAAGCGTCCATGTCGGCGCGAATGCCGATGCTCCGGCTCGCCGGCGCGGTTCCGCCGCGGATCACCGCGACAACCCCGCTTCGACCGATGCCGGTCGCGACCTCGTCGCACCCGAAGCTGCGGAGGAGATCGGCAACGCGTGCTGCGGTACGGTCGACGTCAAACTGAAGCTCAGGGTGGCGATGGAAA
>NZ_JBVVPV010000063.1:0-25219 GCF_055811735.1 Mesorhizobium sp. WSM4850 | reverse complement strand
GATCCGCGATCGGAATAGACTTAATGCATCGTCTGATGCCGAGATCCTTCGATCGCCCGCCAACGCCGGCTGCTGGAACAGCTGATAGCGGCGCGCAAGAACAAGGGCTTAACCCAGGCCAAGGTTGCCGAAGCGCTTCGCTGCCCGCAGTCTTTCGTGGCCAAGTATGAGGGCGGTGAACGTCGCATGGACTTCATTGAGTTCCTCGACGTAGCCGAAGCGCTCGAAATCGACCCTTGCGGGGTTCTCGCACGTGTGCGTCGCTTGCGTGACCGATAGCTCGTGCTGTGCTTGGCTTGAGCGACCAACGTCATCGAAATCGCATCCCTGGATTTGCTGCCCTCGCGGCAGATGGTTCGGGCAAAATCGATGACAATGTGGATTATATATTATAGTTGATAAACTCAAGGCCCGTGATCCGCTGACCTCCGCGCATGGATATGCGCAAGCTGGTCGGACGAAATGCACGTAGGATCAGGGAGAAGACCGGCTTGACGCAGGAGCAGCTTGCCGAGATCTCCGGATTCAGCCAGCAGTACATCAGCGGGCTGGAGAAGGGCAAAAGGAACCCCACCATCGTGACGCTTTATGAACTGGCACAAGCCCTCCGTGTCAGCCACATCGATCTGGTGCGACCTGACTGACCAGGATTAAGCGCTATTTGGAAATGGCGGCGCCGCGCCGCGGACATTTCGACCGCATCCGTCGTCTAGATGATGCTGCGCACACCCGGATAGGCGAAGAGGCACGACGTGCTGCCAGTCGCGCCGCCAGCTCTGAGTGATCGCCGGTTGTCGCCGGCCCAGTCCCGGGGCCTGAAGTCCTCCAGAGCCTTCATGCCGGCATGGCGTCCGCGCCCCGGCAGATGGCGCTGAGCGTCGCCACGACGGCTTTACGATCCTTCCGTGACACGAAATCAAGTTAATGGTGGATCGGGCACGTTAGCACTGTCGCCTGGGGAAAGGTGGCGCCGATCGCCTCCCTCTTGGCCAAGCAGTTCGCCAGCTTGCCGTCTTACCAGCACCTCGCCAATCTCGTCGCGTTCTTGTTTAGGCGTTGCAACAGATCCTTCAAAGAAATTCATGGAATCTTTGCGACCGCAAATCGCCGTCAATGGTACGCTCACCACAATTTTCGAGTTCAGTGACGGCAGAAATCTAATGCGTTTTATGTTCCGCTGCCGAACAGCATTTGCGAAGAGCGCGAAATGACAAAGCCAGCAGGACGAGGGTTCGGTTCTTCTATTTGGCGTCGTGCTGGCCAATGATAATACTTATCGATCACCTAATGACAGCAGCACATCTTGTTCGCCTTCGGATCCTGGGCCTTTGCGCGCATGCCGACCTGACTGTCTGCGAACTAGCGGAGATTCTCGATTTTCGTCGGGAGCACGTTGCGCGACACGTCCGGATGCTCGCCAGAGCCGACTTTCTTTGCGGCAACGGACAACGTCCTTGGTCCTCATATCATCTCAATGCAGGGGGCAAGGACGGAGGGTTGGTTCAATTCTTGGTCGATCTCCTGCCCCGCGACGATTGGTATCAAAGCGGGACCTGGAGCGGCTCGAGGCGGTACAGACGCGTGGTCGAAGGAGACTGCTGCTTGATCGTAAAAAGATCTGCCCAGATGGGAGCGCGACACTACTATGAAGAACTCCGCTGACGCAGCCATCGCAGAGCCCGGCACATACGGATGGTCTTCCTTGGTCCACGTCGATTGCCACTTCACGAACTAGGTCTACGGCAGGAGCGGACGACGCTCAAACTCATCGCATCTGAGAACTTTGCCTCCTCAGCCGTGCTGGAAGCGACCGGCTCGATCTTCACGAACAAGTACGCCCAGGGGTACCCGGGTGCGCGCGACTACGCGGGAAACGAGATCGTCGATGAGCTTGAGACCCTCGCGATCGGGCGCTTGAAATCGCTGTTTGGCAGTGAGCACGCCAACGTCCAGCCCTATTCCGGCTCGCCGGCCAATCAGGCCATCTTTCGAGCACTGTTGAGTCCGGGAGACAAAGTGATGGGCTTGCCTCTCCCCGAGGGCGGCCATCCGACCCATGGTTGGGCCGGCAACTTCTCCGGCAGCGATTACCAACACGTCCCTACGCTGCAATGGCAGAAATCGCTCTGGAGGCGAACTCCTATCTCGTGGCCGACATTGCGCACACTGCGGCCTGATTGTCGCTGGAGCGCATCCGAATCCGGTGGCTCATTGCGACGTCGTCACCAGCACGTCTCACGAGTCGATCCGCGGGCCCCGTGGAGGCTTTATTTTGTCGAAGAATGAAGATCGCTATCAGGCGCTCTATCATCCCACGAGTAAATACAATCTCGCCAGACGGATTGATCGCGCGGTGTTTCCTCAACTGCAAGGTGGGCCGCACATGAATATCATCGCCGCGCTAGCTGTTGCTTTGAAGGAAGCCGCGACCCCCTTTTTCCGTACCTACGGTCACCGGATCGTCAGGAATGCCAAGACTCTGGCCGAGGCGCTTCTGGATCGTGTTTATGACCTGGTCAGCGGCGGGACTGACAATCACATGCTGATCCTTGATCTCCGGACCGGCCGCTCTCAGGCAAAGCCTATGCCGAGCGCCTGGCAAGGGCAGGCATCATTACGAACTTTAATATGGTGCCGGGCGACCCGCGCGACCCGGCAGTCACAAGCGGAATCCGCTTGGGGTCGCCGGCAGTGACGTCCATGGGCATGCGTGAGGGGGAATGGTGCAGATCGCCGCTTTCATCGACTCCGTCTGCCGCCAGCCCGACGATCAGGAAGTTCATGCGAGCGTACGAAGAGACGTTGCCGACTTCTGCACTGCGTTCGACGTCCCAGGCATCCTCGACCGGTAAGCCACCCCAGTCCGGAAACTCCCCACTTAACTCCAACACTTGAAGCGAGGGCATTCCATGACCAGGCAGTTCGTGTTCTCTTCCGAATCCGTTGGCGCGGGACACCCGGATAAGATGGCAGATAACATCTCCGATGCAATCCTCGATGCGGTCCTCCGTACCGATCCGAAGGCGCGCGTCGCCTGTGAAACGTTGGTGAAGACAGGGATGGTCGTTCTGGCTGGCGAGATCACCAGCCACGCGGAGATTGATTACAGCCAAGTTGCCCGCGACACGATACTCGATATCGGGTACAACGATGATGCCATCGGCTTTGATGGTCGACGTTGCGCCCTCGTTCTGGCTCTCACCGAGCAGTCGCCCGACATAAGCCAGGGCGTTGACGAAGGACGAGGGCAGGATCTCGAGCAGGGCGCGGGGGATCAGGGCCTCATGTTTGGATTCGCTTGCAACGAGACGGATATATTGATGTCCTTGCCGATCCAACTCGCCCATCGTTTGACGAAAGACAGGCAGAGATCCGGAAAACGGGACAGCTTGGCTGGCTGCGTCCAGACGTGAAATCTCAAGTGTCCGTACGCTACGAGGGTTTCCGCCCGGTGGCGCTTAGTCCTGTTGACGCAGCATGACGAGGCGGTCTCACGAGCCACGGTCCGCGAAGGCGTCATTGAGGAGATCATAAAACCGGTCCTGCCGCCCGACTTGGATACGACGGGGATCAGATTCCTGGTCAATCCAACCGGCCGGTTCGTGATCGGTGGGCCGCACGGCGACTGCGGGCTTACCGGGCGCAAGATCATCGTCGATACCTACGGCGGAATGGGGCGTCACGGCGGCGGCGCCTTTTCGGGCAAGGACCCATCCAAGGTTGACCGCTCGGCCGCCTATGCGGCGCGGTACGTTGCAAAAAACGTCGTTGCCAGCGGCCTTGCAGAGGTCTGCGAGGTTCAGCTTGCTTACGCGATTGGTGTGGCCGCGCCGGTCTCTATCCTCGTCAATACATTCGGAACCGCAAAGATCGAGGAAAAAAGGATCGAGCGCCTTATTCTTGAGCTTTTCGATCTCCGACCGAAAGGCATCATCAAGATGCTTGATCTCTTACGCCCGATATACCGCAATACGGCGACATACGGACACTTCGGCCGTGAAGAGCCTGAGTTCACCTGGGAGAAGACGGACAGAGCCGACGACTTGCTGCGTGAAGCAGGACCGGCAGCTGCGTGAGGGCCGCTGGATCAAGCGCATGCGGCAACTCGCTAGACCGGCGCCCGGCCGGCATAGCAAAAAGCCGGTGGGGTAGTTCGCGGAGACATCATTGATGCCGAACTATGACGTGCTTTGTATCGGTAATGCCATCGTCGACATCATCGCCCAGTGCGACGGCATTTCTGCAAACCAACGGCATCATCAAGGGCGCGATGAACCTGATCGACACGAGGCGCGCCGAACTGCTCTACAGCCGCATGGGCCCGGCCATCGAAGCCTCCGGCGGCAGCGCCGACAACACGGCGGCGGGCGTCGCGAGCTTCGGCGGCCGCGCTGCCTTCTTCGGCAAGGTCTCGAACGATGCGCTCGGCGAAATCTACGCCCATGACATCCATGCGCAGGGCGTCGCCTTTGACACCAAGCCGCTCAATGGCGAGCCACCGACGGCGCGCTCGATGATCTTCGTTACCCCAGACGGCGAGCGCTCGATGAACACCTATCTCGGCGCCTGCATCGAGCTCGGGCCGGAAGATGTCGAGGCCGACAAGGCGTCCGCTGCGGCGCTGGCCCAGATCCGCAAGGACTGCAAGATCGCTGCCGTCACCCGCTCGGAAATGGGCTCGGTCATCGTGCGCGGCGACGAGACCGTCACCGTCGACGCGACCAAAATCCGGGAGCTGGTCGACACCACCGGCGCCGGCGACCTCTATGCCGCCGGCTTCCTCTACGGCTACACGCAAGGGCGGCGCAGCCTGAAGCATTGCGGCGATCTCGGCTCGCTGGCGGCCGGGCTGGTGATCCAGCAGATCGGGCCAAGGCCGCGGCATAATTTACGCCACGAGGCTGAGCAGGCAGGGTTGATCTAGCCGGGCGACTCAACGACAAGCTGCCCGTCTCCCCTCCTGCAGGCTGTGCGGGGAAAGTGCGCGTAAATCGAAATTTTGTATGCGCATCCGCGTGAGACGGCAGTCCGCGGCATGCCACGATCGAAAAGGTTGATTGTGGTGTCGCCCTCCAGTGCGAACCCTCTGCCGTGCGATATGGGAAGCGTACCGATCGCCAGCTCGACATGTCGCACATATTGCTCACCCGCCATCGTCGACCTCGTGTGGCAACAGGTCGGCCGGAATAGGAATGCGATAGAGCGGGTAAGCGGCCAACTGGTGAATTGACATGAACGCATCGCCCGATTGAGGTTATCCTGCCGAGAGCGCAATGCGTTGTTCAAGCAAGTCGAGACGATCATGGGCAAATACAAAGACCATCGTCAGCCACGCCGGCATCGCCATGACGATGACACGTTTTCTTTGCGGAACAGTCTTCCGAGCCATCTACTTTCAGCGTTCGTCGAACGTAACCGCGGACCTTGTCGACGCCGAAGTGATGTGGTTCAACACCAGCAAGGGTTTTGGCTTTGTCAAATTGCCGGAGGGCATCGAGGCCTATCTGCACATCCGGGTACTTGAGGCGGCGGGAGCCGCGGCGTTTACGAGGAAAACACGTCCAAGGTCACAACGGAAGAAAGCCCCAAGAGGTCACCAGGTCTCGGGAGTGCTGTAGGTCGGCGATCAAACCGCGAGAGTTGCGCTGGAAAGTCCACCGCCGGGACGGGTGCCCAGTTGGAGAGCGAGGGCACCGTTAAGTGGTACAATCCCCCAAAAGGGCTTCGGCTTGATTGCTCCTGAAAACGGTGAGAGCGACATCTTCGTTCATGCCCCGCGCTGACCCGCTCAGGACTCGGCATGCTGATGGAGGGTCAGAAGGTGTTTGTTCAATGCGGGCAGGGCAAGAAAGGCCTGGACGTTCGGGGAATTCGCCTCGCTTAAATGCGATGGTCCTGGGACCGAAATCACGCCTCAGACAAAGAAAAAGCCCGCTGCCGGGAGGAGGTGGCAGCGGGCTCTATTTCGAATGAGACGCGGGAGGAGGTGCGCCCCATTCAGCGTCGGCACCACATCTGGGAGGAGTAGATGGCCGACAACATGATCATACCGATAGCTGCGGATATTGCAATGCACAAATTTTATATCGCAAGTGCGAAATGATGCCGGATCCGCTCGATCGATCCTGACAAAGTGCGGTCAGGCTGCGGCTTTCTTGCGGGCACGCTTGGCAGGTGCCGGCGCTCCCGGTTCCTTCGGCTTGCGGCCCAGACCCATGGTCTTGGCCAATGCCGAGCGCGCCGCACCGTAGTTCGGCGCCACCATGGGATAGTCCGCCGGCAGCCCCCATTTCGCGCGATATTCGTCGGGCGTAAGGCCATAGTGGGTAGCCAGGTGACGCTTGAGCGACTTGAACTTCTTGCCGTCGTCAAGGCTGACAATGTAATCGGGTGTAACCGATTTTCTGATCGGTACGGCAGGCTTGAGAGCTTCCGACTTTTCTGGTGCGGTACCACCAGTAGTGCCTTTCAATGCGATGTGGATCTGGCCGATAAGCCCAGGCAGTTCACCGACGGGAACCGGATTATTCGAAACATAGGCTGAGACGACATGGGCGGAGTTCGATGAGGTTGTCAGCTTTCGTCTCAGCTTCTTCGGTCATGAAAACGCTCCTGCGGGCTTAGATTAGGCGGTGCAGAATCAATTCATAGCTTAATAGTGACGACCGCGTTTGATAGCAACCAAGCCATTGCACGATCTGCTGGCGGATCGCTACACACCCGGCCGCAGCCGCGGATCTTCTTCTTGAAGCGTCATCGCCCTGACAACACACTGTGCCATGGTCGCCGCGTCGGTGCGGCGCCTCTTCCCGCAAATCGGCTATTTGGAAGGTTGGAGGAACGAATGAACGCTGAGGCTTTCAGCAGCCCCCTTTTCGTGAAGCGCGCTACGCACATCATCCAAGAGATTGCCGGCCTTGCGGATGCAATCGATTTTCTCAATGAATGGCCGGAAGATCGCAGAGACCTGATCCACGAAGCCGCCCTCAGGGCATGCTACGATGCATACGATGAGCGCAAGCCGGTAAGCACGGCGCGCAATGCCTTTTTCGGCTTTGCGAAGCGGGTCGCCATATTGGAAGATCCAACCTCCGCGATGCAGTGGATCGCCGCCTGCAGATCGGGCAGTGGAAAAGTGCAGGTGTAGACTTCGACGACGTGTTTGAGACTGGCGCGAGGCGCGTCAAAGAGTGCAGTATGTCCAGGTTTCAGCTAGACCACGCGAATGAGAAGCAGTTCCTCACCACCGACTACAAAACCGCAGATCGCACGCAACCCTGACCATGGCCAGACGCAGCTCATGGCGATCGCTTGGTCGCCAATGGCCAGGTTCGGCGGTGCAGATGCAGTGGTCGGGTTCGGCTGAGTAAATAAATGCGACCCGGGGCTGTTTGCCTCATAGTGGCTGTGGAGGAGGGGAGAGATGACCGGCTTGATCAGATTTGAGAGGCCAGTCATTGTTCAGGTTAGCCGCCGGAGCTCGGAGCGAATCGTGTTGGACGTCAACGACGCAGCCGCTATCTTGCTCCGGGATCTGCATCATGAGACCAATAAACGCAGAATAGCGATGGACACCTGTCTGCAGGTGTTACGCGGTAAGACCCATCCACCAGCCGCTCGACGAGCTTTCGTGGCAGCCGCGCTCGAAGCACGCATTCTGCGCAGCGATTGAGATCTAGGACGCCGCTCATGAATTTCGGCCATCTGCGCATCGCTATTGGGCAGAACACCCCTGCCGGCATCCGCCAGGAGCAAGCCAACCCCGCTCTTTCCGCGGTGGCTTTCCCGGTCTGGCGCCGGACCTTCCACCATCAAAACACAAGAGGATGCCAGCCAGCTGCGGCCGCTCGGCTTCGCCGTCGCGGTGATCGTGATTGCAGCCAGAGGTAAACGGAGCCATAGGGCGAGAATTGGCCCGCTGCAAATGGCACAGCGTCGATGCCGCCACAACGGTCTCCAGAAGTGCCGTTCGAATCCTTCCCCAGCTTGGCCCTACATCCGATCTCCCGGAACGCGCTCCGCGGATCGGTGGCGTGTGACCGCCGATGCTTCTCCCGATGGTCGGGAGCGGGTTTCGGCGATCAAGATCGGAAAGATGATAGTGATACTGAATTATATCCGAAACTGGCTGGCTGTGAGCCGTCTCCACCCCGGCGGCTTTTCATTTGCGGCTAGAAACTGGCATATAGGCCAAGGGCGAGGAGAGGCATGGCACGTAAACCGTTCATTTCAATGGGCGAGGAAGAGTTCACGAAGTCTAGATTTCGTAGGCTCTCTCGGGCTGCCAAGGTCGAGCTTATGGTTACGTGGTTTCAGGAGCACTTCGAAGATCCGGCCGAGAAGACTCCCTACGAAAGTGCAGAGGGCGGTTACCAATGGATTTGGGGTGGCCCTTACAACGCGGATGAAGAGATTCAGGACACGTTTTCCGAGGTTGTCGACTTCGACACGATGCAGAAAGCCGTAGAGGAAATTGAAAAGGACGGCTTGTATGACTGGGCTCCGACCGACATCGGGAATGACGCGCCATACGAAGAGGACGACGGAATCTATAGCATCAACGATCCCCTGCCGGACATCATCCCACCTGAAGATGTAGAGGACGATGACGCGCTGACGGTCGAACAACTTCGACAGGAAATGCTTCAGCGCCTAGATAGACTTGAAGACCTGATCAGAGCCGGCCAACGCGATCGGGGGATGATCGGCCACAACAATCCGCCAAGTCCGATCGATGACCTTCCTGTTACCAGAGGCGACTTGGATGAAATTCAGCGCGCTATCGGGGAACTTCGCCATCAAGCTCAGGCACCTGAGCCTGCAATTGAAGCTGTTCACGCAAGCAGCACCGTGCTCCGGCGCGTAGCAGGGACCATTGGAGGCTGGTTAGTGGACCGTGTTAATGCAACCGTCGATGCTGGGATTCAAGGTCTGATACCGGGTGCGGTCGGTGCTGTCGTTATTGCATACGCTGGCCAGCTGTATGAGCTACTTCAAGGTGCAGCTGCTGCGGCAATGCACTGGGTTCAAGCCCTGCCGCTCCCTTTCTGAAACTACACACGCGAGAACACATATTCATGACTCGATGAGATTTGCTTGCGTGGTCGGCACTCCCGCCCGTAGGATCATCGATCCCGACTCACCAAGAGGCCTGATATGGACATTCCATTAGCAAACGGAATCGTCGCTGATTTCCGCAGCCAAGAGAACCTCGGGCTAGCGCTGGACCACCAGCACTATGCCGGCGATCTCGTGGAGGCTTGGAACATCGATGCGGAGGAATGGATTCGCGAGAACTATCCCGATGCCGACGACGAGACCGTCGCCAATGCGGCGCTTCGGATCGAGGAAGCAGGCCCTTGGGTATACACCGACCGGGAGTTTTGAGCCCAGGGTCCCACTCGTTAGATAGAGTGCGGATAATCTACAGGCTGAGTGCCACGTGGATCATCCGCCTACGTGCAAAACTTGGAAGTTTCTCATGTCTGCTAAGTGTTGTAGAAATAATAAGAAAAGAAGCTTAACTGGGGTTCTTGGAAGCTTTTCGAACTTTCTGTCTGGCACCTCCAGCCGAATTGCGAGCGCTCGCGAGGGACGCTGGGATGTCAGAATTTGCGATGGGACAATCCGACGCATCGACTGTCACGTTCAAGTCGGAGGAGTGCCGGCCGAGGCGATTGCGGTCCTCTCGGCAACGCCGGATCAGATCGAGGTCGCCGGGCTCAAAGGTGTAAAGTCGGGCCAGGTCGTCACGGTCCGCCGGGAATCCCGGTAGTTGTTCCCGCTCGGCTTCGCTCAGCGTGCTTGCGCCTTCGCTCATCAGCGCGCTGATGACCATGGCCGGAAGCGGAAAGGAGAGGTGGCGCCGCAGGTCGGCGGGCTGGGGCTGGGTCGCCAGCGTCTCGAACAACTGCGCGGCGATCGCCTCGACCTGCTGCGAGCAGCTTCACCCTGCGGTTTTTGAAGACCGGCGCCACGATCGTGCGTAACCGGGCATGCTCGCCCCCTTCGTGCGAGACCAGCCACCCCGGCGAACCGAGAATCACCGAATCCGGGGTGAATGCCGCACCCTCTAAGCGATGGAAGGGCGGAAGGTGACCGGTATGCGTATTTCGTAAAAGCCGGACAGGGATTCCGCTAAGTCGCGGACAGGCGTTTCGCTAAGTCCCGGACAGTTTGGCGGCGGTGGTCCTCGGGTGCCTGGTTGTCATCATGGGCGATTGATTTCGCCGTAAGCCGCGGTCTTCGGCGAGCGACTGACGGCTGGCTGAGTAGTTGCCGAACCATGAAGCCACCCGGGCTCCGCGCTTGGCTCAAACTCCCCGCGTTCAAGCCTTTGCAGCGTTAGACTAGCTCGCTGCAGAGCGGCCCTCACTGCAAGTGCAGTTTTGTGGATGCTCCACGGATCGTCACTGTAGCCGTTGTCGGCTAGGATACCCTTAGCCCTGCCGATGCATCAATCCCTCATCGATTTCCAAAAGACATTCTCGATTGGCATTGTCCCCGGGATGGGATCAGCGATGCCTTCCACTCCAGCAACTGGATCGGTTGATGGCAACGGATATTTTTTCCACATGCCCTCGTACAGCTCGGTGTGCCCGTGGAGCTGTTCACTCGGATTGTCGTAGAATTTTGCAAGCCATTCGTCGTGCACGGCCTTGGCAAAACGGTGCGCCTCCCGGTCCGTGATGAGGCGCGGTGTGAGCGCATCTACACCGGCAGCAGCAGGACGACCCAAGCTGGTTCCATTGACCGAGCGATTTCCGAGCCGAAGCTGCGCCCACTCGCGTTCAAACTCCGCAAGCACCTCTGCGTATTTCCTTAGTTCCCAGCGTCTTGTTGACTTCTCAGCGGCCGGTCAACACGGCAATGTCGGCTGGAACCCGCTTTCGGAACCAGCAAACGCCGGTCTTGCGATGCTTTGTTGGACGGCTCATAGCTAGGACCATGTGTAACACCTGTGCGTAGCACTCGGGTAGCCTAAGCATTAATTTTGCTGGTTTTTCAGCTGCATCAACACCTCAGCAAGGTGATGGTGCCCAGAGGCGGATTAGGCGGAAGCACGTTGCTCGCTCTCAAGCGCTCAATTCCCGGAAGGTATGGGCGACCGCGAAACCCTATAGGGGCAAATCGCCACATTAAGTCCGCCGTGCCGAAAAGGCCAACTGCCGGTTGGTAGACGCGACGCACCCGGCCGCGTATGATTTTTTCACGATCCGCGCACCGGGCAAATCCCGACCCACCCCGCGCTCGGTGGTCGCTTGGTCGACCCGTCGCTCTCCTGTGCGGCGGGTTTTTTTGTTTCCGGATGAAACAGTTGGTTGGAGGGGAAGTTCGTCCCTTCGGCATCTCTTGTGCAGAATGCCACAAGAGCTGTTCGGAGAGTTGGATGAGTGTGCAAAGGGATTGGTCCAATTGAAGAGCACGCAATAATCGCAATCCTCAACAGGGCTGACCGTGGGGACAGCATTTCGATCAAGGCGAAATCGACCATATTCGGCACGCTGCGCCTATAGAAGCAGCTACTGCCCTCGGCCTGTCGGTGGCATCCGATAAGGGCGGGTAGTAGCCGTTCAATCTAGCGCGAGCCGGTTGTCCTCGCCACAGTTGTTCGCGGTCCCATTGTACGAAATTAATTGTTGATTTTTACAAGCGGCGTGCCAACAAATGGGTGCTTGGGTTTATGTCCAGGGAGGCCTCAGGTGGACATCGAGACGGACTGCGAGCGCATAGCCGTGGAGCTTGTGCACGAGGCCATCCAGAAGGTCCCGCACGGTGGCGCAGTCTCCGTCAAGGCCGTTATAGCTGCGGTTCGCCAAGATGGCCCTGAGCTCGAAATCAGTAACACGGCCCTGGTCGACGTTATCGTGGCGACCGCTCCGGCGTTTGGACGCGCAGTAGCCTTCGATCTTAACGAATAATGCTGTGACAACTCATCCGGCCGCCTCCGGGAACCTTCAGCAACCAAATGAGTTGCGTAAAAAGCTTAAGGCGAACCGTTATGGCCACCCGAGATAGGGATAATCGTTCCTTCCGAGAATTGATCAGTTCGGAAGATAATCGTCGGAAGTTGCGCAAGCAGCTAAGCCTGTTGGACGACCGACCTTTGCCGCCGAAGCTTGCTGCTTTAGCGGTGGAGCTTCAGGAGGAGCTTGAGCGGCGAGAGCAAGAATGGGCTGAGGAGACCGCGGCTGCCCTAGTTCCCAGCAACGTGCCGCATTTTTTCAGCCCCTCAGTCAGCGTGAGAACTGAGCCTCCCGATCAGACGCGCAGCGTCGACACTGCTGAGGCAGCAGTTGAGGAACTCCTGAACTGCACTAAGCGTGGCCCCAAGTGGAACCTCGCGCTGCGCGTTTGCATTGCCGTGATTGCCGACAAGATGGAGGCTGAGGAGGCCCGTAAGGCATTCCTGGCTGCTGCCGAGGAGGAGGAGGTATTACGCCACTTTGGTTAGGTCTCCTGGATGCCCGCGCAGCCCTACCCGATCGCGGCCCGCTCAGAAATTTCTACCAAATATTCCGACCCACTCTAGTTACCCTTCATGACAACCCTTTGGTTTGTCCCTCGGGTGTTCGTGAAGATTGATCGGACGGCGGCAGGCATGGCTGCAACAATGCGAGGGCAGCCCTTGAGCAGCTCAAGAGGTGGACCCGGAGAGGACCTCGCTGGCACAAGGCGTGGACGCTTTGCCTGTTAGCGATGGAGGGCGATCGGATTGACCCTCATGTCGTCGCTAGGCTTTCGTGGCTGCCGCTAAGGAGGCGGAGATGTATCTCTCGCCCGAGTAGGAGGTGTCATGGCCCTATATGGGAAAGACGGGCCATTTATCCATCGAGCTTCAACGGCTCATGTTCGGGGAGATAATGATGCAGCACCTCGCCACGGTTTCGCTTGTCGAACGTGAGGCCACACACGGGGCAGACTCGAAATGCTCTGCTTCGTCGTTCACAGGCGGCCCGTGGCGCTTGCCCCTGATCCCGGTTGCGGGGTTGTTGGTTCTATCTCGGCTCACGTTGATTGTCCGAACTGTGATGGGGACGGCCCGACAGCCGCTGCGGGGTAGGCAACCGACCGGCGGGCCTAACCGGCGGGGTGTGGTCGTGTCCGCCGGCTGGGACCAACAATAAGCCGTTTCGTGCAGAATTGCTAATTTAGTAAACGATCACAATCCGTTCCACTAGCCACCAGATGGGACGGGCCTAGACTCGATTCTGTGCGTAAACGAGTGAGTTCCGGTGCTGGCCGGCTGGAGTTCATTTGTCCGATGATGCCCACCTTGGTGGCCAAGCCGGCCCAAGGAGACGATTGGACTCACGAGTCAAGTCGACGGCCACTGCTCTCAAATTCTCATCGACAACGAAGTAACCCGGTTCTTTTGATGTGAAAATGTCTCCTATCTGCGGCAATTCACATCAAGTCATCCGGAATCCTGCATACTTGTAATATTTGTTTTGCAGTCTTTTAACATAATTTAATGAAAAAATGCTGTTCATTAGCCCAACATTACAGCTAAAAGTGAGTCGGACCTGCGCGGATGGCAGCAGGAATCGGAATTTTGACCACTGCCAGGAGAGAATATGCCTTCCATATCTACTCGCAGCGCCAACGCAACGGACGCAGAGACGGTCGCCCGTTTCATTCACGCGCTACTCGATGAACTCACTGGCGGGAAAGCGCCCACGCCCGAGGTCGTCAGACAAAGCGCGGATACGGTGCTTGCCGACGCTGGCGGGGTCGCTGTGATCGCAAGTGCAGATGACGAGCCGGTCGGCATCATGGTGCTGAATGAATGCACGGCGATCTATGCAGGAGGCAAGTTCGGCTACATTTCGGAGCTGTATGTTCGACCCGACATGCGCTCCTAAGGGATTGCCCCTCATCTGCTTGAGGTCGCCTCGCAGGAAAGCCGTGCTCGTGGCTGGAAGCGACTTGAGGTTGGAGCGCCCGGGCAACCAAAATGGAAGCGCACGCTCGATTTCTATCTGCGGAACGGGTTCGAGGAAGTCGGCCCTCGGCTCTGTCGGATAATCTAGACTCAGAGTGTCTGCTGTGGACTGCTCAAAGCAACCTGCACGATCTCAGCGGATTGAGGTCCGGCGTGGTCGCTGCCTGCCGCTGCAATCGTACCAGCATCGTCATCGCAAATGTGTGCCTCAGATAATGCAAGGTTCCCGTCACGCCGACCGCCCGGAACGCATCGGCAAAAACCGCCGTCAATCGGGTCACGCTAACGGCGTTTCCTTGAGTGTTGAGGAACCGAGCCGAGGGCGGCAATCTGCCAACCTACAGGGGCGCTGCATAGACGACCGCACCTGACGTGCACCCGGTTACGCAGCGTATAGCCGAATAACGGATCATTCCTATGAGGGTAGTTTCATGAAATTGTATGCGAAATTCTTTGGTGGAGCGGCAGCGTTGCTCGCTGCCTGGCCGGCGATGGCCAGTGCCGCGGTGGTGAGCGAACCGGCGCGCTACAATCCCAATTTCTCGTTCGTTGGCGGCGTCGGCGTCATCGACATCGAGGCCAACGAGCTAGTCTATCAGGCTCCCGGCAGCGGCTCGAAGCTGAGCCACCTTATCTGGGAAGGCACCGCTCCGGTCATTTCAGCCGAGATGACGGCGCGCAGCGAGGCCGGCTGGACCGCCAAGCTTTCCGGCCAGATCGCCTTCAGCGGCGACAGCTACATGGAAGACTATGACTGGATCCCGACCAATGATGGCTGGAACGACTGGATCCCGCCATTCTCGACCAAAGATGGCTGGAACGACTGGAGCGACCGTTCGCGCCATTCCGACACCGATCTGGATCACTTCTATTCGGCAACCGTCGCGATCGGCCATGACTTCCAGGTCAGCAACCAGCTGCTGATTAACGTCAACGGTGGCTTCAAGTACACCTCGGTCAAGTGGACTGCCTATGGCGGCTCCTATGTCCACAGCGGTGACCGCTTCCGGGATTCGGTTGGCGACTGGCCAGGAGGCACAAAGGTCGGCAGCTACCAGCAGAACTTGCCGGTCGCCTTTGCCGGCATCGATACGACCTATGTCAAGGATCACTGGAACTTCGGCTTTGCGCTGAAGGGCGGGATGACGTTCTCGGCCGGCGATACCGATCATCACTGGACGGGTGACGAGCGCTTCGAGGATGATTTCGAATCGGCGCCGGTTCTGATGGTCGGCGGCAGCGTCGGCTACCAGTACAACGAGCGGACCAGCTTCTTCGTCTCCGGTTCCTACGAAAAGGTGTTCACCGCTCGCGGCGACTACAACACCTATGACATTCCGACCGGCGCAAAGAGGGACGGCGACGACGACCGGATCGGCGGCGATTTTGCCGCGGCGGCAGTGATGGTCGGCATCAAGACCTCGTTCTGATTGAACGAACTCGACCGGAACGCCAAACCGATGTCTGCACGGCGCAGCCGAGCTGTCGTTCCGCGGTAGACCGTCTCTGATCTCGCAGCATCGTCCTTGTCCCCGATTGGTATTAGGAGAGAGATGCAAACCGGTTGGGCCATCGAATAGGCCCATTGCGACAGCTGTGAGCTGATAGCCCTCAATCGTCGGCTTCCAGACAACGTCGAGCCGCACTCAGAACCCGCGTTCAACTTTATCGGACGATTGGTACCAACAGACGTGTTGTTCACCGCCCACTGAGAGCGCGTCGCACCGAACATTCACGGCAGCGAGGAAATGGCCCGATTCTTTCGATGTGATCGAGCGTGAAGCACGCGACGTCGGCTGAGCAAGACCGAGCGGTTCCTCCACCATCTGCATGAACATGCTCCGGAACTTTCAATCGCGGCTGACCTGGCCCGCCGAACTGGCTACCCTTGCGGCAGGTCTCAGCCGTGACATTGAGGCTGTCCGGGCGCCAATCACCAGTCCTGGAGCACGAGCCCGGTCGAAGGCCAGATCAACCACCTCAAGACGACCAAGCGCCAGATGTACTGGCGCGCCGCCTATCCACTCCTCCGGAGCCGACTTCTGGCAGCCGCTTGACCCAACCGGACAAAGGGACACCCGAAAAAAGTAGTCCCTGCCCCAAATATGCGGAAGAACCCAATTTGGCCTAAGCTTGACGCGCCCGCGCGCCTGACGGCGCGTGCCGGGTGCTCGTGAACCGAGCCGCTTTTTCTTCGGCAGGCTCAGGCGGTCTCGGCCATCCGGCTTCGCCCCCTGGCGCGGGCAGCCTGTCGGCTGCTGACGGTCGCCGGCCTGTCGGCCGACGCGGTTTGTTCGTTGGCCTTTCCCGGCGGCGCGGGGTGGGCGGCACTCCCTTCTAGGCCCGCCGCGGCATCCCGCAACCCTTCGCTTCGCTTCGGGTCCTACTCTTGCGTTCCGGTCCTTCGGATGCGGTCCGCCTCCGACGGCGGGCCTTTCCGGTCGCGTCTCGCCGCCCACCCCCTTTCCGGGGAAAGGCGCGGCGAGTGGTTAGCGGAGGACGAAAGGAATGCGTGCAAACGACAAGCGTTGCGCCAGCGCAGAGGCTGGCGCGGCTAAGGGCGGGCGCCCGGGCGCCAGCCTTTATCAGGAGATCACGGACAGCATCATTGCCGAACTGGAGCGCGGCACCGTGCCATGGGTCAAGCCATGGGGCAGCGCAAAGGCCGACCTCGGTCTGCGGGGGAATGCCGCCACCGGGCGCCGCTATTCCGGCATCAACATCCTCATCCTGTGGGGCGCCGTCATCGAGCGCAGCTATCCCGGCCAGAACTGGCTGACCTTCCGGCAGGCGCTTGCTCTTGGCGGCAATGTCAGGAAGGGCGAGCGCGGCACAACAATGGTGCATGCCGACCGCTTTGTCCCCAAAAACGAGAAGGAGCGCGCCAAGACAGACGGCGACAAGCCGCAGGCCGTGCCCTATTTGAAGCGCTTCACCGTCTTTAACATCGCGCAGTGCGACGGCCTGCCCGAGCACCTTTACGGCAACGCCGAACCGCTGCCCGAACGCGAGATCATCCCACAGGCCGAGGCGCTTATTGGAGGAAGCGGCGCGGATTTCGCATCGGCGGCGATCGCGCTTTCTACATGCCGGGCAGTGGCACCATTCAGGTGCCGCCGAAGCCGGCATTCTTTCAGCAGATCGACTATTACCGCACCTGCTTCCACGAGCTTGGCCACTGGACCGGCCACCCGGCGCGGCTGGCGCGCGACCTCTCCGGCGCCTTCGGTTCCAAGACCTATGCGCGCGAGGAATTGGTTGCCGAAATCGCCGCAGCCTTTGTCTGCTCGACGCTCGGCATCGAGCCGACCGTGCGCCATGCCGACTATATCGGCACATGGCTGAAGGTGCTGCGCGAGGAAAATCGCGCCATCTTCCGCGCCGCCAGCCTTGCCTCCAAAGCCGCCGATTTTCTTCTTGGCTTTAACGCCGAGACCGAAGGCGCGCAACAAGATGAGATCGCGGCATGAGCGTCGCGCGATCCCGACACCCTGCAGACCGAACCGACGCCGCAAGGCGAGCAGACGCTCATTCCCGTGTCCGGCCGGTCACCACGCGCAACCGCCTTGCCCTCTTGGCCGACGCGCCCGCGCGCGGCGCAGAAGCCGCTCGATACCGGGCTGCTCGATGAAGCCGACAGAAATCAACTCGACCTGATTTGAGAGGAGTTTTCCCATGATCTTGATCACCGACGAACTGCGCGCCCAGCTGCTCGCCAATGGCGCAACTGACATCGAGACCGACCATGTCCCGGTGGTAAGACTATTTCGATCCAACCGGGCCAGCAACCTGGCTTCTCACCGAACTCGACGCCGACGGCGACACAATGTTCGGCCTTTGCGACCTCGGCTTCGGCTTCCCGGAACTCGGCAGCGTCAGCCTTGCCGAGCTTGCAAGCGCCAAGGCTCGGCGTGGCCTCGGCATCGAGCGCGACCTCTGGTTCAAGGCGCGCTTTCCGCTCTCCGTTTACGCCCAAGCGGCGCGCAGCGCCGGCCACATCACCGAAGCCGAGCGGCTTCTGCGGCAGGCAGCGGAAGCACTGCCAAATCCTATTCCGAGCTTCCGCCAGACGCGGCGGAGCAAGAGCGCCGATAAGGCGCAAAACCGCCCCCGCCGCGCCGGCCTTCGGCCCTTGCGGCGGGGACAATTCCACCCCCAACGAAGGAGACGAACCATGCAGCTTGCCCACATTCCTTTCGACCGGCTCAGCATTTCCACGCTCACATGGGGCCATTCCAGCGCGCCCGACGTGTTGGACATGCTGCCGTCCGTTCGCGCGCGCGGCGTCCTTGTGCCGCTTCTGGTGCGGCCCGACATCGAGCCGGATAGCTTCGAGATCGTCGCCGGCCGGCGCCGCTATCTCGCCGCGAAGTCGCTCGCCGACGAGCGCGGCGAGGGCGATGCCTTGCCCTGCGCCATCATGGAAGACGGCGACGACTCCGATGCGCTCGAGGCCTGCTGATCGAAAACTTCGCCCGGCTCGATCCCGACGAGGTGTCGCAGCGGGAGACGTTTTCGCGGCTGATCAAGGAGGGCTGCAGCGTGCCGACATCGCCGCCACTTTCGGCATCACCGAGCTTTTGGTCAAACGCATTCTGGCGCTCGGCGACCTCTTGCCGAAAATCCGCGAGGCCTATCGGCGCGAGGAAATCGACGCCGAGACGGCGCGCAATCTGACCAGGCCTGCAAGGCGCAGCAGAAGGATTGGCTGGCGCTTTATGCCGATCCGGAGCAATACACGCCGCGCGGCGACCAGTTGAAACAATGGCTGTTCGGCGGCCAGTCGATTTCCTCAGAGGTGGCGCTGTTTGTCGTCGAGGATTATCCGGGCCTGATCGTCTGCGACCTGTTCGGCGAGGACAGCTATTTCGCCGACGCCGACCTGTTCTGGCAAAAGCAGAACGAGGCGATCGCTGCCAGACGCGACGCCTGTCTGGAAGCCGGCTGGCCGACGTGGCCGTGCTGGAACCGGGGCAGTTTTTCCAAGTCTTGGGACCACGAAAAGACGCCGAAGAAAAAAAGGTGGCAAGGTCTTCATATCAGTCTCGCATCGCAGCACGGTCGAGTGCCACGAGGGCTGGCTGTCGCGCAAGGATGCCCGACGCGCCCGCGCGCAAGGCGAGGGCGGCGAGCACGAAGAAACCTCCGCAAAGCCGTCGCGACCGGACTCACCGGGCCGATGCAGAACTATGTCGATCTGCATTGCCATGCCGCGGTGCGCGCGGCCATGCTCGACCGTCCGGGTGTCGCGCTGCGCCTGATGGTGGCGCATCCCATCACAGGTTCGGGCCTGTGGCAGGTTCGCCGCGAGCCGCAGCGCACCGCCAATGAAGCGGTGGCGGCAAGCCTCGCAGCCTGCAAGGCCGAAGCCGTATTCTGCGAAGGCGGCGCGAGGTTTTGGCGCTGCTGGGGCAACCGGAGGAGGATGGCGCGGTCGCCGGCGGCAACGGCGATGCCTTTGCCACAGCGCGCGTCTTCGCCCGGCTGTTGACGCTGTCCGACGACGATGTCCTGCGCGTTCTCGCCATCGTCATGGCCGAGACGGTCGAAGCCGGCAGCGCCGTCATCGAGGCGCTTGGCAATCACCTGAATGTCGATATGGCCAGCTCGCTGGCAAGCCGACGACGCCCTCTTCGACCTGTTGCGCGACAAGGAAATTGCCAATCTGATACTCGCCGATATCGGCGGCAAGCATGTCGCCCACGGCAATGTTTCGAGAAGGTGAAGACGCAAAAGACAACCCATCCGCGACTTCCTGTTCGACGAGAACAGCAGGGAGAAAGTCGACGCATGGCTGCCGCGCTGGATGAAATTCCCCGCCGAAAGCTACACGACCCGCGGCGGCTTCCGCACCGCCGATCAATGGGCCAGAGTTCAGCCGCTGTTCATGGCCGAATGAACCAGCCAAGCCAGGCGGAGGCGATTTCGAGTGCCGCCGCCTGCCACCTCTCTCGGGCGATGCCGGCTGCACCTTTGCGGCTTTTCCGGCGCGCACCGCACGCGAAATCCCGACGCCAACTCATCGCCTTCGCCAGCCTGCGCCGCGCCGGGATGCTTGCCGAGGCGCAACGCGGATATAGCCACGTCCGCCCCTGGCGATGGTGTCTGAACCTGCGCAAGCCCGATATCCGCGACGCCGCTGGCATCGTGTCAACCGATCGCGCGGCCTGTCTCCTAAGCGGTCTTGCGGGACAACGCGATAGCGGCCATTCGCGGCAACGTTCGTCGTTATCAGCAGCGTCTGGAGGTGCTCGCCCGGAACCTACAAAAGAACAAGGAAGAGCTGAAAATCCGCCGGTTGTTCAATCGGGACGAATGGGCGATCACCAGTGCGAGCCGGTTTGCGAGCAGTCGATCGATAGTACGCTCTCCTCGGTCATGCTGGCGATGCGATCAATGCGCTGCTCGTCGCCGCGGCCAAAATCTGCGCCTGATCCTCACTCGCGCTTTGGCTTGCCTGGTGCCTGCAAGCACTCCAGCCGAAAACGGCGAAATCGGATGCTTCCACTCGTCTTCCCGGGTCAGAAATATTAACAATATCAACAGCTTAGCCGTTGTTCAGGGCCGACTACCGAGTCTGCGCCGCGGTAGGATTCGGCTCGGCTGAGAGCATCAAGCCGAGCGCCCCCGATACGCAAGGGCTCGCCTATACTCGTGCCGGTCATCTACGGCTCGGCAGATCGCCAAGGCCCTGGCGGCAAGCATTCCGGATCAGGGCGAGGTTGGGTTTTGGCCATGCGTCGCGTGTGGGTCGCTGACTTGAGGTGATGTGCGTCCGGCGGCCCGCCTCGTCGCCTCGTCGAGGTTAGTCACCGAAATGATGCGCTGACCGCCGGCCAGCGGACTGACCGAAGACGCATCCACATTCTGACTCGCTGAAAAAGATGATTCAAGAGATACGAGCCATCCCCAAGGTCGGCCGGAGCGTCCCGCTCGGCCCAAGCGTGAAAGATATCATCGCCACCCACGAGGCTCTAAGTCGAACCGCAACCCTTCGCTCTCGCTTCGGGTCCTTCTCTTCGTTCCGGTCCTTCGGATGCGGTCCGCCTGGACGGCGGCCCTTCCGGTCGCAACTCGCCGCCCGCCCCGCTTCCGTCCCGCTTCCGGGGAACGCCGCGATTGGCGAGCGGAGGCAAAACGACGCATGCAAGATAGAAGCGTGCCGTCATCGAAGAGCCAGGCAGCGGCGGGGCGCCATGTCCTTAATTCCCGCTTTGCGACCGTCGAGCGTCGGAATCGCTCCTGTTTCCGTCTTGCGAAGGCCCGTGCGCAGGAATCGGCACAGGCCCTCGTCCGAGCGGTTCTCCGCTCGCTCGCCGCCTCGATCACAGCCAACAAAACGGGCGCGAGGATTGCTACAGGCAGAAGCAGCCGAAGCCATCATCGTGACGATTTGCTCTTTTGCAGCTCGGTTCGTTCAGCGTTCCAGTCGGGTGGGGTCTGATCGAGAATGTTGCGAACGAAGAAGTCCAGGAGTTTGCGCTCAGTGTAGATGCCTGGCGCGTTGTGATCGGCACCAGGCACATAGACCATGTCGAAATCTTTTCCCGCCTTGATGAGTCGGTCGGCAAGCTGCAGCGAGGAGGACGGGTCGACATTGCGGTCCATTTCGCCGACGACGATCATCAGCTTGCCCCGCAGCCTGTAAGCATTGTCGATGGCGGAGGATTGGGAATATTCAATGCCGACTGGCCACCCCATCCACTGTTCGCTCCACCTGATCCTGTATATCCGGTTGTCGTAGCAGCCGCTGTTGGCGACCGCGACCTTATAGAATTCGGGATGGAAGAGCAGCGCGCCCACCGCGTTCTGGCCGCCTGCGGACCCGCCGAAAATGCCGACATTGGAGATATCGTACCACGGATACCTCGCGGCGGCCGCCTTGTGCCATAGAATGCGATCGGGAAAGCCTGCGTCCTTCAGATTTTTCCACGCGACGTCATGAAAGGCGCGCGAGCGGTTGTTGGTACCCATGCCATCGATCTGCACAACGACGAAGCCCAGCTGCGTGAGCGGCTCTGTCCGCGTTGAGAAGGATTTTGGGACGCGGGAGCCCTGGGGCCCGGCATAGATATCCTCCACCACCGGGTACTTCTTCTTCGGATCGAAATTGGCGGGCAGGTGGATCACGCCCCAGATATCAGTCTTGCCGTCGCGCCCCTTGGCGTGGAAGCTGAGTGGCGGCTGCCAGCCGGCGGCGACGAGCTCGGATATGTCGGCGGTCTCCACCTCCATGAGTTTGACATCGTCGCTGGCGCGGTAGAGCATCATGCGCGGCGGCAGATCGATGCGTGACCAGAGATCGACATAGTAGCGGCCGTCGGGAGAGAACTCGACATGGTGGTTGGCCGGCTCGGGCGTGAGCTCAGTGAGCCCCTCACCGTCGAAGCCGATGCGGTACGCATGGACGAAATAGGGGTCCTCCCCCGGGTTCCTCCCGCTCGCCTCGAACCAGATCTGGCGCTTGACCGGATCGACATGGTTGACCGCGCGGACCACCCACTCACCGCTGGTGATCTGGTTCTTGAGCGCGCCCGTCTGGCCGTCGAACAGGTACAGGTGCTCGTGCCCGTCGCGCTCGGACGCCCAGATGATCTCCTTCCCGTCGTCGACATCGTAACGAAAGATTTTCCCGGTACGGTGCTGGTTCATCACCAGCGGCCGGTAATCAACGAAGGTCGTGCTGGTCTCTTCGATCAGCGAGCGTGCGCGGCCCGTGGCGGCGTCTACCTCGACCAGCCGATAGAGCTGATGCCCGCGCTGGTTATATTCGAAAGTAAACCCGCGACCGTCCGCCCACCACCGGAAAGGGGAAAGTTCGAAGGGGTTGGAGAACAGGGCGTTGTCGATCACGATCTGGCGCAGGCCGGCAATGTCGAACAGGACCGGCTGGGGCAGCGGAAGGACATCGCCCGGCTTGGGATAGACCATTGTCGAATATTCGCGCTGCAACTGGTCCGTCGACGAATTGAGGTAGGGGACCTCCCGCTTGTAGCCGGGGCGAACGCGGTAGGCCGCGAGATGGCGCGAGTCCGGCGACCAGCTCAGTGTCGAAAAGACGTAGTGATTGCCCTCGGATCCATCCCGGCTCAGCGCAACATCCTGCAATCCGTCCTTGCTGCGCAGCAAAACATTGCAGTTCTTTATAGAGACGATCCATTTGCCGTCGGGCGAGACGCTCCTCTGGTCGCGGTTGTTCTCAGCCGGTGGCGTGTAGTGGTGGCTGAGCTGAAACTTCGGGGCGTCCACATCCAAGTTTGTGCTGGTGCAGGCATAGCTTTCAATGTCGCAGCTCCACCGGACCTGCTCAATCATGAAGTCGAGCCTGCGACCATCCTCGGTCAGTTCGAAACGCTCGAAGGGAAGATCGCCGGCCTGATAGCTCTTATGGCTCGCTTCATTTAGCGCGGCCGCCAGACGGGCCTGATCGAAGGCGGCCCGTTTCAAACCCGTGGCAGCATCGACCCGCATGAACTGCTGCTCGCCATGGGTAGTCCGGCGGTATACGAACGCGTTGGCTCCAGTCAGCCAGAACGGCCCCTCGGGGACATTTACGGTGAGCCCGCGATAGCGACGGTTGATCGTCAGTGCCCGCTCCCAATCGCTCAGCACTAGCGGTGGATGTGCACCGTTCGAACCGATCTTGACCATATCTGTTCACCGCTTTCGGTTTTCGGAAGACACATTGTTGGATCCGGCTTTTCATCGCCGGTGTGCAGCAGCGTTGAGCGTTGCTCGAAGGAGCCAGCACGCGGGTGCGGCCTCGATGGCAGTCAACATGACCGTCGCCCTACGCCGATTCCAGGAACTGGCCGGGTGAACCAGACTGAAGAGTTGGCATCCGAGCCAGCAGGGTATTTTCCATGTCCACAATGATGGAATGTTCAAAGCCCGATGACGCTTGCAATCACACTCCCTTGCTGTTCCTGCACCGGAAACGGAAACGGGGCCCGGCACGAAGCGTTGGCTATCGACATTCTCTGCATGGCTGGCGTCAGTCCGTTGATCCGTGTCCGGAGGACGACGCGTCGCATATCCGACAGCTCGGATAACCCCAAGTCACATTGACCTTGGGTGTATGTCGGGTTGACAAGAGTGGACCGTCGGGCCGACGGCAAAGGGCGCACGAGGCGCCCTTCATTCGACTCGGGCTGCGCGTAAGCCGCCTTCGCCTTCCGTTGTCAGAAATGGTACGTGACGCCTGCGCCTATCAGCCAGGGATCGAGCTCCGCCTTTCCCGTCTGCTTCGCGCCGGCCACCGTGACGTCGAAGTCTGGCTTCAGGAAAAGCTTCTTCACGTCGAAGTTGACGCCCCAGTGCTGGTCGACCATGTAGTCGAACCCGACCTGCAGCGCGGTGCCGAACGTGTTCTTGACCTTGAGATCATCGGCGCTGCTGGCTTGCTGATGATAGAAGATCGTATAGTTCACGCCGGCGCCGACATAGGGCTTGAAGGCGCCGAAATCGGTAAAGTGATACTGCAATGTCAGCGTGGGCGGCAGCAGCCAAACCTTGCCGATATTCCCCAGCCCGCCAATCGAGCCTTGGCCTGTGATGTTGGCATAGGTGGTGCCGAGGATAAGCTCGGCTGCGACGTTGTCCGTGAAGAAATACGAAATATCGAGTTCCGGCGTTACGGTGTTCGAATAGGAAAGACCGGAGCCGGGCACCGCGTTAACGTAGCCCGAATCCTCAGTGATAACCCCCAACGCGCGCAGGCGGATCTGCCAAGGGCTTGGCCATTCCGTGAACAAGGCACCCTTATCCGGGTCGCACGGTTCTGCAAGGTCTGCCGCGGCCGCCTGCTGTCCTACCAGCAACAGGACGACGGCCGCTGTGAGTCCCCGCAACACGTTCATTCGCTTTGTTGCCATAATGTTGTTTCCTTGCTCGTTAGACTTCACTGTGAATAGTCCTGCCGTGTTGATTGCTATCTACAGAATACTGGCGCGCATTATTCGCAAATTCTGCGCGCATTGTTAGACCTGTACTCACTTCGTCGAAGTTCGCCCTTGTTGACCTGCCGGTCGCCAATGAACGGTATCGGCGTGCTAGCCCATCGCGCTGCCAAGGAAATCGTCGCCCAAGGCAATGAATGCGGCCCGCTCGGATTGTCCTTGCCGTAGCTGTGCCCGCCTGCGCTGGTCCCATAGAAGTAAGCGGGAAGGCACCGTATTAACGTAGCCCGAATATGACCCCGAGGCCGCGCAGGCGGAACTGCCCAGAGCTTGGCTCTTAGATTGGTGTCGAAGACGGGCACGGGTAAGGGGGAGG
>NZ_JBVVPV010000062.1:0-25681 GCF_055811735.1 Mesorhizobium sp. WSM4850 | reverse complement strand
GAGGCGACGAAAAAGCCAATCCGCCGCAGCAAGGATAACGCTCGTGCCCTAAGTTAGCGCCTATGGGGCGCTGTCCCGCCGGCTTCGGAAGTCCGGCACTCTATTCTGGCTCAGCTGGCCAGCGCTGCCTTGTTCGCTTCAAGAAACTGCTTCAGCGATTGCGGCTTCCTGCCTGAAAGCGTCTCGATCGCGTCGGTCACCATGTCGATGCGGCCGGTGCGCGTGTTGGTGTCGAAGGACGTGACGATTGGGGCAAAGCCCTCGGGAACGCCGGCAGCCTTCAGGCCCTCGGTCAACGCCTCGTCCGAAAGCTGGACGACCTCGATCGGCTTGCCGGTGACGTCGGTCACCAGGGCCGCGATCTCGGCGACGGTATGGGCCTGCGGACCGGTCAGCGTGTATGTCGTGCTTTCGGTGGCGCCCGAGGCAAGGCCGGCGGCGATCGCCGCGGCCATGTCGTCGCGAGCGCCATGGGCGATGCGGCCGTCGGCTGCGGATGTATACCAGTGTCCCGAGGCAATGGCGTGCGGCAGCGACATGAACAGGTTCTCCTGATACCAGCCGTTGCGGAAAATCGTGTAGGCGATGCCGCTCGCCTTGATCGCCTGCTCGGTCCCGTAATGATCGCCCGCAAACAGCACCGGCGATCCCGGCTCAGGATTGGGCATCGAGGTGTAGAGCAGATGCGAAACGCCGGCCTGCCGCGCGGCTGCGACGGCATTTTCGTGCTGCTTGAGGCGCTTGCCCCCAAGGTCGAGCTCGCCGGTCGAGACGATCAGGATCCTGTCGGCGCCCTTGAATGCTTCGACTAGCGATGCCGTGTCATCGAAATCGGCTTGCCTGATGATGACGCCGCGCGCTGCCAGCTCGGCGAGGTTTTCCGGATTGCGGGTGGCGGCGATGATGCGTGCGGGCGGAACCTTGAGCGTGTCCAGCAGATGATCGACGACGCCGCGGCCAAGCTGGCCGGAGGCGCCGGTGACGAGAAGGGTATCGGTCATGGGAAGTCCTGTCGTTGCGCCGGAGCGGCGGGTGCTTATATAAGTCTCAAAAAGAGACCAGCACTAAAATAGGAATTGACCGACCCTCGTAAAGAAGGCAGTTTTGCGGGAGGTAGGCAGGCGCAGGGAACCAGCGATGGACAGCAAGGTCGTCAGTCTGAAGTCGAAGCTCGAGATTTACAAAGCGTGCAGCGGCGGCGGCAACATTGCCGACTGTCCGGTGCGCGACGTGATCCAGGGCATCAGCAACAAATGGAGTTCGCTGCTGATGATGGCGCTGGCCGAAAAGCCGTACCGGTTCGGCGAATTGCGGCGGCTGGTGCCCGACATTTCACAGCGCATGCTCACCCAGACGCTGCACGATCTGCAGCGCGACGGCTATGTCCATCGCGAGGTCTTCCCGACCAAACCGCCGAGCGTCGAATACAGTCTGACCGATCTCGGACGCTCGATGTTCGGGCCCCTGCATCAGCTGCTCCAATGGGCCGAGCTCAATCATGGCGCGGTGCGCGCCGCGCGGAACGCTTTCGACGCTGCAGAGACCTGACGCACCGATACCAGGAGATACCAGAGCGACGGCTTGATTTGCCGATAGCGCTGAAAGATGGTCCGGCCTGGGCGAGACGATTCGGCGGCAATGGGCATTTCTCTGGACATCGCGATTGCCGGCGCCGGCCCGGCCGGACTGGCCGCGGCGCTCTATCTGAAGCGTGCCGGGCATCGGGTCACCATCTTCGAGCGCTTCGACGAGCCAAAGCCAGTCGGGTCCGGGCTGATCCTGCAGCCGACCGGGCTGACGGTGCTTGCCGATCTCGGCCTCATCGACGACATCCTGGCGCTGGGCAGCCGCATCGACCGCCTGCATGGCGCCGATGCGAAAACCGGCCGCACCGTGCTCGATGTCCGCTATGCTGCGCAGCGCCGCGGTCGTTTCGGGCTGGCGGTGCACCGGGCGGCCTTGTTCGGCGTGCTTTTCCGCGCCGTCCGGCGCCAGGCGATCGCCATCGAAACCGGCGTCGAGCTCGAGACGCTGGAAACCGGCGAACGGGCAACGCTGATCTGCGGCAACGGGCGAAGGATAGGGCCGTTCGATCTGGTCGTCGATGCCAGCGGTTCGCGCTCCAAATTGCGGCAGCGCGTAGGGAATTCGGGGGAGCCGCGGCCGCTCGCCTATGGCGCGTTCTGGGCGTCACTCGGCTGGCGCGGCGACGGTTTCGACGAGCACGCGCTGCTGCAGCGCTACGACAGAGCGAGCGTGATGATCGGCGTGCTGCCGATCGGCAGGCCGGAACCGGGCGTCGAGAAGATGGCGGCATTCTTCTGGAGCCTGAAGCCGGCGGATGCAGAGCAGGTCAGGGCGACAGGCCTCGACACCTGGAAGGCGAGGCTGGTTCGGCTGTGGCCCGAATGCGACGCGTTCACGCGCCAGATCGACAGTTTCGATCAGCTTTCGCTGGCGCGTTACGGCCATCACACGCTCAAGGTGCCGGCCGGACGGCGATGGGCGATCATCGGCGACGCGGCGCATTCGACCAGCCCGCAGCTCGGGCAAGGGGCGAACATGGCGCTGCTCGACGCGGCAGCGCTCAACTATGCGCTCATAGGAACGGATCGTGTCGATACTGCGCTGGAGGTCTATGTCCAGGCGCGGCGATGGCATGTCCGGGTGTTTCAGGCGCTGTCGCTGATGCTGACGCCGTTCTACCAGTCGGATTCGACCGTGATGCCGTTCGTCCGCGACAGGCTGGTGGCGTCGGTGGCAAAAATCCCGCCGGCGCCAAACATCCTTGCCTCGATGGTGGCTGGAACCGTGGTCGATCCGTTCAGGCGGATCGGTATCAAGGAAGCGCGGTGGCCGCCTGGTTGCGGCGGATGAGTTTCGAAAGGTGCGAACCCTTCGCTTGCAGAAATGCATGAAGGCGCTGTGGATAGTCCGGGGTGACGGCGTCCATCACCGACTTGCGTTCGTGCAATCGCTTTCGCCAGGCCTCGACACGCGGCTTTCCGCTCAGGATGCCGAACGCGCCGATCCGATCGAAGGCGTCGAAATAGCGGAAGACTGGCCCATAGACTGCATCGACCAGTGAAAAGCGCTCGCCAGCAAACCATGGCCCAGCCCGGCCAGCCGCCAGTTCCGCTTCGAGACGATCGAACATTGCCGACAGAGCTTCGCTTTCGGCAAGGAAGGCGGCCTCGGTCGGAGCGGAATAGAACCGACCAATGGCGTTGAGGATGGCCGAGCCGAACTCGATCCAGGCGCGATGCCGGGCGCGGGCCAGCGGGTCGGCAGGATGCAGTGGGTTGGCCAGCGTTTCCTCGAGAAATTCGAGGATGACCGCCGATTCGAAGATCACGGCTTCCTCGCCATTCTGCGGCACACGCAGCAGCGGTACCTTGCCGAGCGGCGATATCGCCTTGAACCAGGCCGGTTTGTTGGCGAGATCGATGGTGAGGCGTTCGAACGGAACGTCCTTTTCGGCGAGCGAGATCGCCGCGCGCTGCACATAGGGACAAAGGTGGTGGCTGACGAGAACGAGCTTGTCGGTCACCAGGCCGCCCGTCTCCGGGATGTCGGCGATCTCCGAAGTTTCATGCTTCATGACAGGGCCTTCCGATATAAATGCAGTTGCATCTATATAGATGCATTTGCATCCACTGGCAAGCTTGATGCAATTGCATCTATCGCCTATGCTGCATCATGACGGAGAATCCTTCGCCGGCGGCCATCAAAGCCTGGGCGCGCCTGATGCGCGTTTCGCGCCAGCTGCTGGAAAGAGCCGAAGACGCGCTGAAGGACGCCGGCTTGCCGCCGCTTGCCTGGTACGACGTGCTGCATGAGCTTGCCGAAGCCGGCGAGGGCGGCTTGCGGCCGTTCCAGCTGATCGAGCGCACGCTGTTTGCGCAGTACAACGTCTCGCGGCTGCTGGCGCGGCTCGAAGCGGACGGGCTGGTCGAGAAGCTCAGGGTTGCCGATGACGGTCGCGGACAGACTGTCCGCATTACGCGGAAGGGGCGCGAGACGCGCCGCCGGATGTGGGCCGTCTACGGGCGATCGATTGCCGAGCTGGTCGGCGCCAGGCTCTCCAATGATGACCTGGAAACCTTGTCGGCTCTGCTCGGGCGGCTGCGTCATCCGGCGATGCCGGAGTGATGTGGTCCGGCTGGCGCTGAAGGTCGCTTGCAGCGACGTCAGACACTTCCCCGGAGGAATGCCAGTGCCGCCAGCACGCCAAGCATGACGCGACCCAGATGCAGATTGCCCCATTTGACGATCAGCGCCCTCGCTTGCAGATTGACGGCGGCCGCGTCCATCGCCTCCAGCAACCGGTTTGTCGGCATCATTACGATCAGCGTCCATGGCCATGGCAGGATGATCAGCACCGCCCCCGTGAGATAGGCGAGACTGCCGGTCTGCCACCAGGCAACGACACCAAGAACACAGGCGACGACGGCAATCGACGCCTGCATAGCGGCGCCGCGCTTGTAGGAAGGCTGCCATTCCTGCAGCAGTGCACGGTCGTCGAGGCGAAGCCGCGCCGGTTGCTCGGCAACGCTGATATAGATGGCGGCGCCCGCGAAAGCGGCGGCAACAGTCAATGCAAGCAGGCCGACGAGCATTTTTCTCTCCGCGATAAGCCGTACGAGCGGTCGCCGTTTCGAGCGGTGGCCGTTCCGGCCTGGAAGTGTCAAAAAGCGGAGATAGGGCTTGCCCCGGGTCCGACAATACGTCATAGAGATGCCGAACCGTAACGTACGGTACGGTCCTGGCCGCCGCCGTCTCGAGCAGGAAAAGAGTTTGTTGCAGGCAAGCGTCGACATCGACACCAGCGAAGCGCTGACCGAGCGGCAGAAAGCCGTGCTCGACGCCGCACTTCGCCTGCTGGTCGAGGAGGGCGATCAGTTGACCATGACCGCGGTGGCGCGGCGGGCAAGCTGTTCCAAGGAAACGCTCTACAAATGGTTCGGCGATCGCGACGGGCTGTTGACGGCAATTGTTCAATGGCAGGCCTCCAAGGTGCGGGTGGTGCCGGTCGACGGCAAGGGGCTTAACCTTGCTTCGCTGACGGTGAGCCTCGCACGTTTCGCTTCGGACTGGCTCAAGGTGATTTCGAGCGACACATCGATCGCGCTGAACCGCGTCGCCATTGGCCGTGCCGGGTCGGGGAACGACGATCTTGGCGCCATCGTGCTGGAGAACGGGCGCTTCGCGCTGGCCCGGCGCCTGAAGCCGGTGCTGGAGGCCGGCCGGCAGGCCGGGCTTCTCGAGTTCTCGGATGCCGAAGAGGCATTCCGCACCTTTTTCGGGCTGGTCGCCCGCGACGTGCAGATCCGCCTGCTGCTCGGCGACCGGCTAAAATTGACGGATGCGGCGATTGGCGGCGATGCCGTCCGGGCGACGCAGCAGTTTCTCGCTCTTTACGGAGCAAAAACCGGGCCGCAAGGCCCCTAGAGCCGGATGATTTCAGGTCAAGTCGACCTGAAATCTGAATCCGGCTCTAAATCAAAGAGATAGAGCATGATGTCGTCCGAAAACCGCTTCACACTTTTCGGCATTATGCTCTGAATTCAAAAACGGGAAGGAAGAAAAATGCGTGTCTATTACGATCGCGACGCCGATCTCAACCTGATCAAGGGCAAGAAGGTCGCCATCATCGGCTATGGCAGCCAGGGCCGGGCGCATGCGCTCAATCTCAAGGATTCTGGCGTTGGGGAAATCGCCATCGGCCTCAAGGCCGGCTCGGCGACCGCCCAAAAAGTCGAGGCTGACGGGCTCAAGGTGATGAGCGTGGCGGACGCCGCCAAATGGGCCGACCTGATGATGATGGCGACGCCGGACGAGCTGCAGGCCGACATCTACAAGTCCGAAATCGCGCCGAACATCCGCGATGGTGCGGCGATCGCCTTTGCCCACGGCCTCAACGTGCACTTTGGCCTGATCGAGCCGAAGGCCTCGGTCGATGTCGTCATGATCGCGCCGAAGGGACCCGGCCACACGGTGCGCGGCGAATACCAGAAGGGCGGCGGCGTGCCGTGCCTGGTCGCGGTCAACCAGGATGCTTCGGGCAATGCGCTTGATCTCGCTCTGTCCTATGCCTGCGGCGTCGGCGGCGGCCGTTCGGGCATCATCGAGACCAATTTCCGCGAGGAATGCGAGACCGACCTGTTTGGCGAGCAGGTGGTGCTGTGCGGCGGTCTGGTCGAGCTGATCCGCGCTGGCTTCGAGACGCTGGTGGAAGCCGGCTACGCACCGGAAATGGCCTATTTCGAGTGCCTGCACGAGGTCAAGCTGATCGTCGACCTGATCTATGAAGGCGGCATCGCCAACATGAACTACTCGATCTCGAACACCGCCGAATGGGGCGAATATGTTTCGGGCCCGCGCATCATCACCGCCGAGACCAAGGCCGAGATGAAGCGCGTGCTGAAGGATATCCAGACCGGCAAGTTCACCTCGGAATGGATGCAGGAGTATCGCGCCGGCATGTCGCGCTTCAAGGGCATCCGCCGCAACAACGACAGCCATCAGATCGAGGAAGTCGGCGCCAAGCTGCGCGCGATGATGCCGTGGATTTCGAAGAACAAGCTGGTCGACAAGGCCAAGAACTGACCGAAATCCCGTTCGTTTCCTTGCGCGTCCTCGGGCTTCGCCCTGCGGGCGCGCGGAGATTTCGAAGAACAAATTGGTCGACAAGGCCAAGAACTGACCGAAATCCGCAATTTTATCGTTGCACAGGAAAAGCCGGCGGAGCGCTCCGCCGGCTTTACATGAAGGCCGTGTGGTTGGGTGGTTGGAGAATGCGGTTCAGGGGATCTAGCCGTAGTGCCAGTGGGGCTTTGGCTCGGTGCCGGTGAACATCACGCCGATGCGGTCCTCGCGGCGCCAGCGGACCACTGCCTTGTAGGCGATGCCGTCAGTCGGCACATAGAGCAGGAACTCGTCGGGCACGCGAGCGTCGATCGAGACCATCAATTCGGCGCCGGAGTCATGCATGTTGCGCACCGTGCACGTGACCTCGGACCTGGTGATGCCGGTCAGGATCGTCGCGCCCTTGAAGACGCGCTGCCTGCGTTTGTCCCTGTTTTCGTCTTCAGCCATCGCGCATAATCCCTGGTGCGATCGGCAGGATAATTAGGCCCGCCTGATAAACATAGCGTTATCGTCGGTGGCGAAACGATTTCGCGGTGCCCCGGCCCGGACAAAGAACAGTTCAGAAGAAGGCTGCGCCAGACGGAAACGGCGCCGCGAGGGGCGGCGCCGTCTGGAATGCATCAGTCGATCACCTATAGGGCGACCAGCATTGCCGGCGCGGGCCGTTATAGGGTTGGAACGTGTTGTCCCAGGTGCGATACGACCGGTATCGATTGTAGCACCAGCGGACATGGGCGCTCGAACCGTTGTTGTAGTAGCCCCGGTTGTAGTAACCCTGGTTGTAGTAGCCCTGGTTGTAGTAGCCCTGGTACAGGCTGCCAAGGCCGAACCCAAGCCCCAAGCCGAGAAGCGCGGCCGCGCCGTTGTCGTCGTCGTCGTAGTAACGGCCGTAATAGCCGCCACCGTAGTACCGGCCGTAATGGCCGCCACCGTAGTACCGGCCACGATTATGGCGCCAGTGCCGCCCACCGTTCCAGTTGCGGCGCCAGTGCCGCCCACCGTTCCAGTTGCCACGGTTCCAATTGCCACGGTTCCAGTTCCGGGAGAAATTACGGCCACGCATCCAGACGTTATTATTGCCGCCAGCCCAGCTCTCGCGCACGGGCACGATTTCGCGTGCCGCGGCAGCAGTTGGGAGCGGGACGTCAGGCTGAATGGGCCCGGCCATGGAAGGCGCCGAGAGGCCGGAAACAAGACCCAAGGTCAACATGCCCGATCGAATGGTAGTCAAAAAGAGCGGTTTCATTTCACTCTCCGAAGATTCAGGCCCCACTCAGACTAATCCTTAATCATGGACCTTTGCGTCTGAACGGAAGATGAACGGAAACGTTCCATCAACCATGAATGGGCATCGCCCAGCCTTGTTTTCGGCCGCGCTTGTGGGCAAAGGTCACCGCCATGTCGCTGCGCCTCGCCACCTTCAATGTCGAAAACCTGATGAACAGGTTCGATTTTTCCGGATACCGCAACCAGCTCAACGAGGATCGCACGCTGGCGCTCTTCGACATCCAGAGCGAGGCCGAATACAAGATGCTGGAGCAGGCGCGGGCGATCGCGCAATCCGACGATACGCGGCAGCTGACGGCATTGGCCATCGCCGCCACCCGCGCCGACATCATCTGCATGCAGGAGGTCGACAATATCGAGGCGCTGAAGGCTTTCGAACACGGCTATCTGTTCAGGATGGTCGGGCATGGCTACCGCCAGAAATACACCACCGCCGGCAATGATTCGCGCGGCATCGACGTCGCCGTGATGATGCGCAACGAGACCGCGCAGGGCCAGCCGATCGAATTCGTGCGCATGACAAGCCACGCCTATGTCACGTTCGAGCAGTTCGGCCTGCACACGCCGGAGCTGGCAGCGTTCGGGCATCAGGCCAACCAGCGCATCTTCAGGCGCGACTGCCTGGAAATCGACCTGACCGTCGGTGGCGTGCCGCTGACGCTCTATCTGGTGCATTTCAAGTCGATGGGCACGCCCCGCAACGGCCTCGACGGCCGCCAGGCGACGATGCCGCTGCGCATCGCCGAGGCGCAAGCGGTGCGCCGGATCATCGAGGAGCGTTTCGGTGGGGATCACGCCGCCGACAAATATTGGGCGATCTGCGGCGACATGAACGACTATCGGCAGCGCGTGAAGATCTCCGGCGACGCCTTTGACGGCTACCGCTTCGAGGTGATCGATGAGAGCCAGTCCTGCCTCAACGTGCTCACCGCCGGCGGCTTTTGCGAGAATGCGGTCGAGCGGCGCCCGGAAATGGACCGTTGGACCTTGTACCATACGCGCGGGCCGCAAGAGCGGCATCTGTGCCAGCTCGACTACATCCTGTTGTCGAAGGCACTGGCAGCCAGGAACGCGACCGCCGTTCCCGACATCATCCGCAACGGCCAGCCCTGGCGCACGATCTTTCCGGCAGGCCAGGAGGTGGACCGGTTTCCGCGTTGCGGCTGGGACCGGCCGAAGGCGTCGGACCACTATCCTGTGGCGATCACCCTTGAAATGACCTGAGGATCGTTTTCGTTGAGCTTCGACCTGCCGCGCAACATCATCCTTCCGGTCGACGCCGTCGATGTCAGGCTCGACCCCGGCCCGCATCCGTTCGAACGCGATAATGCGCAAGCGATCGCCGAGAATTGGCGGCGCGAGACCGGAGCCAACCCGGCGTTGTTCGACGGCACAGTGGTGCTGCTTTCGGCGCTCCGCTATCGCGACAACAGCCTCGTCGGTCGCTGCCATGCGGTGCGCTACTCGACCTTCATGCTTTGGCGCGGCAATCGCCAGGTGGCGGGGGCCGAGCACGCCTATGCCCATGCCATGCTGGTCGCCGGCGACAATGCGCTGGTGGCGATCCGCATGGCGTCGCACACCGTCAATGCCGGTCGCGTCTACTTCGCCGCCGGCTCGTTCGAGCCAACCGATTTCCGCGACGGCCTTGTCGATGTCGACTTCAACATGATCCGCGAGGTGCAGGAAGAAACCGGCCTCGACCTTGCCGGCGCGGCGCGCGGCAGGCGCTACTATGCCCTGTCGACGGCAACCGGCACGGTGATCTTTCGCCGCTATCGCGAAGCGGCATCCGCCGACGAGATCGCGCAGCGCATCAGCGCCTTTGTCGCCACCGAGGCAGAGCCGGAGATCGACGGGCCTGTCATCATCCGCAGTGCCGATGACCTGCCGGACGGGCTGATGCCGCACATGAAGCCACTGATCGAGTGGCATTTTGCCGACAAGGACTAACGCATCGGGCCGAAAATCGGAATCGATTTTCGGAAAGCACGATGCGCAGATTCAAAGTGTTAGAGCGTACTTTGTGCGTCCAAGTGGACGCACGTCGCTGTTTCGAAGTGTTAGAGCGTACTTGTGCGTCCAAGTGGACGCACGTCGCTCTAATGACGCATTTTGTTTTCGATGGTTTTGCGGTCGTAGCGGGCGGCGACGAAAAACAGCATGACGCCGATACCCAGCACCGCACCCATCGCCGTTCCCATCGTCTGACCGACAACCTGCTGGAAGTCGGCGGTGACATGATCGGGGTTGGCCATGCCATAGCTGGCCAAGTACCACCAAAGCCCCGCCAATGCGGCCTCGATGATCACCGTCACCAAAGCCACTCGCTCTTTCTTGCTCATCCCACTATCCCCCTATCCCCAAGGCGATTGCTAGCACCGCGGGCTGTTCCGCGACAGGGGCAGGGCGACGGCCGCGTCAATATTTTGGGGACATCTGAAGGCGACGCACGCCGCGCCGCGCTATTCATGCCTCAGCGCGTCGATCGGATCGAGCCGCGCGCCGCGCAGCGCCGGGAAGAAACCGAATACCATGCCGATCAGCGCCGAGAAGCCGACGGCGAGCAGGATCACCGCCGGGCTTGGCGCAAACGGGATGGCCAGCGTCAGCGAGGCGACGCCGGCCAGCGCCAGGCCGATCAGGATGCCGATGATGCCGCCGAGCAGCGACAGCACGGTCGCCTCGACGAGGAACTGGATGAGGATGTGCTTTTCATGCGCGCCGATGGCCAGCCTTATGCCGATCTCGCGGGTGCGCTCGGTGACCGACACCAGCATGATGTTCATGATGCCGATGCCGCCGACCAACAGGCTGACGCCGGCGACCGCTCCCAGCATGCCGGTCATCGTAGTGGTGGCGCTCGCCATGGCGTCGGCAATCTGGGTCATGTCGCGTATCGAGAAGTCGTCTTCGCGGTCCGGCGGGATGCGGCGTGCATCGCGCAAGATGTCCTCGACGCGCGGCAGCAGCTCGGTGGTCGGCGTCCTGTCGTCGGCGGCGACGTAGATCGAATCGATGTCGCGGTTGCCGGCGATCCGACGCTGGTAGGCGGCGAGCGGCATCAGCACGACATTGTCCTGGTCCTGGCCGAAGCCGGTATAGCCCTTCGGCTCGAGCAGGCCGATGATCTTGCACGAGGTGCGGTTGACGCGAATGATCTCGCCTTCGGGGTCGCCGGCGCCGAAGAACTGCTGGCGCACGGTTTCGCCGATCAGGCAGACGCCGGTGCCCGAGCGGATTTCAGAATCGCTGAACGGTCGGCCCGAGACCAGCTTCCAGTCGCGCGCATCGAGATAGGCGCTGTCGGTGCCGGTGACACCCGACGTAAGGCTTTCGGTGCCGAAGATGACACGGACCTGCTTTTGCGAGGCAGGCGAGATGGCGCGGGCGCCGCTCAGATGGGTGACGAGCGCGGCAAGTTCCTTGCTGCCGAGCGGACGTGTGGCCTGGTCGAGCCCTCCCGGTCCGCCGGGTCCGGCCGGACGGCCGGGGCGGACAACCAGCAAATTGCTGCCGAGCTTGGAAATGTCGGCCTTTACCTTTTCAGTGGTGCCCGAGCCGATGGTGAGCATGGCGATGACGGCCGCAACGCCGATGACGATGCCGAGCAGCGTCAGAAACGAGCGCAGCACGTTGCGGCGCACTGAAAGCAGCGAGAGGCGGACGGTTTCCCAGATCATGGTTACACCACCTCAAGGTTCATGGCATCGGAGGCGACGTGGCCGTCGAGGAAGCGAATTGTGCGCTCGGCATAAGCAGCGACATCGGCCTCGTGGGTGACCATGGCGATGGTCAGGCCAAGCTCGGTGTTCAGCCGCGTCAGCAGCTCCATGATCTCGTGCGTGCGTGCGGTGTCGAGATTGCCGGTCGGTTCGTCGGCGACGAGCAGGGTCGGCCTGGTGACGATGGCGCGCGCGATCGCCACGCGCTGCTGCTGGCCGCCGGAGAGCTCGGCCGGCGTGTGGTGCTCGCGGCCGACAAGGCCGACCTCGGCCAGCGCCTTCATCGCGAGGTCGTGACGCTCGCGGGCGGCGACGCCGCGATAGATCAGCGGCAGTTCGACATTCTCCACCGCGGTGGTGCGCGGCAGGAGATTGTAGCCCTGGAAGACGAAGCCGACATAGAGATTGCGCAGCATGGCGCGGCGGTTGCGGTCGAGGCGGCCAGCATCGATGCCCATGAAGCTGTAGGTTCCGGCCGTCGGCGTGTCGAGGCAGCCGATGATGTTCATCGCCGTCGATTTGCCCGAGCCGGACGGACCCATGATGGCGACGGATTCGCCGCTGCGGATGGCAAGATCGACGCCAGCCAGCGCATGCACCGTGGCCTCGCCCTGGCCATAGCTCTTCCAGACCTTGTCGAAGGTGATGAGCAGCGAGCCTGACATGATTTCAGCTCCGCTGCTGCGCTGCGATGATGACTTGCGCACCTTCTGCGAGACCGGAGGTGATCTCGGTCAGCTCGCCATCGGTGGAGCCGACTTTGACGTTGACCGGCCGGGGCCGGCCATTCTCCAGCACGTAGAGCGTGCGCGAGCCGTCGGTGGGCTGCGCCGTCGCCTGGCGCTGGCGGTTGCCGCGTGGACGGCCCATACGGCCCGTGAACAGGTCGCTCAGGCTCCACGCTCGGGCAGTGGATGCCGCCGGCCGGTAACGGAAAGCTGTCGACGGCACGGTGAGCACGCCCTTGGCCTGCCTGGTGACGACCGAAACGGTGGCAGTCATCCCGGGCCGCAACAGCAGCTCGTTGTTGTCGACCTCGAACCGCGCGTCGTAGGTGACGACGCCGTCGGTGGTGACCGAGGCATAAGAGATGTCGCGGATCTCGGCATCGAACGGCCGCTCGGGAAAGGCGTCGACGGTGAAGCGGGCATGCTGGCCGGGCTTGACCGCGCCGATGTCGGCCTCGTCGACCGCTGCCTTCAACTCCATGTTCCTCAGGTCGGCGGCGATGACGAACAGCACCGGCGCTTGCAGCGAGGAGGCAACCGTCTGGCCGGGATCGACCGAGCGCGTGAGAACGATGCCGTCGATGGGCGCATAGATGGTGCTTTTGGCGAAGTCCGTCTGCTGCGCCTTGAGATCGGCATTGGCGATGGCCAGATTGGCTTTGGCGCTGTCGAGCGCTGCCTTTGAGCGGTCGCGCGTCGCTGTCGCCGCTTCAAGCGACTGGTCAGTCGCCATGCCGCGCTTGGTGAGCGCCGCCGCGCGCGCAACCGCCCTTTCGTTTTCGGTGAGGGTTACGGTGGCGGTCTCGACATTGGCGGCCGCCGCCTTGGCGGAAGCCTCGGCGCGCTCGATCTGCACCTCCAGCTTGGTGGTGTCGAGCGCCGCCAGCACATCGCCCTTCTTCACCTGCTGGTTCTCGTTGACCGCGACCGAGCGGACGACGCCGGACAGTTCGCTCGAAATGTCGACTTGGGTGAGCGGCTGCAGCGTGCCGGTCGCCGATACTTCGACCGTGAGGTCGGCGACAGCGGCCGGCACAGTGGTATAGTCGATCTTGGCGGGAGACGCGGCATACCATTGGTACCCCGCCAGGCTTGCGGCGACGACGACCAGCACAAGCAGGCCATAAAGCCAGCCGCGACGCCGTTTCTTCTTCAGACCCAGGCGGTCGAGCCCGAGTGCCGTCTTTATGTCGGAAGTGGATTCCGTCTTTGGCAGATTGACAATCTGGTCCACGCCGGACCCCTATAATACCAGTGATGTCCCAACCGGTGCACTGATCAGGCCGAATGGTTCAAATATCAAATTAAATTTCGCCCATGTTTGGGCCCCTGTTGGGATTGAGGCAGAAGGCTTTCTACAATGCTGACCCGGAATTACTTACTTTACGACGTGTTCACCACCGAGCGGCTGGGCGGCAATCCGCTGGCCGTCGTGCTTGACAGCAAGGGACTGGACACAGCCGCGATGCAGGCTATCGCGGGCGAGTTCAACCTGTCGGAAACCGTTTTCGTGCTGCCGCCCGACAATCCCAAGCACCGCGCCCGCATCCGCATCTTCACGCCCGACCATGAGATGCCGTTCGCCGGCCATCCGACGGTGGGCGCTGCGATTGCACTTGCCGAAATGGCTGGCGATGGCGACACCGCCGGCATCTTCGTCCTGGAAGAAAACATCGGCCCGGTGCGCTGCGCCGTCAGCAAGCACGCTGGCGCCAGCTTTGCCGAGTTCGACCTGGCCAAACTGCCGGAGCAGCTGGAATTGTCCGCCGACCCGGAGGCGATCGGGGCGGCACTTGGCCTGGGGCCGCACGAAATCGGCTTCGAAAACCACCGCGTCTCGTTCTGGTCGGCCGGCGTGCCCTACGTGACCATTCCGGTCGCCGATCTGGAGGCGGCGGCCCGGATAAGGCTGGATAACCAGGCGTGGTCGGAACTGGCCCCCCGCAAGAGCGATTGGGCCCTCGCCAGCCCGTATGTCTATTGCCGCGAGACGGTGAACCACGACAGCGCCTTTCATGTCCGCATGATCGTGCCGGGCAATCCATCCTATGAAGATCCGGCGACCGGTTCGGCGGCGGCCGCCTTCGCCGGCGCTATCATGCATTTCGACGGTCCGAGAGAGGGTGTTTCCCAGCGTTGGATCGAACAAGGGCTGGAGATGGGGCGGCCTTCGCGCATCCGCCTCGAACTGAATGTCGAAGGCGGCAAACTGGCCGCCGCCCGCATCGGCGGCCATGCCGTCAAGGTGGCGGAAGGCCGGATGTTCGTCTGATCGCGATCGGCTCGAGCCGATTTGTCGGGAAATGAATCCGGCAGGGCTGGACATGGCGGATGGCGGCGGCTATATGCCCGCCGACGCTGGTTTTACCGGCGAGTGGGTGCGTAGCTCAGTTGGTAGAGCAGCTGACTCTTAATCAGCGGGTCACAGGTTCGATCCCTGTCGCACCCACCATTTAATCCGTTGATATTACTCGCTTTCTCGCTGCCTGAAAGAGTGTCGCGAACATAGCGGTTCCAAATCTGACGGTTAGTTTCCAATTCGCGTTCGGTTCCAGTTGCAGCCTCAGCCTTTGGGCGGCTTGGACACGTCTTCTTCCGACATGGGCTTTTCTGGTCCGGCGTTCTCGCCAATACCGGACTTGTGGGCAAAACTATAGAGAAGGCCTGCCGCGACCAGCACCAAAAGCGTGCCGAGTGCCGCCACTTGCCACAGACCGAGCCCGCAGGCCACGCCGATTGCCCCGGAGAGCCACATGCCAGCCCCGGTCGTCAGCCCGTGAACCTCGCCCTTCGAAAACAAAATCGTTCCGGCAGCAAGGAACGCGACGCCGGCGGTGACCGCTTCGACAACGCGAATCGGATCGACCCTTACGGAATCCTGCTGAAACATCGGCGCGTGAATAATTTCAATCGTCAGAATACCGAAGGTAGCCGCCGCCACGCAGACCAGGATATGGGTGCGAAGCCCGGCAGGCCGATTTCGCCATTCGCGTTCGAAGCCGATCGCCGCACCGAAGATCGACGCCAAGAGAAGCCTCGCCGCAATAACGGGAAACGGGACGTATGTCGGATGGCCGAATTCCTGGAGAAGCTGTTGCATGCGTAACCCGGGCTGACCGGCCACAACGTGCTCGGGCCGGCCAGGTTCCCCAGGGCAAGACTTGATTCCAAGTTGACGAGATTACTTCTCTGAAACACTGGCCTCGGCAAAGCTTGCCATGCGGGCATGGCATTCGAGCGCGGAGCGGACGATGTTGACGGCGAGGCAGGCGCCGGAGCCTTCGCCGAGCCGCATGCCGAGGTCGAGCAGCGGCGGCAGGCCGAGCGCCTCGAGCAGCCGGCGATGGCCGGATTCGGCCGAGACATGGGCGGCAAGCGTGTGGGCGAGGCCGGCGGGGTGCAACCTTGCCAAGGGCGCGGCGGCGGCGGTGCAGACGAAGCCGTCGAGCAGCACCGGCACGCCTGAATGGCGCGCGGCCAGCGTCGCACCGAAAATGGCGGCGAGTTCGCGCCCGCCAAGGGCTGCCGCGATCCCCAGCGGGTCGGCAAGGGCCTCGGCGTGGCGCTTGAGGCCGGCTTCGATGGCAGTGATCTTGCGCACCAGGCCGGCATCGTCGACGCCGGTGCCGCGCCCGGCCCATTTTTCCGCGCCGCCGCCAAAAAGGGCGGCCGAGATGGCTGCCGCCGGCGTGGTGTTGCCGATACCCATTTCGCCGAAACAGACGAGGTCGAGGTCTTTGGTCACCGCGCCGTAGCCGGCCGAGACGGCGGCGAGGAAGGCTTCGCCGTCCATTGCCGGCACTTGCGTGAAATCGCCGGTCGGATAATCGAGGTTGAGCGGAATGACATCGAGCTCGGCACCGGCAATGCGGGCAAGCTGGTTGATGGCGGCGCCGCCGCCGGCGAAATTCGCCACCATCTGCACGGTGACTTCCGACGGGAAGGCCGACACGCCCTGTGCGGTGACGCCGTGGTTGCCGGCAAAGACCAGGACTTTTACGCGATCGAGCCGCGGTATGTCGCGGCCCTGCCAGCGGGCCAGCCATGCGGCTATGGATTCCAATCGGCCAAGGCTGCCTTGCGGCTTGGTCAGCGTGTCCTGGCGGCGGGCGACCGCATTTGCCGCGGCGTCGCTGCCGGCAGGCAGATCGAGGCAGGCCGCGCGCAATTCATCAAGCGATTTGAAAGGCATGGGGGAAAAATCTCCGAAACAGAGTCAGGAAAGGCAAACGGAAGCGACGAGCAGGATTGCGATCTCGCCAGACTGCTGCAGCGCGCCGACCGTGTCGCCGGACTGGCCGCCGATCTGGTTGCGGCACAGCTCGCGGAAGGCGGCAAACAAAAGACCGAGCAGGATGAATGCGGCGACCGCGCCACCGAACCCTAGCAGCAGCAGCGCGACGGCGCCGAGCACGGCGCCGGCAATGGCGGTTTCGGCCGAGACGGGGCCTGCATCGGCCGAGAGGCCGTCGCTGCGCGCCGCCGGCAACAGATGCATGAAAGCGCCGAACAAGCCGCGCGAGGCGGCATGCGCGGCAATCAGAGCCCAGAACACGTACGCCGGGCCGGCGAATTCCGAAAGCACGCTCCAGCGGATAAGCAGCGACAGGGCGAGCGCGCAGGCGCCATAGGCGCCGATGCGGCTGTCGCGCATGATCTCCAGTTTTTTCTCGCGTGTCCTGCCGCCGCCAAAGCCGTCGGCGACATCCGAAAGCCCGTCCTCATGCATGCAGCCGGTGGCGAGCAAGGTTGCGGCCAAGGTCAGTGCTGCTGCCGGGCCGGCGGCAAGACCGAGCCAGGTCCCGACCGCGTAGACCAAGCCGCCGATCAGCGCGACGGCAAGGCCGGCGACCGGCGCCGCCCAGATCGCGGCAGCAAGGCTGCGGTCCCGAAAATCGACGACCGGCAGCGGCAGCCGGGTGAAGAAGACGACGCAGAGCGCGATGTCATCGAGGATTTGCCGAGTGGAGAGTGTCATGTTCTGGAGTTTGAGCATGATCTATTCCGAAAACCGGGCCCACTTTTCGGGATCATGCTCTAGCCTCTCGCAATGGCATGGAAGAACGTGCCGCTGACATGGCCGCGGCGGTAGCCGGAGGTGCCGAGCGGATTGCCTTGGCCATCAGCGAGGTCGGCCAAGGGTTCGTCACTGCCGGTGGCAATCATCTGCGCATAGTGGAATTCGTGGCCGCGGATCAGCGCGCCTCGGTCTCCCAGCGGACAATCGGCGCGCAGCCGCGCCTCGCGGTAGCCGAGGTTCATCTTTCGCTTGGCAAAGCTGGTCGAGTGACCGAGCAGGCCGAGCATGGCGTGCGTCTCGCCCGATGCGTCCTCCAGCGCTTTGCCGAGCACCATGAAGCCGCCGCACTCGCCATGCACCGGCCGTGTTGCCGCAAACGCCTCGATGCCGGCCCTGAAATTCGCAGCCGCCGCAAGCCGGCCGGCGTGAAGCTCGGGATAGCCGCCGGGCAGCCAGCAGACATCGCAATTTTCGCCGGGCGCTTCGTCGGCAAGCGGCGAGAAGCGGATGATTTCAGCCCCTGCCTTGCGCCAATGCGCGGCGACATGCGGATAGAGGAAGGTGAAGGCGGCATCCTCTGCCAGTGCGATGCGCTGGCCGGGCGGTGGCAGCGCGTCGCCGTAACTGCCGGTAGCGGGTGCGAAGGGCGCCGCCAGCGCCATGATGGCGTCGAGATCGAGCGAGCGTTCGACCATGTCGGCCAGCCGGTCGAGATGCGCCATCAGATTCTCGTATTCGCCGGCCTGGACGAGGCCGAGATGCCGCTCCGGCAGGTCGATCGAGGGATCGCGCAGGATCGCGCCGACCACCGGCAGGCCGATCGCCTCGATCGCGTCGCTGCAGAGACGTCGGTGGCGCTCGCTGCCCAGCCGGTTGAGCACGACGCCGGCCATGCGCACATCGGGGTCATAGCTGGCAAACCCCTTGGCGACGGCTGCCGCCGTGGTCGACTGTCCGGAAACGTCGAGCACCAGCAGCACCGGCAGGCCGTAGAGCCGTGCGAGATCGGCCGCCGAGCCGGTGCGGCCCGGAGCAACCGGAATCCCGTCGAACAGGCCCATGGCGCTTTCCAGGAAGATGAAATCGGCATCTTCAGTTGCGTCGCCGGCCAGCGCGTTGAGCAAAGCAGGCGGCATCGCCCAGCTGTCGAGATTGACGCCGGAAAGGCCTGTCGCGGCGGTGTGGAAACCTGGGTCGATATAATCGGGGCCGGATTTGGCGCCGCGCACCTTGAGGCCGCGCCGGGAAAGCGCGCGCAAGATACCGATGGTGACGCTGGTCTTGCCCGAGCCTGAGCGCGGCGCGCCGATGATGATCGCGCGGGTCATGGCTCGCCCGCCAATGCCGCGCGCATCGCGACGATGCCGCCGACGACGATCAGCGCCGGCGCGGTCAACCCGGCGGCGGCCGCCTCCTCGGCAATGGTGGCGAGGGTGGCGACGACGATGCGCTCCTGCGGCGTCGTCGCGGCGACGATCACTGCAGCAGGCGTCGAAGGCGGCAGGCCGCCGCCAAGCAGCGAGGCTGATATCAACGGCAGATTGGCCATGCCCATATAGACGACGACCGGCTGGCCGGTGCGGGCGATTGCTTTCCAGTCGAGGTCGTCGTCGGTGCCGGCGGCGTGGCCGGTGGCCAGGATCACCGCCTTGTTGATGCCGCGCATGGTGGCCGGGATGCCGGCTCCGGCAAGCGCGCTGAGGCCCGAGGTCAGGCCGGACAGCACGCGGAACGGGATGTTTTGGCGCGCCAGCGCCAGCGCCTCTTCGCCGCCGCGGCCGAAAATATAGGGGTCGCCGCCTTTCAGCCTGACGACGCGGCGGCCTTCTCGCGCCAGCCGCACCAGCAAAGCGGTGATGTCGTCCTGCTTCATCGACGGTTGGCCGCCACGCTTGCCGGCGTAAAAAAGCACGGCGCCCGACGCCACTGCCACGATATCGGGAGAGACCAGTGCGTCGTAGACGAGGGCATCGCACTGCCCAAGTGCGGCCAGCACTTCCAGCGTCAGGCAGCCGGGATCGCCAGGGCCGGCGCCGGCCAGCCAGACATGGCCGGGCTCAAGCTGGCGCGGCTTGAAGTTGAGCCGGGCCAAAGCCTGTTCGATCGTGGTGTTTCCTCTGTTGTTTCCGGTGCCGTCGTTCACAATCCGTCCCGTCCGCGAAAACGCCGCTGGTAGTGGGCGTCGTAAAGTGAACTCTCGCCAAAGTTTTCCGCTGCCAGCGAGCGGCCGACAAAGATGATTGCCGTGCGCTCCATCGGATCGGCGGCCAGTTGCGCCTCGATCGTCGCCAGCGTGCCGGTCAGCACGCGCTCGTCCGGCCAGGAGGCACGGAAGACGACCGCTACCGGGCAATCGGCGCCATAGAACGGCGTCAGCTCGGCGACGATGCGGTCGATGACGTGGATGGCAAGATGAATGGCGAGCGTCGCGCCGGTGCGGCCGAAGCCGGCCAGGGTTTCGCCAGGCGGCATTTTGGACGCGCGGCCGGAGATGCGGGTCAGCACCAGGCTTTGCGCGACTTCGGGAATGGTCAGCTCGCGGCGAAGCACTGCCGCGGCAGCCGCGAAGGAGGGCACGCCCGGCGTCAGCGTATAGGCGATGCCGTGCTTCTCCAGCCGGCGGATCTGCTCGGCGACAGCGCTCCACACCGACAGGTCGCCGGAATGCAGGCGGGAGACATCGTGGCCGGCCTGGTGGGCCGCCAGGTACTCCGCTTCGATCTCGTCGAGCGACATCGGCGCGGTGTCGATCAGCTTCGTGCCGGGCGCGCAGTGCTGCAACAGTTCCGGGGCGACGATCGAGCCGGCATAGAGGCAGACCGGGCAGCTTGCCAGCAGCCGGCTGCCGCGCAAGGTGATGAGGTCGGCCGCGCCCGGTCCGGCGCCGATGAAGTGGACGGTCATGCGGCGTCTCCGCTGATGGCGATGGCGCAGGTGACCGGGCCAAGCACGGTGCGCGGCCCGAGCAGTTTTGCGCCTTTGCCCGCGGCAGCAAGCGCCGAGGCTTCGGAAACCGACGGCGTGCCGGCACGCGCCTGCGACAGGTCGGAACGGCTGATTGCGCGCGGCGACGCGGCCTCGAGCGCAGCGTCCTCGACAACGATCACTGGAAGAGCGAGTTCGCGGCCCGCAGAGAAGATTGCCTGCTCGTCCTGCTTCTGAGAAGCGGTGGCGAGCGCCGAAAGCGCCGTCATCGCCAGCCCATGTGCTTCCAGAACGGTTTCTATGGCGGCAAGCACATCCCTTGCGCTGACGCCCTTGCGACTGCCGATGCCCGCGACCATCATGGCTTGACCCAGCTCCATTGGCTGACCGGCATGGCCGGCCGCCAGGCCTGCATCGAGCCAACCGGCGAAGCGCGGGATAGTGCGATGCGGGTGAGATCGCCGCCGAGCGACGCGTGACGGGCGAGCAGCAGCGCCTCCATCTCCAGCGTCACCGCATTGGCGACCAGCCGGCCGCCAGCACGCAGGGCCTCGAGGGCCGTTTCCAGCACGCCGGTATCGCTGCCGCCACCGCCGATGAAGATCGCGTCCGGCGTCTCCAATCCGGCGAGCGCCTGCGGCGCCGAGCCTTCGACGACGGCAAGACCGGGGACGCCGCAGGCGGAACCGTTGCGGCGGATGCGGGCGGCGCGGGTTGGATCGGCCTCGATGGCAACGGCGCGCATCGTCGGATGGGCGAGCATCCATTCGATGCCGATGGAGCCGGAGCCGGCGCCGATGTCCCACAGCAACTCGCCGCGCCTGGGGGCGAGGGCCGACAGGGTGATGGTGCGCACCTCGCGCTTGGTGATCTGGCCGTCATGCTCGAACAAGTGATCGGCAAGGCCCGATGTCAGCGGCAGGATGCGTGCTTCCGAAGTTGAGTCAACTTCGACCGCCAGCACGTTGAGCGGATTGATCTTTTCGATATCGAAGGCGTCCGCGCGCGCCAAGCGCAACCTTTCGTTCGGGCCGCCCAGCGCCTCAAGTGACGTCAGCTGCGAGGCACCGAAGCCGAGCTCGGTCAGCAGGCGCGCAATCGCCGCCGGCGCATCGCCGTCCGAGGTCAGCGCAAGGATGCGGCTGCCCGGATGCAGCACCGGCCGGATCAGGTCGAGCGGGCGGCCGTGCAGCGAAATGGTCTCGATATCCTGCAGCGCCCAGCCGAGGCGGGCGGCGGCCAGCGACATGGCCGAAGGCGCGGGGATGACGCGCATCTCCTCCGCCGCCACCTTGCGAGCAAGGGTGACGCCGACCCCATGGAAGAACGGATCGCCTGAAGCCAGCACGCAGACGCGTCCGCCGGAAAGCGCCAGCACGTCGCGCATCTCGGCATCGAAAGGGGTCGGCCAGGCACGGGCTTCGCCTTTGGCGAGCGACACGACGAGCGCAAGGTGGCGCGTGCCGCCGAAGACGAATTCGGCCTCGGCGATCAGCCGCTTGGCCTCGTCGCCGAGACCCGCTACACCGTCCTCGCCGATGCCGACGATTGTGAGCCATTTTGGTGTTGGCTGTTTATTGTTTGACATGCCGCGCCGCCCCTCATCCGCCTGCCGGCACCTTCTCCCCGTATAGTGACGGGGAGAAGGGAACTGGCCGCAACGCTGGCGTCCCCCTCTCCCCGTCCTTCACGGGGAGAGGGTAAGGGTGAGGGGCAGCTCGGCGTGGCCTGACGTGGTGCCAATGAAGCGCATTCTGATCCTCGGCGGAACCACCGAAGCCCGGCAACTGGCGGGAAAGCTGGCCGCGCGTGCCGATCTTGCGATCACATTGTCGCTGGCCGGCCGCACTGAAAATCCTGTCGCGCAAGGCGTGCCGACGAGGGTAGGCGGTTTCGGCGGCGCCGACGGGCTGTCGGCGTTTCTTCGCGACACCCGTATCAAGCTGCTGGTCGACGCCACGCATCCCTATGCGGCGCAAATCTCGGCCAATGCCGCGGCAGCGGCGCGAGAGGCCGGCGTGCCGATCGTCGCGCTCCGGCGCCCAGGCTGGGAGCCGGCCGAAGGTGACCCCTGGAGGCTGGTCGACAGCGTTGCCAGCGCGGTGACGGCGCTGGCCACTGCGCCGCGCCGCGTCTTCCTGGCGCTCGGCCGGCAGGAGGTCGCCGCGTTCGAGGCGGCGCCCCAGCATCATTATCTGATCCGCAGCGTCGACCCGGTCGAGCCAAGGCTCGCTGTGCCCGACGCGGCCTATCTCCTGGCGCGCGGGCCGTTCCGGGAAGCCGACGAACAGGCACTGCTTCGGGAACACCGCATCGATGTCGTCGTGTCCAAGAACAGCGGCGGCGAGGCGACCTACGGCAAGATCGCCGCAGCGCGGGCGCTTGGCATCGAGGTGCTCATGATCCGCAGGCCGGCGCTGCCGGACGTTGCGTCGGCTGAAACCGTCGAAGCGCTTGCCGCGATGGTCGATCATTTTCTTGGGCCCGCCGCCGAACGCGGCGTGTAGACCAGCGCCGGTCTTTCGCCGCGCTTGATGATCCTGGTTTCCGGCGAGCCGATGATGATGCAGGTCGCCATGTCGGCCTTTTCCGCATCGGCGTCCGCCAGCAGAAAAATCTCGATGCGCTCGTCGGGACGGCCGGCGGCACGGCCGAAGACGACCGGTGTGGTGCCCGGCAGGATCGCAGTCAGGCATTTGAAGGCGCGGCCAAGCTGCCAGGGGCGCGCCTTGCTGATCGGATTGTAGAGCGCGATGACGAAGCCAGCGCCGGCCGCAGCCAGCAGCCGCAATTCGATGAGATCCCATGGCTTTAGATTGTCGGACAACGAGATGGCGCAGAAATCATGGCCGAGCGGTGCGCCGATGCGGGCCGCGACCGCGAGCATGGCAGTGATGCCGGGCAGCATCGAAACGTCAACGGCACGCCATTCGGCTGGGCCGGCCTCGATCGCCTCGCAGACGGCTGCCGCCATGGCAAAGACGCCGGGGTCGCCGCCCGAGACAACGGCGACATTGTGGCCCTGCGCAGCCATTGCCAGCGCATCCTTGGCGCGGGACAGCTCCTCGCGATTGTCGGAGGCGACGCGGGTCTGGTCCGGGCGCAGGTCGAGCCGGTCGAGATACGGCTTGTAGCCGTAGAAGAATCTTGCCTCGGCGACGGCGCGGCTTGTCTCCGGCGTCACCTGGTCGGCATTGCCGGGTCCGAGGCCGACAACGGTCAGGCGGCCACTCATGCTTCGGCTCCCGATGCGGCAGGCCGGCCGGACCAGCCGGCGACCAGCACGATGGCGAAGTAGGGTGCGTTGTCGTCCTGCTTGTCGGCCAGCCGCATCGAAACGCCGCCCGGCATGGTGCCGCGCTCGACATAGACGGCACGCGCCAGCTTGTCGGTCGCCTCCAGCGCGCGCCTGATCTTGGGCAGGTTGCGGCCAACCTTCATGATGACGGCAGCATCGGTGTCGGCGAGGCGGCGGGTCAGGTCGAATTCGCTCATCGTGCCCGGCAGCACGGTCAATACATCGTCGCCCTGGACGATCGGCGTTCCGGTCGCCGACCAGCAGCCGGACATGGCAGTGACGCCGGGAATGACCTCTGTTGGAAAGCGGTGCGCCAGCCTGACATGCAGGTGCATGTAGGAGCCGTAGAACAGCGGGTCGCCTTCCGAAAGCACCGCGACCATCCTGCCGGCGCTGAGATGCTCGGCGACCTTTTCGGCCGACTCCTCGTAGAAATCCGCTATCTGCGACCGATAATCGCTGTGATCCTTGTCGATTTCGGTGGTGACGGGATAGAGCAGCGGCAACTCGATCAAATCAGGACGAAAATGCGCGCCGACGATGGCGCGCGCGTTGCTGTTGTTGCCGCGCTTGGCGAAATGCGCCACCACGTCGGCCTCGGCCAGCGCGCGCACGGCCTTGAGCGTCAGCAGCTCGGGGTCGCCGGGACCGGTGCCGACGCCGACAAGCCTGCCTTTTACAATCGCGTTCACAGGCCCGGCCTCGCCAATGCGTTGAGCGCGGCGGCGGTCATGGCGCTGCCGCCCAGCCTGCCGCGCACGATCGCGTAGGGCACGCCGTAAGAATTCTCGGCCAGCGCGTCCTTCGATTCGGCAGCACCGACGAAACCGACCGGCATGCCGATGATAACAGCCGGTTTCGGCGCACCGTCGCGCAGTCTCTCCAGCAGGTAGAAAAGTGCGGTCGGCGCATTGCCGATGGCGACGACCGAGCCGGCCATGCGCTCGCCCCACAATTCAATGGCTGCGGCCGAACGGGTGTTGCCGATCTTTTTCGCTATGTCGGACGTCCGCGGGTCACGCAGCGTGCAGATCACCTCGTTACCGGCCGGCAACCGGGCGCGCGTGACACCATGTGAGACCATCTCGGCATCGCAGAAGATCGGCGCGCCGGCCGCCAGTGCCGCGCGGGCGGCGGCAACAAAAGCTTGCGAAAAAACAAAGTTCTGCGCGGCCTCGACCTGGCCGCAGGCATGAATCATGCGGATGGCGACATCGGCTTCGGCATTGGAAAAGCGCGACAGGTCGGCCTCGGCGCGAATGAGGGCGAAGGAGCGCTCATAGATCGCCGTGCCGTCATGGATGTAGTCGTAGGGGGCGGGCATGTTCATTCCTGTCGGTAGAGTTCGGTGACACCAGCCGCGCCAAGCCTTGTCAGGCAGGCGGCGGTGGTCTCGCCTCGAAATCGTGCCTCGCGGATCGCTGCGGCAATGCGGCCAACGCCGCGCGCGGCGTCATAGCCTGGCCTGTATCCGGCGGGAAGGGCCTTCGCCGTCCCGTCCACGACAAGTCCGGCCTCGTTTTCGCCGCCGACCAGTGTCAGCGCCGCCGGGCCGGGATGGGCACAGCCCTTGGCGCAGCCGGAAATGTGCAGGGTGACGGAGGCATCGAGGAGGTCGCGGTTTTCTGCGGCGATGGTTTCGGCGATGTCGCGCGTGGCGATCCGGCCGGAGGCGCAGGCCGGCGCACCGGGGCAAGCGGCGATCCTGGTGCGCGGATCGGCTGCGTCGGTGACGAAGCCGAGGGTGGTGGCGGCCTGCTGGAGCGAGCGGCAGGCGGTCGGGGAGAGGCCGAGGAAAAGCAGCGCGCGGTGTGGCGCCAGACGGATTTCGGCCGCGTCAAGGGTGAGGGCGTATTGGGTGAGTGCGATGAGTTTTTGCGCCGGCATGCTGCCGAAGGGCAGGCCGATGCCGAGGGCGGTGCCGGCTGTCAGATCGAAAACGCCAATGGGGAAGCGAGCCGCCACAGGAAGGCGCTCCACGGCGCCCCCCTCTGTCCTGCCGGACATCTCCCCCACGAGGGGGGAGATTGCGCCCTCATCGCCGGTT
>NZ_JBVVPV010000061.1:0-25966 GCF_055811735.1 Mesorhizobium sp. WSM4850 | reverse complement strand
CGTGCCCATGCGGCGAGCACCGGGGACTATGCCCATGCGGCGAGCACCGGGGACTATGCCCATGCGGCGAGCACCGGGGACTATGCCCATGCGGCGAGCACCGGGAATGGTGCCCTGGCTGTTTCGCTTGGTGTTGGCGGTGCTGCCAAGTCCAATACCGGGATCGTGCTTGCCGCCTACGACGAGTCGGTTTGGCCGCCGCGCCTGATCGCCATCAAGTCGTCGCTGGTCGGAGAAAACGGCATTGAGGCTGGCAAGGCATACCGCCTCACCCGGGCAGGTGAGTTTGAGGAGGTTAAATAATGGCCTCTTACGCAACCGATCCGAGGCGCGCCATCATGGTCAATGGCGCGGCCTACGCGAGGCAGATGAGCCGTAAGCCGGAGCCGCACACAAGCTTGCCTGCCGCCATCCTAAGCGGCATCTGCATAGCGTGCTTTGCTGTTAGCGTTCTCTTGTTGGCGGCAGGTGTGTCGTGGCCACACTAATCGAAACCATCAACAGCGGTGATCGCATTGCGAAATTGTGGCGATCTGGTGAGGTCGCCGCACTTGGTGCACAAGAGCGTCTGACTGACATTGGATTCTATGCCGTAGTCGTTGGCGAAAGTACCATTGTCGCTTGGCTTAATGGCTATCGCTTCGAACTGCCCGCCGCATCGTAAAACTGAGGAGACCACTATGAACGACAACTACAACGGCATCGGCTCGTACTGCGAAGGCGGCAACTTCAACATCATCTCGCCTGATATCGAGCCGCAAGTGGCGCGCAATATCGCCAGCTACTACGGCGCCAAAGGCGAGGCTTGGTCGACGGGGATGGCGCGCAGGTTGCGCGCTGCCGCGAATGATAACGTGCCTGTTGCAGGGCGTAGCGTTGCGGCACGGAGGCGAGCATGAGCGGCCGGACATCGCTAAACGAGAAGGCGCTGAGCCTCACGGATGCGATGGTTGAGGCTGCTTCCGCCAAGTTCATGGCAAACCAGCACGGCGTCGACATTCTCGATTATCCTGAAGGCACATATCGGAATGGCATCATGTATTCGATGCGCGCGGCTCTCGAAGCCACTCTCACCACACAGCCTGTTCCTGCTGTAGCAGTGAAGGGGCTGGAGTGGGAGAGCAGGCCGAACAGCAAGGATCAATTTGCCGACACGCCTTGCGGACAGTATGCGGTTGGCATCGTTCATGGTGCCTATATCGCGACCATCCGGCTCATCAAAGACGGCCAGTGGGACGACGAGGTTTTCGCTCGCGGCCTTTGCACGAGGAAGGAGGCCAAAGCAGCCGCCCAAGCCGATTACGAAGCTCGCATCCGCAGTGCCCTCGCCTCTCCGTCACAAGGAGAGCGCCAATGAGCGCGATTGACGACATCGTGGCTGAGCGCCGTCGGCAGATAGGCGTCGAAGGCCGGACGCCAGAGCGCGACGATGGTTACCGCAAAGGGGAACTAGCTCGTGCTGCCGGCATGTACGCACTGATCGCTGGCGCTGACGCCACGAATTTTCGCAACGCTCGCGATGGCTACTCTCTTGGCGACTATCTGCAGGCGATAATGGACCATTACTGGCCGTGGGCAAAATCGTGGTTCAAGCCCACCACTCGCCGTCGCGCGCTAGTCAAGGCTGGCGCGCTCATCGTTTCTGAGATCGAGCGGCTAGATCGCGCTGACGATGGAGTGAAACAATGAGCGAGCCAATCACCATTGGCATCAAAACGATGCAGCTGAGCGACAATCGCGAAGAGCATTGGGTCTTCATCAACCGCGGCGGCCGTGAGATCACCCCTCACAGATACTCCGGTCCCTGTCGCAACCGGGCTGAATACGAGGTCGACGAGTGGAAGCACGTACTGCTCGGATGGCCGAAGCCTCACCTCATGAATCCAAAATACGCTGACCCGAACGAAAGGTAGCCATGACGCCAGCAAACGATAACGTAGCGCCAGGCCAGGTCTACACACTAGACGAGGCCGCTGGCCACCTACGCCTGACTAACCGCGGCGTTGCTAAGCTTGCGCGCAGGCACGGCCTGTGCATGGTTCGCGGCAGGGATATCCTGCTAACCGGAAAAGATATTGAAGCGATTGGCGTGCTAGAGGCGCCTAAGCCAAAACCTCGCGTCGTCGGCTTTAGCCTAAAGGCAATAATGTCTTTGCCGGTTCCGCATATGGGCGAAACTCTGCGCGACACATCGGTGTATGTTGTTAAATGCGATCGGTTCGTGAAAGTCGGCGTGGCTCACGACGTGAACAAGCGTGTCGCTTCATTGCAGACCGCTAATCCGTACAAGCTCGAGTTGGTTCATGTATCAGAGCCGCTTAGGTCTTTGACCTACGCCGGCATTGCGGAGCGAGCGGCGCACGCTACTCTGGCGCCATTGCGCGTTCACAGCGAATGGTTCAAGACTTTGCCATCTAAGGCGGTTAAGGTTGTAGAAGCGTGCTGCGAGGCTGCGCGCAACTTGGCTATCGCTCACGATGCCAGGAGGATGGCGGCATGAAACCGGCGAATGATAACAGACTGCCATTCAAAGCGCTCGACGCCTTACCACTATTCGCGACCGACCGCGAGATCGCAGTTGCGATCGTAGGGCGCACCAAGGCAGACTATTGGGTAAAGGCAGTCATGCCGACATTAGAACGCCGCGGCTTTCCCGCGGAGGATCCACTACACACGGGCCGCGCTGTGCCGCTGGTGCGCAAGTTCTACGAGGATTACTTTGGCATTACCGCAGGCTTTGCAATGGCTAAGCCGAGCGGCGAGGAAAAGATATGGCAGCCGAGACGAAAGAGAGCCGCCTAGTGCGTCCGGACATTGATGCGCCTGGCCTAGTGTGGATTAAGCGCCGCACTGGCCACACGCCGTATTGGCGGCCGCCTGAGTGGTACTTGCCGGACGGCAAGAAAGCCCCGCACATCAATCTGTCACCGCTTGCCGACAAGCCAGACCAGGTCATCGCGCGCTGCCAATCCCTGCAATCTGAAGCGCTTGCATGGAAGGCGGGCGTGCGTGGCCATATTGGTTCGTTCGACGGCACGTTCGGCCAGATCATCAAGAAGTACCTCAATGACGAGGACAGCTCATTCCATGCGCTGCGGCCAGGCTCGCGGCATCCTTACGAGTTCTATGCCAAGCGCCTTGAATATGAGTTGGGCGAATTGCGCGTTGATGAGGTGAGCGGCGTCGACCTAAAGCGCTGGCATGAACGCTGGTCGGCAGGCGGTGAGAAGCTTGCCGCATCGAAGATGATGCGGGCGGTGCTAGACGCGGCTATTGCGTTTACGATTATGAGTTCTAAGGCTGGCACGCCAGAGTTTCGTGCTGCGTCTGAACTACGAGAGATATTGAAGACGGCCAGCCGCAAGATACCAAATCCGAAGCGGCGCGAGTCTATCGTCACGGCTGATCAAGTTGTCTCGTTGAGGGCTGCGGCTCACGAAGATGGCAGACCGTCGTGCGCGCTCGTATATGCCATGGTGTTTGAGACGACGCTGCGGCTATGGGACGTTATAGGCCAGTGGTGGCCAATGGATGCGCCACTGATTAGCGACGTCGTTATGGCACCGCACACCAGCATGAAGCACGCCAAGAAATGGTTCGGCTTGCGGTGGGAGGATGTCGGGCAAGATCTCGTGCTGCGCTACATGCCGTCAAAGACCAGCGCCAAGACCGGACTGTCCGTGACCTTCCCGCTGGCTAGGGCGCCAATGGTGATGGAGGAGCTTGCGCATTGGCCCGCCGAGAATAGGACGGGGCCAATGATCATCGCCGACGGCACCGGCATGCCGTACAGTTCGAACTATTTTGGCGAGTTCTGGCGTAAGGATCGCGAGGCCGTAGGCTTGCCGGCGAATATATGGGCACGCGACTTGCGAGCCTCTGGGATTACGGAAGGGCGGGCAAGCGGCGCGTCGACCGACGACGCGGCAAAAGTTGCCGGCCACGCCAGCACCAAGACAACAAGCGCCGTGTACGATCGCGCTACGCTCGAGGCGTCAGAGCGGTTTGCGGATGCTAGGACGAAGAAGCGTGAAGGAGGTGGGAAGTGAGCGATCGGCCAACGAATGAACTTTTTCTGCGTGACGTGTCCAACCATGAGATGACTATTCACGCGAACAATGGCAAGCACCGACATCTGACGTTCAAGGCGCCGGATACGTTCGCCTATGGTTTCCACATAACCACGTGGCCGGGATACCTCGCTTTCAGCGGCGATATGGGGACGTTCGTTTTCTCGCGCCTGACAGACATGTTTGAGTTCTTCCGCACTGACCGCGACATCAATCCTGGCTATTGGTCCGAAAAGCTCACCGCCCACGACAGGCACGGAGGTCATGAAGCCTTTAGCGAAAAACTTTATGTCGAATGCCTTAAGCGTGATTTTGAGCAGTGGCACTTTGACGAGGATTCCGACCGCGCGAAAGCATGGGCTGCCATCGAAGACGAATGGGATGGAATCCTGCACGCCTCGACCACCGAAGAGGCAATCCGATACGCGCTCGACTGGAAGTGCCCTATTAGCGGCCAGGAGTTTACCGATTTTTGGGACCACACACTTGAGGACTACACATTCCGATTCATCTGGTGCTGCCGCGCGATCATTTGGGCCATTGCTCAATATGATTCAGCGTCCATTGCCGCCAACGACAATGCTCCGTCGCTAGCGAACGCAGCGTGAACGCAACCCGTAACGCTCACCAGTCACGCCGTAACGATGTCATTGATTTTATTGAATCCGCCGTTAACGCGTTGTTTACCACGTTGGGCGAATTGTGCGCATGTCGGTCACCCGTGGTTATCCTGTAGCGAATTTTTCACGGTTTCGGAGTCCACCGCAGCAAAGCCGCGGCCGTCTTCGTTTCCGGCAGGACTTTGGGAACTGGTCATAAAGCCAGCAGCGATTGTGAACGGGCGCATCGATGAACAGCAAGCGGTCCTATCTCGATACACTCAACACCGGCCGGCAGCGCAGGCCGTACACCACGCTTGAACAGCTCAACCGCTCTCTGGAAACGCTGGAGCAGCGGCTGGAGCGGACGCGCGAGGACTTGAGCGAACGTCCCGATCCGCGCCGGCTGAGCGCGGAGCCGCGCTATGCCAGCGCCCGGCCCTATGAGGATCCGCGCCCCGAGCAGCCGCCGAAAAGCCCGGCGCCAGCTGCCTTCGACCAGAATTACCAGGCGATCGCCCGCGACATCGACCGCGTGCGCGGCCAGGAGGACGGCGTCGCCGTGGTCGGCAAAATCGCCGGCGAATTGCGCGGCCTGCGCGAGGAACTGCGCCACCAGATGACCGCCGGCCTGCAGCGCGAATTCGAAGCGCTGCGCAACGACATCGAGCGGGCTTTCCAGGCAAGCACCCAGCCGGGTGGCCAATCGGCGGGAGGCAAAGGCAGCGCCGAACTCGGCGTCGAGTTCGAGCGGCTTTCCGGCGCCATCCAGTCCCTGGCCGAAAAGAGCGACGACAGAAGCGTCAACATGCTCCGGCTCGATCTGGAGCAGGTCAAGGCAGCGCTCGACACATTGGCGCGCGAGGAGAGCGTGCAGGCGGTCGGCCGCCGCTGGGACGAGTTCGACCGCCGCTGGACCGCGTTCGAGGATCGTGTCGATGCCGATCAGCGACAGCGGTCGGACGCACCCGGTCTTTCGATGCTGACCGAACGGCTCGAACAGATCAGCAATGCCGTCAACAATCTGCCGGAATCGCTGTCGCTGCGCTCGCTCGAAGAGAAGGTCCGCACGCTTGCCGGCGCCGTTGAGCATTTCGCCCGCCAGCAGGACAGCCTCGGCAGCAGCACATTGGCGATGATCGACGAGCGGCTGGACGAGATTTCCCGCGCCATCGTCGCCTCGACCGTCGCTGCGCAGGCCAATTCATTCGACCCCGAAGCATTCGAGCGTATCGAGAAGCGGATTGCCTCGCTTGCCGAACAGATCGAGGAAGTGACGCAAGTCCACCCCAGCGGCGAGGTCATCGACCGCCTCAACATGCTGTCGAGCCGGGTCGACGATCTTGCCAGCCGGGCCAATTTGCCTGAGCAGGCGATGGAGCGTCTCGACAAGCAGATCGCGCTTATTGCCGACAAGATCGACCGGGCGCCTGCCATGCCGGACGCCGACTATATCTTCCAGGGGCTGGAACAGCGTTTCGACGTGCTGTCCGGCATGATGGAGCGCCGCCAGGGCGACGCGATCGAACAAGGCAACATGCTGTTTCGCGATCTCGAGCGCCGGCTGGACGAAGTTGCCGACAGGCTGGACCAGCGCATGCCGCAGATCGACGGGGCCGGCATCATGGACGCCCTCGACGCCCGCTTCAGCGCGCTGGCCAAGCGCTTGGAGACGCGCGTTCCCGATCACGCAGGTGAAGCCGCGATCCGTGGCCTGGAAAGCCGGCTCGAAGACATTTCAATCCGACTGGATTCATCCGCGGCACAAGTCGCCGGCATCGACCCGGCCCTGATCCGCAGCCTGGAAGCGCAGGTCGCGGGCCTGTCGGCGCACCTTTCGAAACCCGGCGCGCCACTGCCGGAATTGGAGGATATCAGCCCCCGTCTCAACGAAATCGAGAAGTCGCTGGCTGGCACCCGCGATTCCATCCTCAGCGCGGCGCGCGAGGCAGCCGAGAGCGCCGTCCGTTCGTTGGCGGGCTCCAGTGCCAACACGGCGGCCGTCTCTGGCCTCGCCCAGGATCTGAAGACGCTCGAAGCACTGACGCGCCGTTCCGACGAGCGCAATTCGAGGACCTTCGAAGCCATCCACGACACGCTGCTCAAGATCGTCGACCGGCTGGGCTCGCTGGAAACCGGCGAGCCGACCGACGCTGTGAGCGAACTTCTGAATACGCAACCGGCCGAGCCGGACAGCTGGCGCGGCGTGCGATCGTCAAAGATGGCCGTACGTGACGCGCCGTCCATGGACATCGACCAGCCACTGCCGCTGACGGAAGACATGGCCGACCTCGACAGCCATGTCTCTGCCATGATCAGCGATGAACCAGGTTCCCATAGCGAACCGGGCACGCGTAGCGACCCGGGCACGCGTACGCCGGCCGAAGCCGCCGCGGCCGCGGCCATGGCGGCGCTTGGCTCGGACACGTCGGAAAAAAGCCAGCCGACCGGCGGCCGGAAGTCGATGCTCGGCGGACTGGCGCGCGCCTTCAAGGCCAAGAAGGAGACGATCGTTCCACCGCTTGCCGGCTCCGCGCCTGATGTCGAGATACCGATTGCCGATCTCGACGAGCCGCTGGACCCGAAGGTTGCCAACCGGCCGCTGGAGCCCGGCTCCGGCCCACCTGACCTCAACGCCATCATGAAGCGCGTGCGCGACGAACGCGGCCCGCCCGGCAGGGCCGGCAATGCCGACGCATCGAAATCCGACTTCATCGCCGCAGCCAGGCGCGCGGCGCAAGCGGCCGCTGCCGAGGCCGACGCTCTCAAGCGGCAATCGACGATGAGGGGGCCGGTAAAGGCGCTCAGGATCGGCGACTTGCTCAAGGCGCGACGCAAGCCGATTCTGATGGCAGCCGCCGCGGTCATGCTGGCGCTCGCCGGCCTGCAATTAGGCAAGGCCTTTGTCTCCGACCCGGTCGATATTGCCAGCAACGACACGGCGCCGATGGCTGCCGCGCAGCCAGCGGAAAGCGCATCGATCGGTACCGTCAACGAGCCGAAGACGGACACAGAAACTGCAGGGGATAGCGCACCAGACCACGCTGTCCGGCAGGCAGAGCCATCCGAATCGGTAGCCGAGGACGACATGCCGGCGCAGGCCGCCATCGTCACGCCGTCATATGGCGAAAGATCGGCGGATGCCGAAACGCCGATCGACTCAGGGTCCGCGGCCGAGCCTGTTCCTGCGCCAATGGCTTCAACGACGTCGCCCGATCCGGCGGCGGCTAACGTGACAGCGTCGGCACCTGCGGGCCCGACGGCTGCGGACGCCGAACCAATGGCCACCGCGCCGGACGCCACGCCCGCGACCCAGGACATGACCGGCACGGTCACGTCAGCGGTTGCTTCGACGGCGGCGGCCACTGCCAAGATCGACATTCCAGCCGATGCCGGCCCGGCTGCCTTGCGTGACGCAGCGGCCGGCGGCGACGCCAAGGCATTGTTCGAGATCGGCTCGCGCTACGCCGAATCGCGCGGCGTCAAGCAAGACATGGCAGCGGCCGCCAAATGGTACGAGAAATCAGCCGAGCTCGGCTTCGCACCGGCGGAATACCGCATCGGCAACTTCTACGAGAAGGGCACCGGCGTCGCGCGCGACGTCAAGAAGGCGAAGACCTGGTACCAGCTCGCCGCCGCGCAGGGCAACGCCAGCGCCATGCACAACCTCGCCGTGCTCTTCGCCATGGCGGCGGACGGCGTGACCGACAATGAATCGGCCGCGCACTGGTTCCAGGCCGCCGCCGATCTCGGCGTCAAGGACAGCCAGTTCAATCTCGGCATCCTGGCGGCGAAGGGCGTCGGCATGAAGCAGAATCTCGAAGAGTCCTACAAATGGTTCGCGCTCGTCGCCAAGACCGGCGACAAGGATGCGGCGGCAAAGCGCGACGAGATCGCCAAGGCGCTCAGGCCCGAGCAGCTCGAACGCGCACGCGCCGCCACGGAGCTGTGGAAGGCAAAGCCGCTCGATCCTGCGGCAAATTCGGCCGATATTCCCGAATCGTGGCAGGATGGCACGCCGCAGACGACCGCCAGCGTCGACATGAAGAAGGTCGTTCAGAACATCCAGCGTATTCTCAACAAGAACGGCTACGAGGCCGGCAATGACGACGGCGTGATGGGCCAGAAAACCAAGGATGCCATCATGGCTTTCCAGACCGACAACGATCTGAAGCCTACCGGCACGGTCGACGAAAAGCTGGTCAAGGTGCTGCTTGCGCGCAAATAACGTCAGATGCGTCGTTTCCGCGACGCCTTTGCCACACATTTGCCTGTTAACTGATTGAGTTGTTTTTTGTTTCGGCGACGTGGCGAGGTTTGACTTCGCCGCCCGGCCGGCGCAAGAACGGACAGGCTTTTGGCGCGAATGCCCGCCACGGTTGCATTCGCCGACGGGCAAACTGATCGAGACTGACGGGTGGGCATCTATCTCCCGATCGCGGAAATTTCCGTCAACATCTTCGTGCTGCTGGCCATGGGCGCGGCGGTGGGTTTCCTCTCGGGCATGTTCGGAGTGGGCGGCGGCTTCCTGATCACGCCGCTGCTGATCTTCTACAACATACCGCCGGCGATCGCAGTCGCCACCGGCGCCAACCAGGTCATCGCCTCCTCCTTCTCCGGCGCATTGTCGCACGTGAAGCGCGGCACGCTCGACTTCAAGCTCGGCGGTGTGCTTTTGGCCGGCGGCATCGTCGGCTCGACCGGCGGCATCTTCGTCTTTGGCTTCTTGCGCCGGCTCGGCCAGCTCGACCTGTTCATCTCGCTGCTCTATGTCGTGCTGCTCGGCACCGTCGGCGGGCTGATGCTGGTCGAGAGCGTCAATGCGCTGCGCGCCACGCGCAGCGGCGCGGCACCGGTGCTGAAGAAATCCGGCCAGCACAACTGGATCCACCGCTTGCCGCTGAAAATGCGGTTCAGGGCCTCGAAGCTGTTCGTCAGCGTCATCCCGGTGCTCGGCCTCGGCGCCGGCATCGGTTTCCTGTCGTCGATCATGGGCGTCGGCGGCGGCTTCATCATGGTGCCGGCGCTGATCTATCTCTTGAAAGTGCCGACCAACGTCGTCGTCGGCACCTCGCTGTTCCAGATCATCTTCACCTCGGCCTACACCACGCTGGTCCATGCCACCACCAACCAGACGGTCGACGTCATGCTCGCCTTCTTGTTGATGGCGGGCGGCGTCGCCGGCGCGCAATACGGCGCCAAGGCCGGCCAAAGGCTGCGCGGCGAGCAGCTCAGGGCGCTGCTGGCACTGCTGGTCCTAGCGGTTGCCATCCGGCTCGCCATCGATCTGTTCGTGACGCCGCCCAGCCTCTATTCGCTGTCCGGCGCGGATCCGACCTGATGGCGGGTTTTAGGACGTTCCTGGCCGTTGCCTCGCTGTCGCTGTGCGCCGCCTCGTCACCGGCAAGAGCGCAGACGCCGGTTACCGAAAACATCCAGATCGGCCTATCCACCGACCATGTCTCAATCACCGCCGGCTTTTCCGGCGCCGACCTCACCATCTTCGGCTCATTGGAAAATGCCGACCCGCGTGTCGCGCGCCAGGGGCGCTACGACATCGTGGTCGTGCTTGAGGGTCCGGCCCGGAAGGTCGTCGTGCGCCGCAAGGACCGGGTGCTCGGCATCTGGATCAATCTGGAGTCCGAGACCTTCAAGAATGTGCCGGTGTCCTATTCGGTGGCGACGACGCGGCCGCTGCAGGACGTCACCGACCCCAACAGCTACAAGCAACTGTCGCTCGGCGCCGCCAACATCTATATGCAGCCGGCCGACGCTGGCGACAGTCCGGCTACCATCGAGGAGTTCACCGCGGCACTGCGCGAGCGCAAGACGGCGACCGGCCTCTACAGCGTGAATGTCGGCGGCGTGCAGTTCCTGTCGCAGAACCTGTTCCGCGCCACCGTCAGGCTCGCCCCCAATGTTCCGGTCGGCACCCACAAGGCACGCGCGTTCCTGTTCAAGAGCGGGCTGTTCATCAAGGAAAGCTCCGCCCAGCTCGAAATCCGCAAATCCGGTTTCGAACAGTCGATCTTCCGCGTCGCCCACGATTATTCTTTCCTGTATGGCGTCTTCGCGGTGTCGTTGGCCATGCTGACCGGCTGGCTCGGAAGGCTGGTTTTCCGGAAGGATTAAACTCTCTTCAACAGGCGGTTCCCCTTTTTACGCTCGTGGGTTAGACCGCGACCCCGGCCCGGCCGAACACCGGCTGTCGCTCCCCAAATAAAAAATACAGGACTTTGCGATGCGACCAGCATTCGGCGGTATCGACTTCGGCACTTCGAACTCCACCGTCGGCGTGATCAGGAACGGGCAGCCGCATTTGGTGGCGCTGGAAGACGGCGAGGTGACCCTGCCCAGCGCGGTGTTCCTCAATTTCGAGGACAACCGCACCTACTTTGGGCGCCGCGCCATCGCCAACTATACCGACAGCATCGAGGGTCGCCTGATGCGCTCGCTGAAGAGCGTACTCGGCGGTACGCTAGTCCATGAAAAGACGCGCATCAAAACCCGATCGATCGCCTTCACCGAGATCATCGGCCTGTTCGTCGGTCATCTCAGGAAAAGGCTGGAAGAGGATGCGGACGATACGGTTGAAAGCGTGGTGCTCGGTCGTCCCGTGCAGTTCGTCGACGACGATGCCGAGGCCGATGCCAAGGCCAAAGGTGAACTCGAAAACGCGGCCCGCACCCAGGGCTTCAAGCATATCGCCTTCCAGTTCGAGCCGATCGCGGCGGCGCTCGACTACGAGCAGACGGTGACGGGCGAAGAGCTGGCGCTGATCGTCGACATGGGCGGCGGCACGTCCGACTTCTCGATCGTGCGGGTCTCGCCGCAGCGCGCCCGCTCCCTGGATCGCAAGGACGACATTCTGGCCAGCCGAGGCATCCACATCGGCGGCACCGACTTCGACCGGCTGTTGAGCATCGCCCATGTGATGCCGCAGCTCGGCTACCTCTCGCCGACCAAGGACGGCAAGCGCAACTTGCCGGCCAGCTACTTCATCGACCTGGCGACATGGCAGCGCATCAATCTGGTCTACACCGCCCGGGCGATGACGCATCTGCGCCAGATCCGCTACGAGGCGGAACGCGCCGACCTGGTCGACCGCTTCATCGACATCGTCGAGCATCGTTACGGGCACGCGCTGGCCGCTTTGGTCGAGAGGGCCAAGATCGAGCTGACGGAGCAATCGTCCGCCGAGGTGATGGTCGCGCTGACGGGAGCGAAGTTTGCGACCGAAATTTCGCGCGCCGGGCTCGAGACCACGATTGCCAGGGATATCGAACGGGTGGCTGCGACGGTTGGCGAGACGATCCGCGACGCGCAGGTGAAACCAACCGCCATCACCGCGGTGTTCCTGACCGGCGGATCGACCGCCATCCCGCTGGCAAGGCAGCAGATACTGGCCCTGGTGCCGCAGGCGTCGGTCATCGAAGGCGATATGTTCGGCTCGGTCGGGCTTGGGCTGGCGCTCGATGCGCAGCGGAAATTCGGCTGACCCGGCTTACCCCCGGACGGTCTCGCCGGCCCTCGCGCCCAGATGCGCCTTGAGCGCCATCTGGGCCAGACTTGCCTGCCGGTCACGATGCGTGATCATGGCGAAATCGCGCTTCGGCAGATCGATCGACACGGACCGCAAGCTGCCTTCGGCAACCGCGCGTTCGACAACGAGCTCCGAAATGATGGTGGCGCCGGCGCCGGCCTCGACCGCCTGACGGACCGCCTCGTTGCTCGGCAGCACCAAGAATATCCGCAGCTCTGCGAAGGAGATCCCTTCGCGGCGGGCAAGATCTTCCAGCACCTCGCGCGTGCCCGATCCGCCTTCCCTGATGATCCAGCGGAGTTCCCTGATATCGGGATGCCCGCGCGAGACTTCGGCGATTTCGAGATGCGAATGCGCCACGACCAGCATCAGGCGATCCACATCGACCTTGGCGCGCCGCAATATGTCCGATTCAGTGCGCCCCTCGACCAGACCAAAATCAGCCGTACCGTCGAGTACGGTGGTCTCAACCTGCCTGGTGTTGCCGATGGTCACGCTCAGCCTGACGGCGGGATAGGCCTCGTGGAAGGAGGCCAGCCGGCGCGGCAGCCAGTAGCTGGCGATCGTCTGGCTGGCGGCGATGGAAAGGCTGCCGGTGATCGTCTGCGAGACGTGCTCCAGCACGTCGTGGGCGGCAGCCGCCCGTTCGAGCACGGCCTTCGCCTCGGGCAGAAACCTGCGCCCGGTCTGCGCCAACTCGATGTTGCGACCGACCCGGTTGAACAGCTGGACGCCATGCTGCTGTTCGAGCGAGCGGATGGCGGCCGAGGCGGCCGACTGGGAAATGCCCAGCAGCTCGGCCGCCTTGGTCATGTGCCCCCGTTCGGCGACAGCAACGAATATCCGCAGTTGGTCCAGGGTCATGCGGAGAATTAAGAAAGAATTTCGATTGGAATTACAAGAGCAACTTGTTAGACGGATCGATTGCTTTGTTCTAATTTTCCCGCCGGTGTTGGAAAAAAATCGCGGCCAACCTGGAACGGGTAGAAAAGTGATCGGGCGGTTCAAATCCTTGTTTGCCCATTGGACCCGCGGCCTGCGGCGTCGGCTTGCCGGCGACCGTTATCATCCGGAAGAACACTATATGCGCGGCCCCGGGCCGAAGACGAGAGCCAAATTCGCAGACCGCAAAAGCGCCGAATCATGAACCACGGACCGCTGCGCGGCGCCAATTCCGCACCGTCCCAACGGTCGCTTGCCGACACCCGCGCGCCCGACGAGGGTGATGGCGTCGATACCTCGCCTGATGTCTCCGACAGCATCGCCAAGACCACCTGCTACATGTGCGCCTGCCGCTGCGGTATCGACGTCCACATCAAGGACGGCAAGGTCCGCTACATCAACGGCAACAAGGACCATCCGGTCAATCGCGGCGTGCTGTGCGGCAAAGGCAGCGCCGGCATCATGCAGCACTACAGTCCGGCCAGGTTGAAGAAACCATTGCTGCGCAGCGGTCCGCGCGGCTCGGGAGAGTTTCGCGAGATCGAGTGGGAGGAGGCCTTCTCGATCGCGACGGAACGGCTTTCGAAAATCCGCCGCACCGACCCAAAGAAACTCGCCTTCTTCACCGGGCGCGACCAGTCGCAATCGTTGACCGGCTGGTGGGCGAGCCAGTTCGGCACGCCGAATTTCGCCGCCCATGGCGGCTTCTGCTCGGTCAACATGGCGGCCGGCGGGCTCTATACGATCGGCGGCTCGTTCTGGGAGTTCGGCGAACCCGACTGGGACAACACCAGGTACTTCATGCTGTTCGGCGTCGCCGAGGACCATGATTCCAACCCGATCAAGATCGGTCTCGGCAAGCTCAAGGCGCGCGGCGCCAAGGTGGTCTCGATCAATCCATGCCGCACCGGCTACAACGCCATTGCCGATGACTGGATCGGCATCCGGCCCGGCACCGACGGCCTGTTCGTGTTTGCTCTCATCCATGAACTGCTGAAGGCCGGCCGCGTCGATCTCGATTATTTGCTGCGCTACACCAACGCCCATGTCCTCGTCATCCAGGAGCCGGGTGCAGCAGATGACGGGCTGTTCGCACGCGACAGCGGCGGCAATCCGCTGGCCTGGGACAGGCTGGCCAAAGTCTCCGTCAGCGCCACCGATACCGACGCAAAGCCGGCGCTGACCGGCAACTTCCAGGTCGATGGCCGCCGCTGCGTACCGGTCTTCCAGCTTATCGCAGACCGGTACCTGCACGAGAGTTATTCTCCCGATGCGGTCGCCGAACGCTGCGGCGTTACCGCCGACACCATCCGCCGCATCGCCGCCGAACTGGCGCATGTCGCCTTCGAGCAGGCGATCGAACTGCCGGTGGCGTGGACCGACTGGGCCGGCCGCCGGCACGAGACGATCAAGGGCCGGCCGGTGTCGATGCACGCGATGCGCGGCATCTCGGCGCATTCGAACGGTTTTCACACCTGCCGCGCCATCCACCTGCTGCAAGTACTCCTGGGTACGGTGGACGTGCCCGGCGGGTTTCGCTTCAAGCCGCCTTATCCGCGGTCGGCGCCGCCGGGGCCGAGGCCGGCGGGCAAGGACGTCAGGCCGATGACGCCGCTCGAAGGCATGCCGCTCGGTTTCGTCTGCGGCCCGGACGATCTGCTGGTCGATGACGTCGGCACGCCGATCCGTATCGACAAGGCTTATTCCTGGGATGCGCCGCTGGCAGCACACGGGCTCATGCACACGGTCATCCGTAACGCCTGGGCCGGCGACCCCTACAGGATCGATACGCTGTTCATGTACATGTCCAACATGGCCTGGAACTCGTCGATGAATACCGTCGAGACGATGGCGATGCTGACCGACATGGATGCGTCAGGCGAGTACAGGATCCCGTTCATCATCTATTCCGACGCCTATTATTCCGAGACCGTGCCGTTCGCCGATCTCGTGCTTCCCGACACCACCTATCTCGAGCGTCATGACTGCATCAGCCTGCTCGACCGGCCGATCAGCCACGCCGATGGACCGGGTGACGCCATCCGTCATCCGGTTGTCGAGCCGGACCGCGACGTGCGGGCGTTCCAGACGGTGCTGATCGAGCTCGGCGCGCGGCTCGGCCTGCCCGGCTTCGTCGCCGACGACGGCTCGGCCAAATACCGCGACTATGCCGATTACATCGTCAATCATGAGCGCAGGCCAGGCATCGGCCCGCTCGCCGGCTGGCGCGGCAAGGACGGAATTTTGATCGGCAAGGGCGATGCCAATCCCGACCAGCTTCAGCGCTACATCGACAATGGCGGCTTCTGGCACCACGATTTTGCCGACGACCAGCGCTACTACAAGATGGCCAACCGATCCTACCTCGAGTTTGCCGAGACCATGGGTTTCATCCCGAAGGCCGAGCCGATCGTGTTCCAGCTCTATTCCGAGCCGATGCAGCGGTTTCGCCTCGCCGCGCGCGGCCATGGCAGGGTGCTGCCGCCAGAGGCGGAGCGCAGCCGCATCGAAACCTATATGGACCCGTTGCCGTTCTGGTACACGCCCTTCGAGGAGACGGTTGTCGACGTTGAGAAATACCCTCTGCATGCGCTGACGCAGCGGCCGATGCACATGTATCATTCCTGGGGCTCGCAGAACGCCTGGCTCAGACAGATCACCAGCCAGAACCGGCTGTTCGTGCACAGCCAAACCGCCGCCGGCCTCGGGCTTGCCGATGACGACTGGGTTTGGATCGAGAGCATCAACGGCAGGGTCAAGGGACAGATCAAGCTGGTCGACGGGGTCAACGCCGACACGGTGTGGACCTGGAACGCGATCGGCAAGCGGCGCGGCAGCTGGGGGCTGAAGGACGATGCGGCCGAATCCAACCGCGCCTTTCTGCTCAACCATATCATCGGCGACCAGACTTCTGCCGATGCGAACGGCAAGCGCTACTCGAATTCCGATCCGGTGACCGGCCAGGCGGCATGGTTCGACCTGCGCGTCCGCATCGTCAAATGCGCGGCTGAAGAAGCCGGCTTCACTGAGCCGCAGTTCGAGCGCTTCCGGCAGCCACCGCATTTCGAGCCCTCGCCCGACAAGCTCAGTTTCGGCGCTGAATTCCGCCGGGCAAGAGAGGCTTCCAGATCATGACCTGCCTTCCCGCCCATACCGACAAGAAGCTCGGCCTGGTCATCGACCTCGACACCTGCGTCGGTTGCCAAGCCTGCGTTACCGCCTGCAAGGAATGGAACACCGGCGGTCACATGGCGCCGCTGACCGACATCGATCCCTATGGCGGCGATGCCGACGGGGTCTGGTTCAACCGCGTGCACAGCTATGAGCACATGACGGAGATGGGTGGGCGCACGGTCAATTTCCCACGCTCCTGCCTGCATTGCGAGACACCGGCCTGCGTCACCGTCTGCCCGACCGGCGCCTCCTACAAACGGGCCTCGGACGGCATCGTGCTGGTCGACGAAGACAAGTGCATCGGCTGCAAATTGTGCAGCTGGGCCTGCCCCTATGGCGCGCGTGAGTTCGATACCGATGTCGGCGTGATGAAGAAGTGCACGCTGTGCGTCGACCGCATCTACAACGACAATCTGGCGGAAGAAGACCGCGTGCCGGCCTGCGTCGCCGCCTGTCCAACCAGCGCGCGGCACTTTGGCGATCTCGGCGACCCGGCATCGGCGATCTCGCAACTGGTGGCCGAACGCGGCGGCGTCGACCTGATGCCCGAACTCGGCTATCACCCGACCAACAAATATCTGCCGCCGCGCGCCCATACGCCGCGCGCTGCATCGGTGCCGGCGCCGAGACTCGAACCGGTGCAGGCCGAAGGCGGCTTCCTCGGCTGGGTCGACCGCATGCTTTCGCACTGACCAGCAACCAGCCTCATGCATCCAGCCTTCTCCGTCGTCTTCTTCACCACTGCCACGGGCGCCGGTTACGGCCTGCTCGCGCTGCTCGGCGTGCTGGCCGGACAAGGATTTGTCCCGCCTGACTTCTGGCTCGGCGTCGTCGGCATGGGGCTGGCTCTCGGCCTGATCTCGGCCGGCCTGCTGTCGTCGGCCGGCCATCTCGGCCGACCAGAACGCGCCTGGAGAGCATTCTCGCAATGGCGCAGCTCATGGCTGTCGCGCGAAGGCGTTGCCTCGGTCGCGACCTTCGTGCCGGCGGGATTGTTGGCCTTCGGCTGGCTGTTCCTCGGCCGCACAAACGGCTGGGTGGCCGTCGCCGGGCTGCTGGCTGCGGTCGGCGCGGTCGCCACCGTCTGCACCACCGGCATGATCTATGCCTCGCTGAAGCCGATCGCCCAGTGGCACAGCCGCTTCACTTTGCCCAGCTACCTGATCTTTTCGGCGATGAGCGGCAGCGTGCTTCTCAACACGCTGCTGCAGGGCTTCGCCCTCGGCTCGACTATCGTTCTGACAGGTTGCGTGCTGCTGACCTTGCTCGGCTGGGGCTGGAAGCTGGCAAATTGGCGCTACAATGACAGGCTGGAAATCCCGACCAACGCCAACACCGCGACCGGACTTGCCGGCGGTACGGTGCGGTCGCTGGAATGGCCGCACACCGAAGAAAACTACCTGCTCAAGGAGATGGGCTTTCGCATCGCCCGCAAGCACAAGGCGCGGCTGCGCCAGATCACGCAAGTGCTGGCCTTCGCTCTGCCCGTCTTGCTGCTGATTGCCGCGTTCGCCTTGCCATGGCCCTATGCGGCGGTGCTGTCGGCACTCGCCACATCAGCCCAATTCGCCGGCATGCTGGTCGAACGCTGGCTGTTCTTCGCCGAAGCGAAACACACCGTCACCCTCTACTACGGCAGGTAGAGCAGCTCAGCCCGGCCGCAGCATCGCGTGGGAAATCGCAAAAATGCGCTCGGTGCCGAGCATATAGGCCATCAGCGTCTCGCGGCGGAACAGCCCGGCATAGGCGCGGTCGAGCACATTGAGCGAGCCGGTATAGGCGCCGAAGGCCGGCATGATCATGCGGCCGCCGTCGCCGGCAAAGCAGCGCCGTCGCACCGAGCGGCCCTGCTGCACGATGCGGGCGCAAGGGTGCAGATGACCTGATACCTCGCCTTCCACTCTCACCGCCGAAGGCTCGTGCCGGAATACGAGAGAGCCTATGGCCAGCTCGCGCACCGTCTCGCCGGGCAGGTCGGCCGGCGCATTCGGGTCATGATTGCCGGCAACCCAGAACCAGTCGCGACCGGCCATCAGCGCTTCCAGCCGTTCGCGAAAGCTCGCATGCATGCGCGCGGCGCCGCCGCCGTCATGAAAGCTGTCGCCGAGGCTGATGACGATCGCCGGCTGATAATCGGCAATCACCGCCTGCAACCGCAGTAACGTCGCACCGGTATCATAAGGCGGGATCAATGTACCGCGCCGTGCCAGCGACGAGCCCTTTTCCAGATGCAGGTCGGACACGGTCAGAAGCCGAAGCTCGGGAAAATAAAGCACGCCGCGCCGATCGCAGATCGCACGCTCGCCGGCGATGCCGATAGCATCGGCATCCGCCAGGAGCGCCGTCATGGCGAGTGCGAATGTCATTTCGTCCCCATGGCCTCCTCGACCAGCGTTGCCGCATCCATCAGCAGCGTATCATCGGCCTCGCCATGCACCGGCATCTTGCCGATCTCGAGCATGATCGGCACGGCGAGCGGCGAAATCTGCTCGAGGTCTTTATGCACGATTCGTCCCTTGATACGCGAGAGCATCTCGGCAAGTCTGCTGACATCCAGCAGACCCGTGGCCGCGTCGGCACGCGTCGCCTGCAGCAGGATGTGGTCGGGCTCATGGCTGCGCAGGACGTCGTAGATGAGGTCGGTCGAGACGGTGACCTGGCGGCCGCTCTTCTCCTGGCCCGGATGACGCTTTTCGATCAGTCCGGAAATGAGCGCGCAATTGCGAAAGGTGCGCTTCAAGAGCCAGCTGCCGGCCAGCCAGGCTTCGAGATCGTCGCCCAGCATGTCCTGGTCGAAAAGCGCGGCCAGCGACGGTTTCTTCGCCCGGAACATCCTGCCCATATCGGCCAGCGACCAGATGGCAAGCGCATAGTCGGTGGCGACGAAGCCGAGCGGCCTGGCTCCCGCCCGGTCGAGGCGGCGGGTGAGCAGCATGCCAAGCGTCTGGTGCGCCAGCCTGCCCTCGAACGGGTAGGCCACCAGATAGTAGCGGTTGCCGCGCGGAAAGGTCTCGATCAGCAGGTCGTCGCGCTTCGGCAGCACCGATTTGTCGGCCTGGAAGCGCAGCCAGTCGGCGACCTGTTCCGGCAGCTTCTTCCAGCGCTGCGGGTCGTCCAGCATGATGCGGACCTGTTCGGCGAGGTAAGTCGAAAGCGGGAATTTGCCGCCGCCATAATAGGGCACCTTGGCGTCACTGCCGGGCGCATTCGACACGAAGCACTCATTGTCGCGGATGCCCTCGAAGCGAAGCACCTTGCCGGCGAACATGAAGGTATCGCCATGCGTCAGCGTTTCGAGGAACGCCTCCTCGATCTTGCCGAGAACCCGACCGCCGCGCGAGGCAGAGCCTTTGCTGCCGGCCTTGACATAACGCACGTTGAGCGCCGGCACCTCGATGATGGTGCCGACATTCAGCCGGTACTGCTGGGCGATGCGAGGATTGGAGACGCGCCACAGCCCGTCCTTGTTCAGGCGGATGCGGGCGTAGCGCTCGTAGTTCTTCAGCGCATATCCGCCGGTGGCGACGAAGTCGACGACACGATCGAACGTCGGCCGGTCGAGTTCGGCATAGGGCGCGGCGGTTCGCACCTCCTCGAACAGCGCATCGGCATGAAAAGGCGCGCCGCAGGCGCAACCCAGGACATGCTGCGCCAGCACATCGAGCCCGCCATTGACCAGCGGCGGCGTGTCCTGGGCGCCGAGGTAATTGGCGTCGAGCGCCGCCCGGCATTCCAGCACCTCGAAGCGGTTGGCCGGAATCAGGATCGCCTTCGACGGCTCATCCATGCGGTGGTTGGCGCGGCCGATGCGCTGCGCCAGCCGGCTCGCACCCTTCGGTGCGCCGACATGCACGACCAGGTCGACATCGCCCCAGTCGATGCCGAGGTCGAGCGTCGACGTGGCGACGATGGCACGCAAGGCATTCTCGCCCATGGCTTTTTCGACGCGCCGGCGCTGGGCGACATCGAGCGAGCCGTGATGCAGCGCGATCGGCAAAGTGTCCTCGTTGACCCGCCACAATTCCTGGAACAACAGCTCGGCCTGGCTGCGCGTGTTGACGAACAGCAGGGTCGTCTTGTGTCGCTTGATCTCGCTATAGATCTCCGGTGTCGCGTAGCGGGCCGAATGTCCGGCCCACGGCACGTGCTGTTCCGAGTCGAGGATGGAGATGTCAGGCTTGGCGCCGCCGGTGACGACGATCAATTCGGCCATGCCGCCGGGTGGATTCTGGCTGACCAGCCAGCGCCGCAATTCGTCCGGCTCGGCGACCGTCGCCGACAGGCCGATCGTCTGCAAGCTGGGAACAAAGGATCGCAGCCGAGCCAGCCCGAGCGACAGGAGATGCCCGCGCTTCGACGTCACCAAGGAATGCAGTTCGTCGAGCACGACATAGCGCAGATCCTCGAAGAAGCGCCTGGCGTCGGGCGCAGCAATCAGCAGCGCCAGTTGCTCGGGCGTGGTCAGGAGGATTTCGGGCGGGGCCCGCTTTTGGCGCTGGCGCTTGTGCGCGGGCGTGTCGCCGGTGCGCGTCTCGATGGTGACGGACAGACCGATCTCTTCCACCGGCTTGCCGAGATTGCGCTCGATGTCGACGGCCAGCGCTTTCAGCGGCGAGATGTAGAGCGTGTGGATGCCGCGACGCGCCTGTCCCGGCTTTCTCCCCGGCCTCCGGGCCAGCTCGGTCAGTGAAGGCATAAACCCGGCCAGCGTCTTGCCGGCGCCGGTCGGCGCGATCAGCAGAACCGATTGCCCGGCCTGGGCAGTCGCCAGCAATTCGATCTGGTGGGCGCGCGGCGACCAGCCTCTTTGCGCGAACCATTTGAGGAATGGCTCGGGCAAGTGCACGGCGGCATTCTGTTCGGCGAGGCGCGGCTGCTCTGTCACCCGCCAGAGGTAGCGCGGCGCCGCGCAATCGCCAAGCAGAATCGGAACAAAAGGTGATCGTGCGCGGCTTCGGTCGCAAGTGAGGTGGGCGCTCTACTGCGCCCCCCTCTGGCCTGCCGGCCATCTCCCCCACAAGGGGGAGATTGGCTGTCTTGTCTGCTTCCGCTAATCACCAACGTTGCAGGATTGGCGGCCAGAGCGAAACTGCCAATCTCCCCCCTTGTGGGGGAGATGTCCGGCAGGACAGAGGGGGGCGCCTCGCGCCGGCGTATCAAGTCGCACCGGCGAGCCCCGCCTCGATGACAATATGCTGGCAGACATTGTCGATGTCGCGAATGACGTCGTCGTTCCAGAAGCGCAGGATGGTCCAGCCATCCCGTTCCAGACGCTTTGTCCTCGCCTCGTCGCCTGTATTGGCTTCGGCACGCTGCGAACCATCGACTTCGACGACGAGCTTCTTGTCCGGGCAAGCGAAGTCGAGGATGTAACCAGCGATCGGAAATTGTCGGCGGAAGCCAAGCCCCATCAGCCGATGCGCGCGAAGCTCGTTCCAAAGCTTCAGTTCGCCGTCGGTCATGGCTTTGCGCATCGATTTGGCATTTGCGCGATTTCGCGGAGGCAATGGCGTGTGAGGCATTTGGTCAGTGCTCGGTCCGTATTGAGGTTGGGGCTCTACGGCGCCCCCCTCTGTCCTGCCGGACATCTCCCCCACTTGGGGGGAGATCGGCAGCTTCGCTTTGGCCGCCAATCCTGCAACGTTGGTGATTAGAGAAGGAAAAGCGCTTGCGCTACGGCCGCCTAAACCCTGTCGGACCGCCATAGAGATAGCCGATGCGGGCGAGGGCTCGCCTGAACCCTTCACGCGAGACCAGCATGGTGTGGCCGTTGGCGTGGATCATCGTTTCCGGGTCGGTCATGACAGCGACATGGCCTTTCCAGAACACCAGGTCGCCGCGCCGCAACCCGGCAAGATCCGGACCCGGGTCGAGCGGCTCGCCGATGGTCGCCGCCTGCATGTCGGAATCGCGCAGCACTTGCCTGCCGGCCATGTGCATCGCCAGTTGCACGAGGCCGGAGCAATCGATGCCGAAGCCGGAGGCGCCGCCCCACAGATAGGGCGTGCCGAGAAAAGCCTCCGCGACCGCGACATAGTCGGCAGCCGGCTCTCCCAGAGGCCTGAGATGGCCTGATATGACAGCCTCGCCGGACGGCAGCAGCGCATAATGCGTGCCGCGCGTTTCGGCTGCGCCGGTTACCGTCACCGCCGATCCCATCGACAGTTGCCCGCTCAGCGGAACCCGCAAATCCGGTCCCGGATAGAGGAAGGTGCGCGGCACCGTGACGACATGGGTGGGCGCATGGTCCCGTCCCCCCAGCACGGTGTCGGCGACATAGCCGACATAGCCGTCGCGCTCCGACTGGATCCAGGCCCAGCCTTCGGTATCTTCGAAGACGAGGACGTCGTCGCCGAACAGGGCTTGCGTGTTGATGCCGGCATCCGGCCGCGGAGCCTTGCGGAGATCGGCCACTGTGGCTGAGATCCGCGCTGGCCGCCCGGCGACGAAGCGATCGGCGGCGACCTCGCCTTCCAGCCTGGCATCGGCGAGATCGGAACGGAAGGCGTGAAGGCGGGCATCCCTGGCGGTCAAATCGGCAACTCGGCTCTGGCTTGGTGTTGGAGCATGACCCCTTCCGAAACGGTGCTGCTTTGCTTCGCTGACCTGCGGTTCGGAATCCTGCTCTAGATCGGCAATTCCTGGGCTCTGGCAATGATAACATCGCCGAAGCGCTCGACAAAGAGAGCACCTTCTACGGTTCGCTTGACCAGCACGTTGCGCTTGTCGAGCTCATCGCGATGGCGCGAAACCAGCTTCATTGCGCCCATCGTGTCGAGCGCCCGGGTGATCACCGGCTTGGTGACATTGAGCCGGGCGGCGAGGCCGCGCACCGTATGCGGCGGTGGATCGAGATAGATCGTGAACAGGATCGCCGTCTGGCGCATGGTGAGGTCCGGCGCATCGTCGCGCACCTGGTACAGCATCACCTGCTGCCACAGTCGCAAGGCCTGACTCGGGCGCATCGAAATCGACATCCGGCCAGAATGACGGCAAATTGTTTCGGTTCCGTTTCAGTCACGAGAATGCCCTGCACCGCAGCGTCAGGCGTAGCGTTTTGAGATGACCCTTTCCAGCGCGCGGATGCCTTGCGCCTCGCCGCCGGCGAGACCGTGCGGACGATCGGAGGGGTTCCAGGCGAAGATGTCGAAATGCGCCCAGGCGGCGGTCTTCTCGACGAAGCGTTTGAGGAAAAGCGCCGCGGTGATTGAGCCGGCGAAACTGTCTGACGTGACATTGTTGATGTCGGCGATCTTCGACGACAGCTTTGCGGCATAGGGTTTCCACAGCGGCATGCGCCACAGTGGATCCTCGACTGCGACGGAGGCCGCAGCCAGGTCGGAGGCCAGCGCTTCGTCGCCGGTGTAGAACGGTGGCAGATCGGGACCGAGCGCGACGCGGGCAGCCCCGGTCAAGGTCGCCATGTCGATCAGCAGTTGCGGCTCGTCGTCGTCTGCCAGTGCCAGGGCGTCCGCCAGCACCAGCCGTCCTTCGGCGTCGGTGTTGCCGATCTCGACGGTGATGCCTTTGCGGCTCACCAGCACGTCGCCGGGCCGGAAGGCGTTGCCGGCAATCGAATTTTCGACCGCCGGGATCAGCACACGCAGCCGGACCTTCAGCCCGGCGGCCATGATCATCGAGGCGAGGCCCAATACGTTGGCAGCGCCACCCATGTCCTTCTTCATCAAAAGCATGCCCGAGGACGGCTTGATGTCGAGTCCACCGGTGTCGAAGCAGACGCCCTTGCCGACCAGCGTCACCTTCGGGGCGTTCTCCGGTCCCCAGATCATGTCGATCAGCCGCGGTGCGCCGACGGAAGCGCGGCCGACCGCATGGATCATCGGGAAATTGTTCTTGAGCAGGTCGTCGCCCCTGTTCACCGACACTTCGGCGTCGTACGTCCCGGCCAGCGTCCGAACTGCCTTCTCCAGTTCGTCCGGTCCCATGTCGCTGGTCGGCGTGTTGACCAGATCGCGCGTCAGGAAAACGCCATCGGCGATGCGGCGAACATAAGCCGCTTCAGCGCCGGGCGGCAGCGAAAAACGCAGCGTCCTGCCAGGCTTTTTGCCGTAGCGGGTGAAGACATAGCCGCCGAGCGCCAACGCGATGGCCGCGATTTCCGGCTCGGTCAGCGTGGAGGCGAAATGCCAGTCGCCTGCGGGCAAGGCTCTCGCCAGCGCGCCAATGGCAAGCGCGCCTTCGCCGTCGCCCGTGCCGAACAGGGCGCCGGCAAGCCCGCCGTTTTCGCCGGGCAGGATCAGCGTCCTCCCGGCCTGACCGGAAAAGCCGTTGGCCCTGGCCCAGGCGAGCGAGGAGGAGGCAAGCCCTGCCGCATCCAGTCTATCCTTCGCCACCAGATGAACCGGCAGCGTGGTCTTCAGTTCTCTCTCGATGAGTTCGACTGGCATTCGACGGTCTCCGGCTTCCGAGTCGGCGCGTTTTAACGATCCGTTAGGGTTAACAGAATATTTCTGCGGGAGGGAAGATGGCCACGTAAAAGCCAATTTGACGAATGGAGGCCCTGGTGCAGATGCCGACCAACCGCATGAACGCCACGGGGAAGCGGCTGATCACCACGGCGTTCATAATAGCACTCGCGGCCAGCGTTGCAGGCTGCGGGACCAGCAAGCTGACGACCGGCTCGATCGGACGCCCCAGCGGCAAACCGTTGGAAACCATGTCGGCCGGCGAGTTGCACAAGGCGACGATCGCGCTGGGTCAGTCCTACGCCAAGAACCCCAACGACAAGCGGATCGCGACGAATTACGCCGCGGCGCTGCAAATGGATGGCGACGCCGACCAGTCGCTCGCCGTGATGCGCAAACTGGCGATCGCGCTGCCGAAGGACCGCGACGTGCTCGCCGCCTATGGCAAGGCACTTGCCGCCAACGGGCAGTTCGAGCCGGCGCTCGATGCGGTGCGCCGCGCGCAGACACCGGAATATCCCGACTGGAAGCTGGTGTCGGCGGAAGCCGCTATTCTCGACCAGCTTGGCCAGAGAGACGAGGCGCGCCAGAATTACCGCAAGGCGCTTGACCTCAAGCCGAACGAACCTTCGATCCTTTCCAATCTCGGCATGTCCTATGTGCTGGAAGGTGACCTGCGCATGGCTGAAACCTATATGCGCTCGGCCGCCCAGCAGCCGAATGCCGACAGCCGCGTCCGCCAGAACCTGGCGCTGGTCGTCGGCCTGCAGGGCCGCTTCGACGAGGCCGAGAAGATCGCCTCGCAGGAGCTGTCGCCCGAACAGGCGCAGGCGAACGTGACTTACCTTCGCCAGATGCTCGCCCAGCAGAACGCCTGGAGCCAGCTCAAGGACCAGGACAAGACAAAGCCCGCCACCAACTGACCGCGGCTCGTCCCGGCGCGAACCGGCGACATGCCGTTACCTCGGAGCGTTGCTGCGGTGCAGAACCTTGTGATGGCAATTTGCGCGGTGCACCCCCCTCTGTCCTGCCGGACATCTCCCCCTCAAGGGGGGAGATTGGCAGTTTCTCGGCCTCGTCAACTCTGCCACGATGAAGATTGGCGAAACCGGAAGGGACAGCCAATCTCCCCCTAGAGGGCATATGCGCTAAGATAGTTTTGGCATGGACTGAAATTTGCGCTTTCGTGGTGGCTCACGCCATCGATGTCGC
>NZ_JBVVPV010000060.1:0-27749 GCF_055811735.1 Mesorhizobium sp. WSM4850 | reverse complement strand
TCACGATCGTCGACCGTGCCGGAATGATAAAGCTCACACATGGCGCCTATGGCGACGAGGAGCAACGTCACTTCGGCCTGGCCTCCGCCTGATTGTCCGATATCAGACACAAGCTTGAAAAGCAACTTATGTTAGAGACTACTTATAAATAGTCCTTACACTGCCCAACCTGTTCTCGCCAAGAGGGAGTGAGGAACTGCAAGAGACTCAAACCGGGGGCATCGAGTGCAATTGGGGCGTGGAGTGCTCTACTCGACGCGTGTACCTCGATCGCCCTGAAGCGGGAGGCAATGATGACAGGAGAATCCTTTACAACAGTACTTGTCGGGCCGAGCGAGTTACTCCGAGAAGGCCTTAGTCGAATCCTGGATGCGACAAAGTTTCGGGTCCTTTTCTCTGCGGCTTGTGTTCACGATCTTCTGGAGAAGCCGCTAGCCCAGCACCGGTCCATCTTGCTCATCATAGATGTCGGCGGTACTGATGCGGATGCTGATTTCGCACAAATTGCAGAATTCAAAGCGATTTATCCGACCAGCCATGTCGTCGCGCTAGCCGATCACTGTCGATCGACCGATATAGTTTCAGCTTTTCGTGCGGGGGCAGATGGGTATTTGATAAAAGTCGCTGCTTACGACACCTTCATCAAAGCTCTGGAATTGGTTATGCTAGGGCAGACGGTGTTACCTGCCGAAACTTCAACGGCTATTCAAGAAATAAGGCATGATCTGAAACCTGACGCGGTAGCTGATGAGTTAACAAAGGTGGTTGTTAATGAGGATCATGAACTATCAATTTTGTCAAATCGGGAAAACTGTATTCTACGCCGCTTAATCGAAGGGGAATCTAACAAAGCCATCGCGCGCGAGATCGACATTGCCGAAGCTACGGTGAAAGTACACGTCAAGGCCATCCTCCGAAAGATCCGGGTCCGCAACCGTACACAGGCTGCAGTTTGGGCGATGAACCATGGCATGCTTACTCCCGCATCCGGCAATGCCCCGTCGGGGAGCGAAATGGCAACTCAGCCGTCTTACAATATATAATCATTCGGGCTGGTGCATTCGCTTTTGCCAAAGCTTCGCCCTGATATGAGCCTCCGCTATCTAGAACCATACGTTCAAATCATCCCCCGGCGATGGTAGCGAGCGGTGGAGACGGCATCGCAGGGGCGCATGAGGTGGACCCCACCAGTGTTACTGCCATTTTGAAGTTGAGGGCTTTATCAAAGTGGGCAAACCAAAAATTACTTCTGGATTGTCGTTCAGCGAAGTGCGGATCGGAACGGTCGAGGGCGGAGAATCGGGGGTTCTGGTGTGGAAGTGCGACCAACTGGTGGCGGTTCTCACCCAGATCGACGAGGAAGCCTACTCGACGAAAGGCAAATGGTTTCTCGAGACGGGCTTCCGGCCGCTAAGCGGGCAGCACAAGAATTTCGATACGATAGAGGAGGCCATAAGATGGGTTGGCAGATACACCTTCCCCGAGCCTGCTTACACTGCAGATTGAGCGACCGTTCCGAGGCAATCGATCCGAGTCCAAGGTCAGCTTGGCAATGCTGCCGATCGTGCCAAGACCCGCAACGGAGATCCTCCGACTTTCAGACGATCTAAATATTGAAAGATACATGCGTCGAGTAGGCCCTCAACGCGCCAACTCGTTGCTGGACCCGAGTTCACACCTGAAGAAATCCATACGATGATCGAGACCAACCCTGAACGGTTGCTCGCTCTCGAATAGCGCGATCGCGGTCGCCTATCCCCGAGGGAAGGGTCAAACCACATCGGCGAAGATGATCACGTCCATTGAATTGCGGCGGGCTGCTCATCTGTGCCCGGGCAAATGAGACGAAATGAGACCTCTACTTCTCATTGATCCGAACACAAATAAGGCAACAACTGCTGAGATGGTTCGCATCGCGCGGAACGCCGCTCCCAGTGGCGTGATGGTCGAAGGTGCAACGGCGCAACGCGGTGCACCTCTGATTTGGACGATGACAAATTGGCGATTGGTGCCAAGTCGGTCAAAGTTCGAGGGGTCCAGTTCCGGTGAGCGCGGCGCCAGGAACATCAGAGTGATGTTGTCCGGCACCTTCGGTTTCGGAGTCACACGCCATCCGGCATGATCGAGGATGAGCACCGCACACGCGCCGTGGTCGACGCTCCGGCTGATCTCGGCGGGGTTCTCCCGCATCGCCTCGGTATCGCAATACGGCAGGACAAGGCCCCGCGCCCTATCCCTTCCGGGGGCAGATGGCCCCGCTGGTCGAACCAGTGGGGAATTTCTACAATAGCTTTGCCAGTTGCTGCGAGTCCAGCAAGGCGCGGCAGGCGTTTCCAGTTCGGCGATCTCGCGAGGTGCTCACCTTATTGCGCCGCAAGCTGCCTCCGCCGCGTGAAGAGTGCGAGAACGTTGCTCACGCCGATGGCAGCCTGCAGGTCAGTCAGGGTAATTGTAGCCGAGTTCAGGATAGCTTTCGTAGATCACCTGTTTCGAGCCGTGCCGGACTGTGTTGGTAGCGCTCATGCTGCGTTGGCCGACTAGCATGCATGACCTTGTCTCCTGCTGCTCGGGAGTAGGGCCACGCGTGATCCGAGTACTAGGCGACGTCTGCAATCCGACGTAGGCGCAGGCTTGAACGCAGCGCCGATCGCCCGGGAGAGTCTCAGTATAGCCCTATCCACGCCGCATTCTGGACATGAAGGTTAGCATTATATTACCAGACGAAATTTCTGGTTGTATAAGCGGAGTTTCGTTAAGACGATAAAATATCGTTTATCGTCGATGGGTGTCCTTAGTGATACTTATAGTGAATTCATATTTTAACTGGAGAAGCACATGAAGCATCACATGAAGTGGATGAATTCTGAAAGTGGAATACTGGGGGAACACTCGGAATGGTTGAACAACTTACGCGCGAGGGCGGAGACAGCCGCGTCGGGTCCGAAATCGACCGTGACGGCCGAGGCTCCCACTTCCGCCGCTTCCCCGCCGACTGAGACAGCCGCGTCAAGCCCGAAATCGACCGTGACGGCCGAGGCTCCCACTTCCGCCGCTTCCCCGCCGACGGAGACAGCCGCGTCGAGTCCGAAATCGACCGTGACGGCCGAGGCTCCCACTTCCGCCGCTTCCGCGCCGACGGAGACAGCCGCGTCGAGCCCGAAATCGACCGTGACGGCCGAGGCTCCCACTTCCGCCGCTTCCGCGCCGACGGAGACAGCCGCGTCGAGCCCGACATCGACCGTCACGGCCGAGGCTCCCACTTCCGCCGCTTCCGCGCCGACGGCATCCACGCAGCCGGCGCAGGGTCTTACCCACACCACCACACCGATCCAATCGGAGTACGATGGCCAGGTGATTGAAAATCTTGACATCTACGTCACCAACGGGGACGCGGTCACGATTACGCACGACAATGTCGTCCTGCGCAATTGTCGTATTCATCACGTCGAAGGCGACGGGGTGTCGGTATCGGGCGCAACCGGCGTCACCATCGAGAACACCGAGGTCATCAACGCCGACCCGGCGGCGGGAATCGACGCCGAGACGAGCCCGGACATCATCAACATCAGGGCAGAAAACGCCGCGAACCTGACCGTTCAAAACACCACGGTGCGGGAAGGCTCGACCGGTATCTATCTCGTGGACTCGCCCGGCGCGGATCTCTCGCACGTCGATGGCTACGACTTCCATGGCCCCTTCCCGCGCGGTCAGTTCGTCCAGTTCAACAACTCGGGCAATAGTTCGCTGACCGACTTCTATGCCGTCAACGACGCCGCCAACTCGCATCCTGAGGACATCGTCTCGGTCTATGGCAGCCCGAATACGACGATCTCTAACGGGGTGATCGACGGTAACAACTCCGTGACCGGCGTCGGCGTGATGTTCGAGAACGGATCGACCGGCGGCAGGGTGCAGAACGTTGACGCCATCCATCAGGGCAATGGCGCGTTCTCGTCCTACGCGAGCGATGTGACCTTCGACGATACGAGGTCGTTCGACGGTATCAACGCCGACCAAGGCCGCGGGGCTTCCTCGTCGAATGGACTGATCTGGAATGTCAGCTCCGGCGGGGTCAGCGTCCTGAACTCGAGCTACACCAACGCTGGCAACCCCAACAACATCATTTGGGACAAGTCAAAGGCGGTCGTAGCCGAGGTGCACGAGGATGCCGCCGCCACCCCAATGGCACACATCGATAACCAGTTCGCCTGGGACTACGCAGTCTGAACAGGTGGCGCAACCGGCTGCAGCAGACGGTTGCGCCACACTTCAGCACGGTGTGATGAGGCAGGGCTCGCACTCGGACCAACTCGGCGGGTGGTTCCGTCGGGGGATTTTGCATGAGACCTCGCCTGCCCTGCCGCCTTCCTCTCTCGTGAACAGAGGTCTGAAGATGGCCAGGTTAGAGCACCCTGCGACCGCTTCACTGGATTCGGATAATAGATGACAAATTTCTCCTTGCACGCGCCCTCGCCGCTGGCGGTGGCCTTGCGCGAGATCCGTCCGGGCCTCTGCGCGGCCGGCGGGCTCTCGCTCTTCATCAATCTTCTCATGTTCGTGTCTCCGCTCTACACGATGCAAATTTATGATCGCGTCCTAACGAGCCGTAATGCCGTCACGCTCGTCATTATTTCGGTGATCGTGGGCGTGTTGTTGATGACCTATGGGACCCTCGAACATTATCGGGCTCGTATCCTCCAGCAGGCTGGCGTGCGGTTCGACCGGCTCTTGTCTGGTCCCGCCTTCGAGGCGGCGCTTTCCTCGGCGCTGCGTGCCCGCGGATCGAATCATGCACAGACCCTGCGCGATCTCGACCTCATGCGCGACATTCTTTCGGGCGGCGTCATCATGGCGCTGATGGACGCGCCCTGGGCTCCGATCTACATCGTGATCTGCTTCCTACTTCACCCGTTGATCGGCCTTGTGGCCCTCGTCGGCGCGATGGCGATAGTGACGATCGCACTCGTAAATGAGCGAGCGACGAAGGGCTTGCTCTTGCGAGCCTCGGTCACGAACACTCGCGCGATCGACAGGCTGGGCTCCTCGCTGCGCAATGCAGAGGCAATTCGGGGGCTCGGGATGGGGCCTGCTATCCGGTCATGGTGCACCGGAATCCGCGAGGAAGCGCTAGGTTACTCCGTCAGCGCGGGCGAGCGCGGCGGCACACTTCTTGCGTTGTCCAAGTTTCTGCGCATGGCCATTCAAACGGCCATGATGGGCATCGGTGCGTACCTGGCTATTAACCAGGAAATCTCCGGGGGCGTCCTGTTTGCGGCGTCGCTTATCATGGGTCGGGCGCTTGCCCCTATTGAGATCATGGTGGCGCAATGGAAAAGTATCGTGTCCGCGCGCAGCGCCCATGCGCGCCTGGAACGCATATTCGAGGAGAACCCGCCCATTGCCGGACGCGTGCGTCTGCCTGACGTCAGGGGTACGGTTTCCGTCGAGAACCTTTTCGTCCTCGCCCCCGGTACGAACACGCCGGTCGTCATGGGGGCGACGTTCACGCTGAAAGCTGGAGAGGTCGTCGCCCTCGTTGGTTTATCGGGCTCGGGCAAATCCTCGCTCGCGCGTGCGCTTGTGGGTGCGTCGCCGCCGGCGCAAGGATGCGTGCGACTCGATGGCAACGATTTGCGCCATTACGATCCGGACCAACTCGGCACCGCGCTCGGCTACCTGCCCCAGGATATTGAGCTGTTCTCCGGTTCCGTGCGCGACAACATTGCGCGCTTCCGAGCTGACGCGGTCGATGCGCAGGTGACCGAGGCGGCAACACTCGCCTCTGCGCACGAGATGATCCAGCGCCTCCCCAAAGGGTATATGACCGACATCGGGGAGGATGGAGTCGGACTGTCGGGTGGGCAGCGGCAGCGGGTCGGTCTCGCGCGCGCCCTGTTTGGCGAGCCGAGCTTCGTCGTGCTCGATGAGCCTGATGCCAATTTGGACAGCGATGGCAATCGCGCACTGATCCGGGCAATCGAAGGGTTGCGGAGAGACGGAAAGACCGTTGTGATCGTGACCCACAGGCCGAACCTCCTGTCGGCGGTGGATCGAATGATCATCATGCAGGAAGGACGAATAGCGCAGATGGGCAGTCGTGACCAGTTGCTGCCGTCGCTCGCCGGCCCGAACGTAGCGCCGGCACCGCGGCGGCCCGTCTGGGATGGAGGGCGCGCCGGACCGCCGGCGTCAGATCCAGCGCACTCTCTCCTCCGCCGGACACGCGTCGATGCATAACGAGTCGAAACCAATGATGATGCCTGACACCTGGAAAAGGACAGCAATCATAGCACGGGTGCGCGGGCTCCCGATGCGGACGGCCCGCTCGACCCCTGCCTCCGCTTGTATAAGCGCGGTGGGGCCGACACTTTCCGCGCTCTTGCGTGCAGGACGGGTGACTCGAGTTAGCTTCCCGCAGATTTTCGCGCCGTTGGATTTTGCCGGCTCAGACCAAAAGCCGGCGCACGCAAACCTCTCCGGCGACTGGCGCAAGCCCGCGCGGATGGGCTTTGGCATCGTCGTGCTGACCTTCGGCATCCTCGGCGGGTGGGCCTCTCTGGCCAGCCTCGACAGCGCGGTGGTCGCTTCGGGTACAGTTGTGGTCGAAACCGACCGCAAGGCGGTTCAGCACCTTGCGGGCGGTATCGTGCGTGACATTCTCGTCTCGCCCAACGCACATGTGACCGAGGGTCAGGTGCTCGTGCGCCTTGATCTCACCGAGGCGCAGGCGCAGGGCGAAATCGCCAGGTCCGCTGTCTTCTCGCTGCTTGCCGAGAAGGCACGGCTGCAGGCGGAACTGGATGGAGCCGAAATGGTCACTTTCCCGCGCGAACTCACGCTAGGGAGCGCCCCCCTCGCCCAACGCGCGATGGAAGACCAGTTGCGACTGTTCAACAAGCGCCGCTTGGCCCGTACGAACGAGGTTCCCATTTTGCAGGAGCGCATCGCCCAGTCCGAACGGAAGATCGAGGCCATGCAATCCCAAAGCGAGGCTGTCCGTTTGCAGATCGAGAGTATCACAGAAGAGCACGACATGCTGGCGCCCTTAGCCCATAAAGGCATCATTCTGGGCACGCGGCTGACCGCGCTCAAACGGCAGCAGGCCGATCTCCAAGGTCAGCTTGGTGCCTTCCTTGCCGAAATAGCGGGCGAACGCCACACTATCGGCGAGGCGCGACTCCAGATCGAGCAAGTCGGGCGCGAGGCCATCGAAGAGGTCTCGGCACAGTTTGCCGAGACCAGTGCCAAGCTCACCGACGCCGGCGAAAAGCTGCACGTTGCAGATGACGTGCTCAACCGCACCGAAATACGCGCACCGCGGTCCGGGCGCGTTGTCGGCTTTAAGGTACACACGATAGGAGCCGTGGTTCGCCCCGGCGAAATCTTGATGGAGATCGTCCCTGATGACGACACTCTGATCGTCTCGGCGAAGATGTCGCCGGTCGACATCAACAATGTTGCCGAGGGCCTTCCTGCCGAGATCCGACTGCCTTCGTTCAAGGCTCGCTCGACGCCGGTCGCGATCGGCGAGGTGCAGACCGTTGCCGCAGACGCGCTCCATGACGAAGTGACGCGTGAGCCCTACTACGAGTTGAAAGTTTCCGTGCAGGTCTCTCAGTTCCCCGAACAGGTCCGCGAGAAACTTAGGCCCGGCATGCCGGCGGAGGTGATCGTTGCGACCGGCGAGACGACCGTGCTGTCCTACTTGACGCAACCCCTGACGGACGCGTTCCGACTCGGCATGCGCGAAAACTGAGCCTTTGCCGGGCTGCTGGCATCCTGCGGTCGACCCCTTCCTTAGACGGGATCACGGTAGACCGCAGAGACGCGGCAATTATGGCAGGATCGATGAGCGCTGGGGCAAGCATCGGGCCAAGCGCGCCTCCGTTTCCACGGCCGCCTCCAACCGACTCTGGTATCCGGGGTATCAGGCGCTCCTACCCGGATGACACGTCACCGACCCTTTCGGCCACCACAATCAAAGTGGATGTGGTTCGTGTCACCCCATCCGTGTCCGGGACGTGCACCATGCGGTGCCGCAATAGCTTGCGAGTTCAAGCTGGTGCCAAACCGCCCCGATTTCATGACGGTCGATCTTCTTCACCCTAAACCTAGTCCCAAGGGTTGCAGATAAGCGTCAAGCATCCCAGTAACTTCGGCTTATGCATGAGCGGTCGCTGTGTTTCGCACTGATCATCGCTTGCATTCAGATGTTCTGTAACAGCGCCTTTGGAAGTAGAGGCGCGCATCTCATGGTGTCGTGTCTCACCCAAAGTCATATTCAACATCCACTGACGACCTCGCAGAAGAGGTTCGCCGTTTCCGAGTGAGGTGTCGCTTGGCAGTTGATCGAAGCACCGTTTTGAAACGGCTGTCTCCCCTCTCCTCGACTTCCCCTTGTGCGGCTAGAACGCTTGTTCCAAGGGCGTAGGTCCGGAATGAACATAGTCCTTATAGCGGCTCCTGATTGCACCAATTATGACCTTGATTGGGCTCCAAAGTCGGAGCACAACTTAAAGGTTTAAGAGCACAGGTTGCAGTCGTGGCGATCGATCTAAACCGTCTTCTTCCGTCCCGCGGCACCGGCGATGAAGCGTCCGGCGTATGGGAGAAGCTCCAGCCTGAGCGGACTGGCACCCGAACCGGGGAGCTATTGGTGCCGTGGCAAGCGATTGTTCCGATCTTGCTGATGATCATGACGGCGCTTGCTTCGATCAGTTTCGCGACTTTGGCGGCGAGGCATCGGTTCGGTTATAACCCACCGGCCTGGCTCCTTCTACGGGTCACCCTGGACGGGGAAGCAAATATTCCAACCTGGTTCGCGACATGCCTGCTGTTTTCGGCGGCAGGCCTCTTATTCTTGATCGCCCGGGCAAAGCAGCTTCTGCAAGACCGATTCGCCGTCTATTGGTACGGACTGAGCCTGACTTTCCTTTGCCTTTCCCTCGATGAGGTCGCCAGCCTCCATGAGATGGCGATGGCGCCAACACGGGCTCTGCTAGAGCTAAGCGGATCGCTTTATGCCGCCCGGGTCATACCCGCGATGGTGGCCTTGGTGATACTGGTGCTCCTTTATTCGCACTTCCTGCTGGCGCTGCCAAGGCGGACCTTGGGGTGGTTCACGTTCGCGGGCGCCCTGTATATAGGCGGGGCAGTGGGAATGGAGCTTGTGGCGTGGGGGCATATCTATCCGGCCTACGTCGCACATTCCGGAAACTGGTCGGAAATCGTCGATATGCCTTTCGTGGTGATGTCGCACTCGGAAGAAGTAATGGAGATGACGGGTGTGATCGCCTTCATACATGCACTTCTAAATTATCTGCGCGAATCTCTGCACCAACTCGTCGAACCGTGATCAGATTCGAGTCACGGCACTAGTTCGGGCATTTGCTCATTGTCCAGAGGTGCTTCTCCTGTTCTGTTCCGGCATCAGAACAGAATTGCAACATATGCCCACAGCAGCGAAACTGGCGAGAGGGTGGTAAGCGGTGTTCGCGGGCCATGGGATGATCGTCACGGTCACCGCTGTAGCGCCGTGGCCATCACACCGGCCCGTCCCAGCGTGAGAGCGAGTTGTTCGCGCAGCCAAGGCGCGAGACTATCGGTGATCGGGCGGCTCTTTTGCGCACGGCACGACGCTCATCCCGCGTCCGCGTATCTCGTCCTCGATGCGATAGAGCTCGGCGATGCGTCTGAGCGCCTCGGTGCGGAGGGTAGACCGCAGAGACGCGGCAATTATGGCAGGATCGATGACCGCTGGGGCAGCATCGGGCCAAGCGCGCCTGCGTTTTCCACGGGCCGCCTCAACCCGGTATCAGGCGTCTATCCGGATTACGCCTCATCTATGATCGGCCAGAACGACCAAAGGAACATTCTAACGCTTGCGGCCAGGAGGACCAGAGTGGATGCCCTTCTTGCCGCCCCATCCATGTCCGCGACGTGCGCCATGCGATGCGGCAATAGCTTGCGAGTTCAAGCTCGTGCCAAGCAACAGAGCAATGGATGGAGGTGTTACAACAGCAAAACGCCCGGCATTCTTTAGAAATTCACGACGTGCCTGTTCTTCCGGGACAAGTCTATCTGTCTTTCCTTTGGAATACTTCCCGCTCTTCATCGAATTGACTCCAGTCCAGTGAACAACAGCCAGTGAATAACACTCTAACGCCATAATCTGACATATGCGTCTCGAGAAGATCAAGGCGCCATCAAGATACAATTCAGGAAATTAAGTATTACTACACTTTTGACCCAAGATCGCCATCAAGGAGGATGCTAGTGGCGCGGCGTCCAAAGTCGAGCGGACTCCGTCGGCCCAAGCCATCGCCATGTAGGAGTCGCCACATACCCCACAGCGAATTGCCGACCAGACGCAATGGAACGCCGAGGGCGGGATGGTACAAGGGGAAGACACGCCGCCAATGTTGAAAGCGGACCAATGGGCGCCGCACATATTGCGCCGGTGCTCTGACGCCAAAGAAGTGACTCAATGCCAGGAGTTGAGTATCGAACGCGTTCCGCGCGTTCTGGTCGGGCAAAGATGTTCGGAGCACCGCCCAATCCAGCTTATGCTGTTCCGCCAGCTGTGCCAGATCATAAAGGTGGCGAAAGTCGGTCCTTCCGCGCCAGTAGTCCGCCTCCTTGATGAGATCATGCATGATCCAGTGGAGGGCACGCGACTGTGGGGCGGGGATTTTCGTCCTAAGACCGTGACGGCAGGCAAGCCTCGGGGACTCGCGGTCAATCTCCCGGTACGGCCGGAGTTCCAGGAGACCGACGTCTTGTGGGCGTCCCATGCCGTCGCAAGAGAACGCCGCTTCGGCATAGCCAAGCTCGGCTAGGCAAGCGCGGGCAGCCTCTACTGTGTCCGTTTCCACAGCCAGGTCGAGATCGTTCATCATCCTGTCGGGAATCCTGCCGCTCGACGAAAGGAACAAGGGAACGGCCCCTTTGAGCAGAACCGGAACGATGCCCCACTGATTGAGGGCAGCAACGGCTTCATTCAGCTGCCTGCGCAAGCGCAAATTGCGTTGCCGGTTGCAGCGGTAAATGAACTGAAGATACTCGCCCACGTCTTCGGGGAGCCGGTCAAGCTGGCCCGTACGCGCAAGAGCGGCGAACAAGGCGGGCGTAAGCAGAGTATGATTGGCGAGTGCAATCACCGCCTGCCAGTCGGCCGTTACCACCAGGCGGCCGCGAAGTCCAGCGATCAGGGCCTCGAGCGCATTCCTGGTGGCCTTCATCGGCACGCCGCCTTCAGCAGTTCCAACGCGTCATCCAGTTTGGCATAGGTCAGGCAAAAGCCCTGTGCCGATCGGATGACTTGGCAAAGAACGTCAAACGCAGTGCTGCTTAGCTCCTTGTTCCGCGCAAAGGCGCCGTTCAGCAAGCCACCCAGGAGGTCGGTCGGCTCAATCACCCGCAGGGAAGGTTTGGCATCCTGCGTCCGACAGAGCATGACCACCCAGCCAACGGGCCGGGGAACGGGAGGGACATGATCCTTAGGCAGAAGAAAACGCACGCGCCTGCGATCGGGGCGCCGGTAAACCGGAGACCTGCCGAGTTCGGGGAAATATTCTCCCAGAATGGGCCATGATCCCGATTTGACTGCAGGCGCAAAAGCCAGGCCGATACCCTGTCCGGCCGAGTCGAGAAGTGTCACATCGTCTGCCGCGAAGCCAAACCCCGCGTGGACCAGCGCTAAGGTCAGGGTCGTCTTGCCCGAGCCAGGGCCGCCGCAAAGGAGGAGCGTGCGGTCGTTCTTGAACAGGGCCGCCGCGTGGAGGGCGAGTTCATATTCACTGTGCTCAAGCACTTCGGCCAGCAGTTGCCCTTTGACCATAATGGGTATCTCGTCGCGACCGCAGGAATCAGTCCAGTGGCCATCCCGGAACAGGTGGATCCGCTCCCCGCGCTCAACCAGATGGAATAGAACGTCGACGGCCCTGTTTCGAACCTCGAGATGCTGCAATACGGTCGCGGCCGGAAAGGCGACGGCGGCCGGATACAGTATGCGCGCACACACGCCTGGAACAGCAACGACCTGGCAGAGATATTGATGAACTGCGGTTGGGCACGGCGGTGGAGCAGGCTGGATTAGGCCGAGCCGTTCCCAGTCTCGAAGGGCAGCCTCGACATAGCCATAGGCCTCTTGCCTATCAACGCCACGGGCTGCCATCTCACCCAAAATAGCCTCGACCGGCGCGCCTTCTTGAAGCGAGCGCCAGATATCCGCCGCAGTGTCATTAAGCGCAAAAACTGCCCCCTGTGTCGAGCTGAGCAGGATATTTTGCCCTTTGATGCATGCAAGCCGACCTTGGGGAACTAACCTCGCCGCAGCATACTCGACAAGGGGAGGCCCCGCAGTTCGGTCAGCGGTTCGGGTTTGTTGCGGACCCACAGAAGCCGTCATCCTCGTTTGTCTGGGCGTGGAGATCGTCGATTCGACTGGAAGTCACGACGAGCGGCACACGATCTTCGTCAATCGCTCGAGTCATAGCATTCCTCCCCGCTCCCATAGCGGTACCTTGCCAACGCCGTTGCCGTGCGGCCACTTTTGCTTGAAGTCGCAGGTTATGCATTGAGCGGTCGCTGTGTTTCGCACTGATCATCGCTTGCATTCAGATGTTCTGTAACAGCGCCTTTCCGCACATCTCATGGTGTCGAGCCTCACCCAAAGTCGTATTCAACTAATAGCGTCGAAGAAGAGGTTCGCTCTTTCCGAGTAAGCTGTCGCTTGGCAGTTAACTGATGGGGTCGTCTGCCAGTCGCCACTCCTTGCAAATCAATCACTTGCCACACAAAATCGCCTCCAGCGGCCTCGAGTCGGCAAGTTAGGCTAGAAGGCGTCTCGCCCCGTCCAGATGCGGGGGATGGTCAGAAGCAGGATCTTTATGTCGAGCCAGACCGACCAGTTGTTGACGTACCACATATCGTGTTCGACACGCTTGATCATCATGTAGACATGCGGCGTCGCACCGCGGCAGCCATTTATTTGTGCCCAGCCGGTGATCCCCGGCTTCACCTTGTGCCGAGCCGGATAGAGAGAGATGATCTGGCTGTATTCGCTGTCATGCGCCAGCGCGTGCGGCCGTGGGCCTATCAACGACATGTCGCCCTTCAGCACGTTCCACAGCTGCGGAATCTCGTCGATACTGAACCTTCTCAATATGCGCCCAACGCGGGTGACGCGGGGATCGCCCCTGCAGGCTTGAGGGACAACAGGCCCGTCCTCCAGGATCGTCATCGTTCGGAACTTATAGATCTTGAACGTGCGGCCATTGAACCCGGCCCGACGCTGACAGAAGAGCACCGGCCCGCTGGATTCGAGCGCAATCAGCGCCGCTGCAACGGCCAGAGGGGGCAGAAGAAATGGAAGGGCAGCAGTGGTCAGCACAAGGTCGAAGAGCCGCTTCGTAAGCAGCTGAGGCGCCGTTAGGGGCGCGCGTTGCAGTTCTATCGCCCTCGTCCCCCCCAGGTTGACGACAGGTCGCTTCAAGAGCGCGCTAACGACGTGGTCCGGAAGGAGCCTTACGGGTACCGGAACCACGCAAAGGTGAGCCGTGATTTTCTCAATCAGGGATATGTCAGCCCAACTGACAGCAAGGACTATCTCGTCGACAGAACGCCGACGCACATGTTCAATGAGCTTATCCATACACTCAAGGAGCGAGCCCTCGCTGGATGCCGCCGGCAATGTAATCGTTTGGCAGACATCGCATCCGGAAGCCTCGATTGCCTGGACTGCGCCACTTGGCACGCGCACGTCCGATTGCGTTACGATCACTACTTGCGGTTTGGCAAGCATGTCCGACCTGGTCAAGGAGGCAACCAGTCGTCCGGCGCCCAAGCGCACGAAGATGATGCCGGCAACTCCCGTCACGAAGAACAGCATGACGGCTTGGCGCGAAAACATGTCTCCCACCTTGAGTGCAAGCGCCACAACCGACAGGCAAAGAAAGACCGCCGTCCAGATCAGCACGACGTCCTTGACCTGAGAGGCCAGCGACCGCGGCTCGGAACTCAGATAGAGCCCGCGCGCATATGCGGAAGTCGAAAAAAGGGCGGCTACAACAACACCGAGCCCGAAGTTCCGGCCGTACTCGCCAAAATGTCCGAAACTCACAAGATCATATACCATTCCCGAGACGATGCTGAGCAGCACGACGGACATTGCCTCGAGAAGCGGAAATGACTGCAGAAGAACATTGCCCTTGAGGTTCCACCGCGGTGCGTTTGACGTGACGCCCGCACGGGGGTCTTCATGAAGAAGTGCCATGACGTTCACCTGCGTTCAAAGCCGCATCGATCCACCAATGTCGTGACGACCGCCCCTCCTCGGCTGAAAACCGCTGAAATGCCCAGCGTGACTGCATCCGCCGCCTGCGGTCATTGCCCTTCCTGACAAAGTTCGATTGCCGTGGCTGCGGTAGCACTCGGTTGTTGGAGTTGAGAATGGCAGCGACACTGTGCGAATCCAATTCGGCATAAGCTCTAACCCCAAAGAGCAGAGCCGGCGGACACACGACCTTTTCCTGGCCCGCTTCCCGCGCCTGTTAGCTCTTCGGAGTAGCTCGAAATGAATGCTCTCGCGCGCAGCACTGGAGCGGCGGATGCTCCGACGGAAGCAACCGGTTCGGAACTGCCGCTCTTTCTCATTGTTTGAGCACCGAACCCGAAACCGGTCCCACTTTCGGGCCTGATCGCCTAGGCGAGCGCCATCGCATCGGCGGCGATCTGTCGCAGCAGGGACTTGCGAATATGGAGTCGCGGCAGCGGCTCCATTCCGATCGTGGCAAGGATGTGCTCCCAGCGGTAAACCCAATCGTGCATCTCTAGGCAACGGACCGCGCTTGTCCGGCGCAACAATTCCGTGCGGCGGGGGTTTGCGTCGAGTTCGCCAATTACGTCTGCGATACTGCTCGAGTCTGGTGATATCTCGATCACCGCGTCTTGCCAGTCAAAGTGCTCGCCGAATTCGGCGCATTGCGGCGCGGTCCCAAGCATGACGGCGCCGCCCGCGGCACCTTCGAAGAGACGGGCAGGCAGCACCTGCTCGCCGGCGACCGTGACGGACTTGGAGTTTGCAAGTGCCGCTGGACTGAATGCCATGAAATAGCGCGTGCGCCTGATGATATTGGCGAGCAGCAACCGATGCTCGTGCCAGTCCCTGACCCGGGAATCTGTGCTTGCGAGCGTGTCGTAGAGATAGAAGAAGTCCCGGTCTTGGGCCAGGTTCAGAAGCTGCCGGTGTATTTTCGCGGCTCGGTTGCCGTACGAGTATACGTCGACCACGCGTTTGACCGGCGACAGATACGGCGTTGAAATAAGGCCGTCGACAGCCGTGGCAAGAAAGGAACAGGGCGTGCGGGTGTATTGAGGCAGGCGCGGTAGGCACGCGCTGTGCAACAGGAACACGTGGTCGAACTGGTCCAGGAGCTTCAGATATTGGCGGTCCTGTTCGAGCGTGCTCGACCAGAGTTCGAACAGATACGCGACAGCAACCTTGCAGCGGCCGCGCCAGTCGTGGATCCGAGACAATTCTACAAGACTTTGCGGGCTCCAGGCGACGAAGAAGAAAAGGTCATAGTCTTGCGTGAGCTGAACATGCTCCATGGTTGGCGCGTTCCTAAACCCTAGCCCTTTCCGGACCGCATTCGTCAGTCGGTTGAAGTCACGCTGGACGTTGTGAGGGTCGTGCTTTGGCAAGATGGCGTGAAAGTGTCTCGTCAGGTAGTTGTCGAGGCCGGGGGCGATTAGATCGGCGTCCTCACATTCCGCAACAATGCGGCAGAACTCATACGCCAACGCAAAGTGTGCTCGGTCCTTCGCATTGAATTCAGAGGCAACCAGTGTACGTCTCTTCAAGGAATTCTCCCGGCAGTTGTCGTTCAGGTTTTCGGCTACCCCGCTGCAGCCCGCCACGGCGGCTTGTCGCGCTCCAGTGCCGGGAGGGGTTGCCGGCCAAGGACCATGTCTGCCGCCTTTTCCGCGATCATAAAGACAGCGGCCGAGGTGTTGGCCGAGGGAACGGCGGGCATGATGGAAGCATCAGCGACCCGCAGGCCCTCGAGGCCGTGGACCCGCAACTGGTCGTCCACGACAGACGCTGCACTGTCCAAGGGGCCCATTCGGCACGATCCGCACAAATGATAGGTGGTCAGCCCGATTTCGCGGGCGAACTGAAGACGGTCAGCGTCGTCCGTTATCTTCGGGCCGGGAAGCTCTTCCGTGCAGTTGTAGCGCCTTAGCTCGGGGGCGCGAAACAGCCGCTGGACAGTCTTCATGCCGTCGATGACGACCTGTCGGTCCTGATCATCGGCGAGGTAGTTGGGCTGGACGAGCGGAGCTCGAAACGGATCGGCCGAGACGGCCCGCACGTGTCCGATGCTCTTCGGCCGCAACTGATAGTAGCCAAGCTTGATGACAGGAAACCGCCGCGCGCGGTGGTCAGTATAATTGCCCAATGCAAGTTCAAGCTGGATATTGGGGGTGGAGTGAATATCCCGCGAGTTGAGGTACCCGTAGACGAGCGATGGGCCGACGGCGAGAAAGTTCGGGCGACCCAGCATCCATTTGGCCGCCTCGCGCAGGAGGGCGACGCCGTGTCCGCTGACCGTTTCAATGCCCTCTACCCGGGCGATCAGGTGGACCGCATAGTGGTCCTGGACATTTGCACCGACACCGGACAAATCGTGCACGACCGGAATCCCGAGCTCGCAGAGCATACGCGCGGCACCGACGCCGGACTGCTGCAGCAGCTTTGGTGAGTTCGCGGCTCCGGCGCAGAGGATCACCTCGCTACGGGCCTTCACCTCGCTCATGGGATGACCCGGCCCTCGTGCATACCGAACGCCGATGGCCTGCTTTCCCTCGAACAGGACGGCAGTGGCCTGCGCTTTCGTGCGGACCTCCAGGTTCTTCTTTTTGGCTATCGGCCGCAGGAAAGCCCGCGCAGCGCTCACGCGCCATCCCTTGTCGATATAGCGCTGATAGTAGCCCACGCCGGCCTGGCTCGCCGCATTGTAGTCGGGATTGCGCGGGACGCCGGCATTGAGCGCGGCCTCGATGAATGCATCACAAAGCGGATGTCGCCAATCGCAGTCTGTAACCGGAAGTAGCCCGTCTGTCCCGCGGTAGAAGGGATCGCATTCCCCAATCCTGCGCTCGCTTCTCTTGAAATAGGGCAGCAAGTCGGCGTAGCGCCAGCCTCGATTGCCCTGGCGGGCCCACTCGTCGAAGTCCGCGGCGGCGCCACGGTTGTAGATCATCCCGTTAATTGCGGTCGAACCACCCAGTGTCTTGCCCTGCGGCATCGGAATAGAGCGATTGGCGGTCCCCGGGCTCGGCTCCGTTTCGAACTGCCAGGCATATTTCGGATTCGAGCATGTCTTGTAGAGTCCCGCCGGAATGTGCAGAAGGATGCTGCTGTCGGATGGCCCCGCCTCGAGCAGGCAGACCGTATTGGTGCCGTCAGCCGCCAGACGATTGGCCAACACGCAGCCTGCCGCCCCGGCTCCGATGATCACATAGTCAAAGACATCCGCCTCAACCGACATCGCTTCGCGCTCAGCCTATCGCCAGCTTCAGAGAATGGCAGGGAATCCGGCAGATGGCACTTTGCCCATCGGGATTAAGCCTTATGAAGGCTTTCGCGGCGGGCTGAATAGAGAGATGGTGTGCGGAATGCTGTGCGGGCATAAGCCTGCCGCCAATCCGCATTCTTCGGGAACCTGCGCCGGCTGGCGCACAGGGGGGAGATGGGGATGCCTGACGACAATCTCGCGGAGGAAGCCGCCTTGCCGAGAGGACGGACGCGGCAGGGCCACCTCGACGTCTCCGCACAAGCGGAGCCGACGTCTGGCACCCGAACGGGTGGCGCGGCCGGCAGTCTCTTGAAACCCCGCCTTAATCGGCGCTATCTCCTTGCCGGGCTGCTGGCGCTGCCCGTCTCGGGCGTCGTCGGCGCAGAACTGCATCTGGGCATGGGGCGATCGGACGGCGGTAAATGGTTCGGGGGAGCGGCCGCCTTTCTGCGTCCAAGCGGACCGGTGCTTTCGCGCGCAGATGGGCAGATCATTGAAAATCTTGACATTTATGCGCCCCTGGGCAACGGGATCACGATACTCCATCAGGGCGTCATTGTTCGCAGCTGCCGCATCCGTCATGCCATGGGCAGCGGGATATACGCCCGGGGAGCCGCCGGAATACGCTTGCAGGACCTCGAGATCGATCATGTCGGGGCTCCCCCCTCGGGGACCGGACCAAGCCAGAACCGCAACAACATAAAGCTGGAAAGCTGCCCGGATGCGATCATCACCCGAGTCAAGGCGTCCCGCGGCGCTTCCAACATCTATGTCGTCGACTGTCCGGGCACCCAGATGAGCTTCCTCGAACTCCACGACGCGCGCGGGCCGTTCCCGCGTGGACAGAATGTGCAGTTCAACCGCTCTCCGGATACGAGCTTGGAAGACTTCTCGGCCGAGAATGGTCCCACCTCCTGGACCGAGGACAATATTTCTGTCTTTCACTCGGACCGCTGTGCAATTCGACGTGGACTCGTCGTCTACAACAACAGCCCCACGGGCGCTGGCGTCATGCTGGAGGGAAGCTTCAATTGCCGGGTCGATGACGTCGATGCCGTTAAACAGGGCAACGGCGCCTTCTCGGCCGTTCCGCAGGGTAAGGTCGGCAGTGGCGGTTGCTCGTTCAACCGCTGCCGGAGCCGGGACACCTACAATGAGCCACGGGACGGCAGGGACGCCCCGACATCCAACGGCCTGTCGTTCCATACCCGGATATCAGAAGGCGCTGAAAAGCACAGTGTTAGGGACTGCTGCGTCTACGCGCTCGCCAATCCCCGCAACATCATCTGGCAAAGGGCGGCCGTGCATGCCGGTTGGTCCATCGAGCGCAAGGCATTTGACCCCAGACCGCCATTGCGGCTTGCCTTCGACTGGCAGTGAGCAGAGAGTGCGCTAGTGCGTCGAATCCGACGAGACCCTACCGACGACGACGCCAAAAGAGAAACAGGTCTGCCAACATTGACCGCGGCGGGGACATCCCAAGCGTCCAGAGAGGCGCTGACGCAAGGATCATGCGTCCCGTCGTCGTGCTCGTATCGACAGGTGTGTCGACGATGCGGAGACCGACATCCTTGTTGCCAAGCCTTTCGATGAGCGCCAGAACCTGCCGGGTTGTGCGCGCAATACGGTAGGGCTTCGTGACAGCAATCACGTCTCCTTTCCTGGCACATGCGATCGCCCTCTCCAGCTCCGGCGTCGAGCCGAACATGCTGGCCCTCTCGCAGAAGAAGTTCTCGGCTCCCAGCCGGGCAAGATAAAGCTTCTGCGCCTCCAGCCTTGCGGTGGGTTCGAAGGTGTTGATACGACAGTAGCCGATGATCATCGCCTTGCCCAATCGTAAGAAGCCTTGCGCCGTTACGATGAGAGGCCGAGGGCGGGCGGCTCCCGCCGTACCGATGACGTGATCGCAGTCATGGCCGGTGCCCCGAGCCGAGTGGGCCTGAGCCAGCACACCATATCGACACGCGCCTCATCAGCCGCAAAAGGCGAACCGTGTAAAAGCGAAGCGGTTGCTCGCGAAGATGCTCGGGCGGAGCGGTCACAATCAGACCGTCGTCAATAAGGACATGACTGCCGGTCGAGGCATGTATCGCCGTATTGAGGACGACATGCTCGCAGCTCTCGCGATCCTGGGCATCGATGTAGGAGTGGGCATAGTAGGGTTCCGCCCGATAGAGGCAGAGGCCGTTGAAAGCCGAGACGCAGTGCCGCAGAGAACTCGCCGACACCCGTTCCTGTGCATCGTGGACGCATCGTGCCAGGGTGGAGCGATAGGTGAGCGGATTTCGTTTCGCGCGAACGATAATATGCTGAAGATTCTCCATGAATAGGCCCTCGCACCGCAGCGCCAGCAGATCGTAGTAGCGCGGCTTCGAGCTCGCGGCCACGGCGAAGAGGCTCGCATCGGCGGCGAGCCGATCGAGCGATGAGACGAACGCGGCGATCGTAGGGGGGGCTGCGAACACGGAGTCCAGGTCGACGACGCAGACATGGTGCGTGGCGGGATGGTTTTTGCTCGCGTGCAGTCGAAGGAATTCCCGACCGGCCGCCATGCGCGGCAGCCGCTCGGGGATCGTCGCCATAAAATCCGTCGCAAGGATCTCGACCGTAGCATCGGCCCGGAAGTGCTCGAGGAGCAGCGCGCGCGTGTCATCCTTTGACCCGTTTTCGCCGATGACTGCCCGGACCCGCAGGCCCGCCCCCCGCAGTTCGGCGATGAAGCGGAAGAAGTTTGGAAGCGTCCTCGCACAATTGCGCGCGAGTCCCAGGAAGACGATATCGCAGGGGAGAGGGACGGTGACGCTCATCACGCAAGCACCTTCCGGCCGAGCCGATAGGCCGAGCGCGCGCACAGATAGACCGGCTCGGGCGCATTCCACAATAGAAGGCCGTCGAGAGCATCCTTCCAAAGAAGTGCGGCGAGAACCAGCAAGACGCGCATCGGTGGTCGCTCCTTTGAAACTCAGTTCGGCACTGCTGACGCCCCTGGCGAGGACGCGACGGCTCCGGCAAAGTCCACCTTTGGCAAAACGACCTCCACAACGTCGCCGGGCGCAAGCCCGAGATCTTCGTTGCCGGGGAGCGTCTCGTCGCCCTGCTCTCGCTTTCTATGGACTTTTATCTCGGGCCGACCCGCGGCTGTCAGCAGGCTGGATTGCGCTTGACCTGTAAGCGCCAGCTTCTGCGCGGTACCCTCAAGACGCGCCGAGATCTGGGCCAGATTCATATAGGCCCCCTGTAGCTCTCCCAAGGCCGCGATTTGTCGTTCACTGTCGATCTTGTTCAGCTGTCTGACATATTCGCCGCGCTGGCGCTCGATGTTCGATGCCTGGACGATCGTCTCGAGCAGTTGGGTTGATGACATAAGCACCGCTCGACGGGCCTCAGATAGGCGCGTGGTCGGCGCTAGGCCCTTCTGCAACAGCGTCCTGACGCTCTCGTAATCGTCGGTGTCGGCCTTGCTTCCCTCTTCGTCCTTCTTCTTCTTTTCAGACAGGAGCTCCAGTTGCAGGCTGGTCTCCTCGACAGCACGTCGCAGAAGCTCCTTGTCCTTTTCACTGTCTGACAGACGAGCTTCGATATGCGCTGTTGCCGCTTGCTTCAATCGTTCGGCGAGCGCCTCAGGCACGGCCACGTTCTCGACATGTTTTACTTCTTCGCCGAGTTCGGTGCGAAGGCGCCAAATGCGAGCCTGTTCCGTTGCGAATTGCGCCCATAGGGCTTTGTACTCGGAACGGAAATCGGCCGCTTCCATGAGCGGATTGGCGATGCGAACCTGGGCAGCGCTGTAGCCACCCGCAACCGCCACAGCCTGTCGGACAGTCATCCCCGGCCGGAAGATGTACTCTCCCGGCCTGGCCACATCACCATAAACATAGATGGGCCGGTATTCGGCAACTGAAATGAAGACCTGGTCGGCCTGGATCAGGTGCGTTATCTCACGGCCGTCCGCGGTCCCCTGCCGATACTGCTTGCTTGCGAGACTGCCAGCGATTATTTCCTGCGCTTGTTGAATGGAAAGGCCGCTGACTTGAACCGCTCCAACCAGCGCCAAGTTCACCTCGCCGTCCACTCCGATCTGCAATCGCTGCCTGAAATCCGGAATACCAGGGACCGACACTTCCAGCGTATCTCCGGGCTGTAGCTTGTAGTCGGCAAGTGCCGCTGTCGGAATCAGAGCGATGGCGCCAGCGAACGAAGCGAGGCGGGTCGAAGCCATGGTCATCGACAGCGCCGACAACAAGGTTCTCAACAGCTTCATGGGTCCCCCAACGGGTTGCCCCCGTATCTCTACGGGTGACTGAGCTCGGGTTTCTCGGCGCGGGCGAACCTGCGCAGTGGATGGCCCTATGCTACCAGAAGAGGCATGGCCGAGGCCGAGGCAAAATGGCTGGCTCGCTGGCTCTTTCGAGGCACCCCTCATGGAAACGGACGAGGACGCCTAATCGCAGGCGTGTACGCACTGGCCGGACGGCTCTCATGCCCCTACCGGGCCAAAACCGGTAGGACGCGCACCCCTTCTACCGAGACCGGTGGATCGCCTGTTTCGGACGGACCGCATCCGTGTTCGGTCAGGTACGCCAAGAACCGCCTTGCTGCATTTCGATCCCAATTGGCGGAACGGGTTCCGCATCCTCTGCCCAAGCGGTGGCGCGAAGTGCAGTCAGGTAGCCGTATGAGAATGCAATTCCCACTATCTGTAGAGGAGTCTCCAGGACTGCATTGACGAACATCGCGAGGAAAATCATGACGAAGACCGCCGAAGCATGGTTTCGAACGCCGCGCGGCAGTCTGCGTGGTGGGAACGCCGCCGCAATTGCAGATACAATCAAAATGAATCCAATGACTCCCGTCCGCAGCATGGATTGAAGGAACGAGTTGTGGATTCCCGTTGAGAGTATCTCAAGCATCCTGGCATGCGTGATGTTCCTGGTGTCAGGAAGAAAGGTGAAATCCGCGAAACCTGGGATCTCATATCGCCACTGAACCGACTCTTTTCCAAATCCGATGCCAATGCCGTATGTATCCGCCACGGATGCGAGTGCGTCCGAAATGAACGCAAGTCGGATCCCGGAGTTCGGGTCCAAGGCATAGGTTTGAGGTATGAAATTCAGCCCGACGGCATAGGCAGCAGTTAATGCCGTCGCCAGAGCTATAGCTACCAGTCGGCCTGGCACGCCAATTAGAATGACCACTATGGTGACCGCGAGCACCTTGAACTGACCCAAGGGGCTCACAAGGGCAAATCCCAATAAGAGCAAAATGCCGCCGTAGCGGCGCCAGTCATTCGTCAGAAAAATACCGCCTGCAATGAAGAACACGGCAATTGCAATGTTATTGAGGAGCGAGCCGTAGAGAATCAGCATCGTGGCTCCCGGAGGTGCGCCCTCGTATTGCACACCCTGCTGAAACATCACCGCCGGCGCGACAACGAGAGACAGGAACAGGAAAACGGGTGCCCCAAAAAAGGCATTGCCGCTCATCAGCCTGCGGCGGAAATAAGCCTTGGATGCCCATGCGACGGCGAAGAATCCCACAATCGGGACGATTTGCCTTATGACTGCTTCTTGAAGGAAGTAAACCTGCCAGGAATCCGGCATCAGCCCGTATCTGGACAGCAGGGCAATGAAGAGGCAGAAGGCGGTGTAGACCGCCAGCAGACGAGGCGGCACCGTCTGCCGCAGCACGGCATAGGCCAGACAGACACCGACCGGGATCACTATGAAGAAAGGGCCAAGCAGTTTAAGCGATATTGCCAGGGCGCAGGCCAGCCAAATGCCGGAGAGAAAGAGCGTGTAGTCGAGCACGTCAGGGGAATGGCTGCAAACGAGGTCGACCGGCTTTGAACCATTCCTGCGTGACAATGTCGCTGGCGAGGTCATGGCCTGTGTCACCGGTTAGGACTGAAAGCCTTCGCGAGCCAGATTGGTCCGCGTGGATTCCCGCGATCAGTGCGGCGGCGCACGGCGAAGGATGGCGCACGATTGATCCTGGTCAAAATTACTGCCGAGAGTTTCTCTGCGGGGATGATGCGCAGAATTCCCTCGAGATGGTCCGCGTAAGTGCGGTGTGCCTTCAGCACCAGGAGGACCTCGCTGATGACGCCCATGGCCGCTTCGAGATCAGCGGTGCGGTCGGTGCTGTGAAAATCAACCACTATACAACTGTATTCTTGCTGCAGATGCTGGAGTGCAGCGGAGATGGAGAGCGAGGCATTCAAGTCGGAGATTGACCCCGTGGGCCTGAGAGCCAGAACTTCCAGCCCTTCCTGATCCGCGGGAATGGTGGCAAACGCCCTGGCGAGCTTGCGACCTGGCTCCGCGTTCAGCATTGGCTGGTCCATTGATGGCTTTTGCCAATTGGCATCAACGAGCAGTGTCTTTTGCCCGGTCGCCGCAATGACCCTTGCGAGATGAACCGCCACCGTGGAGCTTCCGGACTTGCCGAGGGGTGAAGCAACGCCGATTACAAATCCGCCTTGGCGGCCCTGAACTCCGCGCATCCGGGTGGCAATCTTGCTCACTTGGTGGCCCTGAACTCCGCGCATCCGAGTGGCAATCTTGCTCAGCGAGCTGTGAAGCTCGGGAGCGTCCTTTGAGTAGACGGGCTGCAAAGACTGCTCGCATGGCCCCACGACAGTCCACCTGCGGCGGGGAATTCTGGGGATCCCTACAATCCGATCGAGGCCGGTCGACCTGTGCACATCCTCGACCGTCATCAGGCGGTGGTTCATTGCTTGCCTGATCAATGCATGACCAACGCCGGCAACCCCACCCGCCATAACGGAGAGCGCTACCACCAGGACCGTGGGCGGCCAACTGCGTTTGCGAGGCGGTTCGGCCGCCGTGATGACCCTTGCGCTCGGGATCAGCGACGAGGCGCTAAAATCGGAGTGGCTCCGCTGCAGTAGGGCATTGTAAAGCGAGCGATAAACCTCGGCCGCGCTCTGCTGCTCGCGGAAAAGGACTCTTGCCCTCTCCGCGGATTCAGGGTCCGACGGGAGTTCCTTCAGTGATTCGGTCACAAAAGCCTTTTCCCGAAGTTCCGCCAGCCGCTTGTGCAGATCAGATGTTTCTTCCGCGCGAGCAGCCCGCCGGCGTTCGCGCTGATTTCCGATGTAACCGGCGGCGATCGCGTTCGCGAGCATGGCCGAGAACTGAGGATCGGTAGAGGTGACCCCGATCTCGACGGCGCTGGAGAAACCCAACTGACGAACGGAAAACGCGCGCCTAACAAGGACCATCGCCTGATGCCGAATATTCGGCTCCACCGTCGGCAGTTCGGTGCCGAAGAGAGACGCCAATTGGCTCCGCACGTAACTGGAGATCCGCGCGCGCAAGCTGTCATCCATCACAAACTCTTCGTTTGCTAGGTCAGTGTCGTCAACAACGCGTCCGACGACCTCGTCCGACTGAATGACCTGTATCTGGCTCTCTACATAGACCCGCTCATCTGCCTCAGCTTCGCCCGGTTCCAAAGCGGGCGGAGGTGAAAGGAGGATCGTCGCATAGGCGGTGTAATATCCAGGCGAAAGGACCGCATATGCGCCGCCGACACCGAGGCTCAAAACCATCCAGAGGAGGCAAAGGCGCCAACTGCTTCGAACAAATCTCAAGATGTCTTTCACGGTCAGCTCGTCGCGATCCTTGGGGGGGATCGGCTGGTGAGGCGACCCGGACGGCTGAACGACAAAGTGATCGGACGCGAACATGTAGAGAATCTCCTACGGCCGGAAACGATCGGCATCATGCTCCAACGGCGCGGACGCTGGCAGACATCTTCGCACCCGGCCTGCGTCGCAAGCCGCCGCCGTGCGAAGGACGGCCGCTCCGCCAATGAGGAAGAAGCCGGTTGAAACCACCAGCACGACGACTTCCTTCGCCACCATCGCATAAACAATGGCTTGCTCTGCCATGACGAAAGATAAAAAATACGAGGCCACCAGGAATACCAGCAGACCGGATGCGTTAAGGGCGGTCCATTCATTTTCGTATCCGTAACTAAACATGAATATATTTGATGTGAATGTATTTATGTTCATCAGCAATGGTATAATGGCCATTGCGCGCACGATAGGTGTCGCTCCTGAAAATTCATCTCCAAAGAGGGTCAATATTATATATGGAGCAACAAAGAACATTCCGATACTCATCGCCGCTCCGCCTGCTACGGTGAATAGTGACCTCCTTATTAGTTGTACCCCGGCAGCAGGGTCGACATGAGCGTAGTATGAAACCCTCGGTATGAGGGTATCCATAAGCAACCTGAAAAATACCCGCGCGGCTAGTAGGAATTTTTCGGCGACAGAATATTGTCCGGCTGCAACATAACCTGCGAAATGTCCGACAAGGGCGACAGGGAGGGTGACGAGGGCAGTATCCACGGCGGTGAAGAGGAATCCCCTCCAGCCGTTGCGTAGCTGCATTCCAATCGTCGAAAGCGTCACGGACCTGAAGCCGCCGAACCCGATCGGAAGGATGAAGGGTAAGCAAATGACGCCACTGACGACGGGAACTGCGCTTTGGATGGCAACGGCGAGCGCGACCTGGTCAGGTGATGCAACCATGGCGACGAAACAGACGAGCGCCAGAACGCGAGCGACAACCCCCGCGACGGCCGCCTGCCAGGCGCGCTCCAGGCCGACGAAGAGCCAGGCCGGAAAAATAACGCCGCCGGCGGCCGAGAGCATCGCGCACAGGAATGTCGGCCTGTCGAGCGCCAGGACGTCGCCGGCCAGCACAAGACCAACCAGACATACGGCAGCGAACAGCACTGCCTTGGTGACCATGACCTGAGCAAAGAGTGACGCGATCTCCGCCGGCTCGTATCGAAGGGAAGCAACTCTGCGTTGCGCGGTCCAGTGAAATCCATAGGCCACGGCGACGGCAGCGAGTTGTCCGATGGCGAGCGCATACGCGTACTGCCCGAAACTCATGGGTCCGAGGACACGCCCGGCATAGGGCAAGATGATCAGCGGCTGCAGGACGTCGGTGGCATGCAGGACAGCCAGACTGGCGGCCTGTTTGCTCAGAGTCATGGAGAGCCTCCCGTCAGGTGCCTGTCGAGGCAATGCAAACCACACCGTCCAGATATGGGCAGCGCCGCCTCCCAGCAGCAGAGCCAAAAACAGCCGCCCGTGGAGGAGTTGGCGCAAATCGGCAACACGGCGGTCCGAGTGTGTTCACTGGTTCCGCCCTCCCTCTAATCGTTACGAACTCCGCGCCCGGGAAGGAGCGATGCCTGCAGCAAAGCCAGGATGAACAGGCTGTTCGTCACGAGATACCTGCTCGCCAAGCGGCGGGGATCCTGGAAGAGCCGGTGCAGCCATTCCAGCCCGCTCCTCTGCATCCATTGCGGCGCCCGCCTGACGTCTCCGGCGTGGAAATCGAAAGCTGCTCCTACCCCCAGCATGACCGCATTGATCCGGCCGCGATGCGCCTGCATCCAGCTTTCCTGCTTGGGACATCCGAGCCCCACCCACACGATCCTCGCACCGGACTGATTGATCATTCTGACCACTACCTCATCCTCCTCGGCCGACAGAGGGCGGCGCGGAGGTGAGTAAGAGCCCACGATGTTTATGCCGGCAAACTCGGTTCGAATGCAATGTTCAAGACGCTGGAGGGTGCCGGGGCTGCCGCCGTACAGGAACATTTCCGTGCCGAGTTCTGACGCTCTCCGGCAACAAATCCACATCAGGTCCGGTCCGCTGATGCGCGGCTGATCCGGGTGTCCCTGCCGCCTCAGGACCCAGGCTACCGGCGCTCCATCCGGCGCGACAAGGTCGGCGCTATCCATCGCTTCGGCATGGGCGCGATTGCGGCGGGCGGTGACGACACTGTGGACATTGCCCAGGAAAACCGTTCGGCTCTCTCGCCGTAGGGCCCAGTCGAAGACGCAGTTGACTGTCTGCGCCCAGTCAAGGGCGTGCACGGGTATCTCAAGCACTTGCTCGCGCAACTGTCCCGGATCGATCGCGAGTTCTGTCATGCCACCCTCGATTGCTGATAGGTGAGCTTCATCACAGCCTGCGAGCACTTCGAGTTCAATTGCTATTCCGACGGGAAGCTGGCGGGCGGCGCGCTCACCAGAGGTACCTAAAAGGAAACTCCCTTGTTCTCTCCGTTGCGGCCGGCACGTCGTCAGGCGGCCATATCGGCGTCAAGA
>NZ_JBVVPV010000059.1:11000-29033 GCF_055811735.1 Mesorhizobium sp. WSM4850 | reverse complement strand
CCCCCCGCCCCTGGTGTCGGTTTATCTCCCCCCGTCAGCCCCAATCCGCCCACCCTCCCTGCCTCTTTACCCTCCGCCCCCCCCCCCCCCCCCGGGGCCCCCGCCCCCCCACCTCTCCCCCGCTTGCGGGGGCGAGGAACCAAGGTTTCAGAGGTCGCCGACAAGCTCCGTATAGGTCCTCAGCTCACCATCCTGCCCACGAATCCGCCACGTCTCCCCGTCCCGCGCCTCGACATGGCACGGGCCGAGCGGCACTTTGCCGCCGCCATCGGGCAGATCCAGCACGTAGACGGGGTTGCAGATGCCCGACAGGCGCGCCCGCAAGGCGCTGACCAGCGCCCGTCCCTCGGCAATCGTGGTGCGCCGATGCGCCATGCCGCGCGCGAGGTCGCCGTGGTGCAGGTAATAGGGTTTTATGCCGAGGCGGTACATCAGCTCGCGGCACAGTTCCTCCAGCACCTCGACGGTGTCGTTGACGCCTTTCAGCAGGACGCTCTGATTGAGCAGCACGAAGCCGCCCTGCCGCAACGCGCGGCAGGCTTCTTCGGTGGCCGGCGTGATCTCCCGCGCGTGGTTGAAATGGGTGACGACTGTGACCATCAGCCGGCCCTGCAGCGAGCGAACCAGCCCTGACGTGACGCGCGAGGGCAGCGCTACGGGCACGCGGGTGTGGATGCGCAAGAGCCGCACATGCGCAACCGCCTCGATGCGGGCGCGGATTTCTGCCAGCGCCTTGTCCGGCAGCGACAGCGGGTCGCCGCCGGTCAGGATCACCTCGCGGATTTCGGGGTGGGCCTCGATATAGGCGAAGGCCGGCTCCAGCGCCTCGCGCGAAAAACCCCGGCCGATCGAGGTCAGCGACTCCTTGCGAAAGCAGAACCGGCAATAGACCGCGCACTGGTAGGTCGCAAACAGCAGAACCCGGTCGGCATGGCGATGCGTCAATCGCGGCACCGGGCTGAAGACGTGGTCGGCGATCGGATCGTCGAGCTCGCCTTCCTGCTCGGCCAGCTCTTCGGGCGACGGGATGACCTGCGCCCGGATCGGATCGGCGGGGTCGCTCCAGTCGATCAGCTCGAGATAGGCTTTTGGGATGCGAACCTTGTGGCGCGTGGCCGCGGCTTGAGCCGCCGCGCGCTCGGCTGGCGACAGCGGCAGGGAGTCGAGATCGCGCACCTGCCGCACGCCGGCGCGAACATCGTCCTGCCACGCGGCGTCGTAGGCGTGCTCGTCGTCGGCCGCCATGCTGCTGGCGTCGGGGATGTCGAGGTGTGAGGTCATCGCAGGCTCCTTGAATTCGGGCTGGATACAGCATTGGAGCCGAGGTGCGAACCCTTGCCGGATGCACTCGCGAACGCGCACGGCGCCGAAGCTGCCAATCTCCCCCCTCGTGGGGGAGATGCCCGGCAGGGCAGAGGGGGGCGCGAAGGATCGCCAACCTTGTTCGTTCTGAACGCGCAAAGGACGTTCTAAGCGAATGCGCGTGAGAGCGGATCGGTGAGAGAAGTCGGCGGGACAGCGCCCCCCTCTGTCCTGCCGGACATCTCCCCCACAAGGGGGAGATTGGCAGCTTCAGCGCCCGCCTGATTTCTCAGCGCGCCCATCCGGCTTCATGATGATCTCGCGATGCGGATAGGGGATGTCGATGCCGTTTTCCCTAAAAGTGTCCCACAGCGCCAAAAGCACCCTGCCGCGCACATTGGTCAGGCCTTGCTGAGGGTCGTGGATCCAGAAGCGCAGCACGAAATTGAGCGAGGATTCGCCGAAGTCGGTGAGCCAGCAGACCGGCCGCCGGTCCGCTTCGACCCGGCCGACGCTCATGGCGGCCTTGATCGCCAGTTCACTGACCTTATGCGGGTCGGCGTCGTAAGAGACGCCGAAATTCACGTCGAGCCGCACGAGGTTGTCGCTGAACGACCAGTTGATGACCCTTTGGGTGATGAAGTCCTCGTTCGGGATCAGGTATTCGCGGCCATCGCGCGTCACCACCGAGACAAACCGCGCCCGCAATTCGCGCACCCAGCCGAAAGTGCCTTCGAGCGAAATGGTGTCGCCCGGCTTGATCGACTTGTCGAGCAGGATGATCATGCCGGAGACGAAATTCGAAACCACCTTCTGCAGCCCGAAAGCCAGGCCGACGCCGACGGCGCCGGAAAATATCGTCAGGGCCGTCAGGTCGAGACCGACGGAAGACAGGGCGATGGCACCCGCCACCAGCACAAGGCCGACCTTTGCGACCTTGCCGACGAGGACGCGGATCGAGGGCGTCAGCTCTTCGGAGATGCGGACGCGCTCGTCGATATACTTGCCGACGACAACCGCAAGCCAAACCGTGGCGATCAGCAGCAGCGCCGCTTTCAGCACCATGAGCGCCGAGAGGCGCACCGCGCCCAAAGGTATTGCGAGGCCGTCCAGGAAAGTCGCGGCGTCGTCGTCGATGCCCAGGATGACAAGGGCCGCATAGATCCAGGTCAGCCAGGCGAGAGCCCGCGCGACAAAGCGATTGCGGACGATGCGCGACAGCACCGACGCAAACAGCCACGCAAGCGATAGGGAGAGCGCGATATAGATGAAATGGGTCCGGCTCGGCCAGGTGACGGCGCGCATGAGAACGAGCGCGGCAAGCAGGAAGACCGTGAACAGGATCCAGTCGGTGCGCCGCAACAGGGCAACGACGACCCTCAACAGTCCGGGATGCCCCTTGATCTGGCGTGCCCGGTTCTCCACGAGCGGTTCGATGCGCTGCGCTGCGAGCTTCGCGACGAGGAAGAGCACGACGATGATGGCAGCCTGATAGAAAAACCACGGCGTGACGGCGTAGTCGAACCATCGGCTGGCCCAGGCCAGCGATTCATCGATGGCGTTGCGAAAATCCATTCCCACACGACCGTTATGGACTGGCGACCAGCACAATGTCGCCGGCCTGGTGCAGGGTCAAGCCGGCGCTCTGCGCTTCAGCCCCGCGCCCCCGGCGCCTCTTGGCCGGTGCGCTCAACATGCCAGGTATAGCCGCCGCCATAGGAGTGACGCGCGCGGCCAGGAAGCGGCCGCCAGAAACAACAACTGATTGGAGTCAACCGCTGGAAAATCGCCAACGCGCAACATTGAATCACTGTTACATTAGCTTGCTCTTAAATTAGATTTAGCGTATGTATGCAGGTGGCCGGTGATCTACCCCCCAACCGGTTAGGCTCGGCGCCAGTCCCGCCCCCCTCAGGCCAACGACGCCGGGCCGCTCGGCCTTTGTTTCTTCTTTAAGTATCCCTGCTGTTCCTGTCGCGCAGTTGAGAAGTCGACCGATTGTCGGCCTCTTCGATATCGATCGAGGGGCGCCCCTCCTCAATAACCGGCGGTGAACACTTCGACGATGTCCGCGATCCCTCAGGTGTCGGCCTTCCCGTCGCCAGCCATGGTCGCTAATCTCGGCTCACGGAAAGAGCTGGAGAAGCGGAATGGCGAACGACTTGTCGCCAAGGCTATTGGCGATCGTCAATGCGCTGCCTTTGCGGCAGGGCATGCGGGTTCTGGAGATCGGCTGCGGCCCGGGTGCTGCGGCGCGCGAGATCGCGCGCCGGATTGGCGACGGCTACGTGCTGGCGATCGACCGCTCGGCCAAGGCCATCACGCAGGCCAGGGCCGCCTCGCGCGCCGAGATTGCAGCGGGCCGGCTGAGCCTGCGTCAGGTCGCCATCGAGGATTTCCAGTTGGAGGCGGACGAGAAGCATTTCGACATTGCCGTTGCGGTGCGCGTCGGCGCGTTGGACGGGCGTCATCCCGAGGCAGGAAAAATCGCCCTGCAACGGCTCAAGGCCGCGTTGACGGCGCAAGGCCGGCTGTTCATCGACGGCGGCGATCCGCTGCGCGAAATTGTGATACACGGCTGAGCAGCCCGTGCTTCCTTTCCGGAATCGAGCGTTTGGGTCATGATGAGCGGCAACGCCGCTCTGCGCCTCAGCTCCGCAGCCCCGGCGCCTCCTGCCCCGTTCTCTCGACATACTCCGTATAGCCGCCGCCATAGGTATGAATCCCCTCGGGCGTCAGTTCCAGCACCCGGTTCGACAGCGCCGCCAGAAAATGCCGATCGTGGGAGACGAACAACATGGTGCCTTCGTACTGCGAAAGTGCCGTGATCAGCATCTCCTTGGTGGCGATGTCGAGGTGGTTGGTCGGCTCGTCCAGCACCAGCAGGTTGGGCGGGTCGAACAGCATCAGCGCCATCACCAGCCGCGCCTTCTCGCCGCCCGACAGCACCCGGCATTTCTTGTCGATCTCGTCGCCGGAAAAGCCGAAGCAGCCGGCCAGCGCGCGCAACGGCGCCTGGCCTGCCTGCGGAAAGGCACCCTCCAGCGTCTGGAACACGGTGCGTTCGCCCTCCAGCACTTCCATGGCGTGCTGGGCGAAATAGCCCATCTTGACGCTGGGCCCACGTGCCACCGTGCCATTGTCCGGCTCGGAAGCGCCGGCGACCAGCTTCAGCAGCGTCGACTTGCCGGCGCCGTTGATGCCCATCACGCACCAGCGCTCGCGGCGGCGCACCTGGAAATCCAGCCCCTGATAGATAGGGCGGCTGCCATAGCCCTTGTGGACGTTCTTCAGGGTCACCACGTCCTCGCCGCAGCGCGGCGCCGGCTGGAAATCGAACGACACTTTCTGGCGGCGTTTTGGCGGCTCGACGCGGTCGATCTTCTCCAGCTTCTTCACCCGGCTCTGCACTTGGGCAGCGTGCGAGGCGCGCGCCTTGAAGCGCTCGATGAAGGCGATCTCCTTGGCCAGCATCGCCTGCTGGCGTTCGAACTGCGCCAGCTGCTGCCGGTCGGCGATCGCCCGCTGCTGCTGGTAGAATTCATAGTTGCCGGAGTAAGCGGTCAGCGAGCCGCCATCGATCTCGACCACCTTGTCGACGATGCGGTTCATGAACTCGCGGTCGTGCGAGGTCATCAGCAGCGCGCCGTCATAATTCTTCAGGAACTGTTCCAGCCAGATCAGGCTTTCCAGGTCGAGATGGTTGCTCGGCTCGTCGAGCAGCATGGCGTCGGGCCGCATCAGCAGGATCCTGGCCAGCGCCACGCGCATCTTCCAGCCGCCGGAAAGTTTTCCGACGTCGCCGTCCATCATCTTCTGGCTGAAGCCGAGGCCGTCCAGCACCTCGCGGGCGCGGCCATCCAGCGCATAGCCGTCGAGCTCCTCGAAACGCGCCTGCAGGTCGCCGTAGCGGGCGATGATGGCGTCCATCTCGTCGGCGCGATCGGGATCGCCCATGGCCGCTTCGAGCGCGCCCATCTCGGCCGCCACTTCGCTCACCGGCCCGGCGCCGTCCATCACTTCGGCAACCGCGCTGCGGCCCGCCATGTCGCCGACTTCCTGGCTGAAATAGCCGATGGTGACGCCGCGATCGACCGAGACCTGGCCCTCGTCGGGCTGCTCCTCGCCGTAGATCATGCGAAACAGCGTCGTCTTGCCGGCGCCGTTCGGGCCGACCAGGCCGACCTTCTCGCCCTTCTGCAAGGAGGCGGAGGCCTCGATGAAGACGATCTGCCGGCCGTTCTGCTTGCTGATGCTTTCCAGTCGAATCATGCTTTTCACGCGCGCCCAAGGGAGTTTCCCCGCGCCAATACGCGATAGGCGGCGCCTGCGGAAGCCCGCAAATCAATCGGAATACGACGCCACATTCGAAGTTCGAACTGAATTGGCGGAACCTCAGATAGGGCCGGCAGTTTAGAAAGATGACCTCAAACAGCGAAGGAGGACGAGATGAAGACCCTAACCGCTATTTTGCTCGCCACCTCAATGATCGGGCTGACGGCCGGCACGGCAAGCGCTACCTGCCACGACACGACCGCATCGATCGAAGCTCAATCAGGCGTTGCAAAAGACGCAACGCGCGCGCCCCTCGAAACCGACGCGAATACCGGTAACAGGGTAAAGGGCGGCCCGGCCAACAAGACCGGCAACACCATGCCGCTTGCCAACCAGGAAGCCGGCGGCGATAAAAACCTTGCCACCTCGCAGCAGGATGTCGAGGCGCAGCAGGAGGGCGAGAAGACAGCAGCGGCCAAGGCCGACCCCTGCAAGCCGGACTGACGCGAATTGAAAAGCCGTTTGCAGACGGCGCGCCGCAGCACAAGGCGAAGCGCGATGGTCACCCGATCCCGCCGGTCACCACGTAGGCGCCGGCGGCGCGTCCGTCCTCAAGACGCACGACGGCGGTGACGATCGAGCCGTACACGCCGCGCCAGACGCTGTGAATTCTCTCATGCTCTTTGGCCGGTACGACTGCACGCCCGGTGAAGCGCGCGCCGGTCCGCTGCAGGCGAATGGGCTCGCCGTTGACATGGACTTTCACGCTGGTCTCGATTCCCGTTCCGGCCACATCTAGGTGACTGTTATCTCGTCCTGATCACCGGCATGGCGCGTCTCGGCGGCAAGCGCCACGGTCAGCGGCGGCGTCTCGTCGGGCATGGTCGCGTTGTGTCGGGCGAAAAAAACATCGTGGGGACGTTCCGGCGTGCGCGGCGGGCGGCTGCGGCGCTGGCCAAAACGCTCGAAGTCGCCGGCCAGCCGCAGCAGCCGGGTGTCGTCATAGGCCTTGCCGGCGAAGGTTAGGCCGACCGGCATGCCGATATCGGCCATCGCGCCCATCGGCACGGTGACGGTCGGAATGCCGAGATGGCGCGGCACCAGATTGCCATTGGCGACCCAGGTGCCGTTGCGCCAGGCCAGTGCTGCGGAGGCCTCGTTGACATCCGCATCGGCCGGCCCGACATCGGCGACGGCGGGAAACACCACCGCGTCGAGTCGTTGCGCGTCGAGCCAATCCTCGAAATCGATGCGCCGCGTCGCCTCCAGGCCTTTCAGGCCAGCCTCCAGCTCAGGAATGGCGTGACGCCGCGCTTGGCCCGCTCGACATATTCCGCCACATCAAAACTGTCCTCATAACGGTCCGGCAGCGTGCCCGGTGGCTGCGGAAAGATTTTTGCGCCGTCGACCGACGCGAGATCGGGGATGGCAGGGTCGGCATTGGCGCGCAGGAAATCGTCCCAGGCGAAGACGCACAGGTCCCATATCTCGCGCTCGGCGAATCCTTCCGGAATCAGCCCGCGATCGACTATGTTTTTTGTTCCCGGCCGGTCGCGCTCGTAGTTGGAGACGACGGGAAAATCGACCTCGACCACATCAGCGGCGAGCCGCCGCATATCCGCTGCCGCCTGCTGCCACAGCTCCAGCACCGAGGCGCGGGTCTGGATCGCAATTTCGGCCTCCGTATCGCGGCCGATATACATGCGGGGCACGCCGAGCCGCATTCCTCGCAGCGCTCCCTCCAGCTCGAGGCCGGTGTAGCGCGGCGGCCGTACGTCCGAGCTCTTCGGCAGCGCCACCCAAGGCTGCGCGCGCCAGAAATCGCCGCTTGTGTCCGGGTCGTCGGCGACGATCACGTCGAGCAGTTCGAGCATGTCGGGCACGCTGCGCGTATGCGGCACCACCACGTCCATCGTCGGCACCAGCGGCCAGTTGCCGCGCACGGAAATCACGCCGCGCGACGGCGTGTAGGCGACCAGCGCATTGTTCGACGCCGGCGCGCGGCCCGACGACCATGTCTCCTCGCCAAGCCCGAAGGCGGCGAAGCTGGCGGCGGTCGCGGTGCCGGAGCCACTCGACGAGCCCGACGCGAAGGCGGCGGTCAGGTAATCGGCATTGTAGGGGCTTTCCGCCCGGCCGTAGACGCCGCGCTGCATGCCGCCATTGGCCATTGGCGGCATATTGGTCAGCCCGATCAGCACCGCGCCGCCGGCCCGCAGCCGCCCGATGGTGAAGGCGTCCTCGTTGGCGACGAGATGCTCGAAGGCCGGCGATCCGGCGGCCACTGTCAGGCCTGATACCTTGTAGCTGTCCTTGGCGGTATAGGGGATGCCGTCCAGCGGCCCGAGCGCAGCACCGTTCCTGCGGCGCCAGTCGGACGCGGCCGCCTCCTCGAACATTTTGGGATTGAGCACGGGAACGGCATTGAGGGCGATGCCATGGCGGTCGTACCTGGCGATGCGCCTGAGATACGCGCCGACCAGCTCGACGCTGGTGACGGTGCCGGCCTCCAGCGCCCGCCGCAGCTGTGCGATCGACGCTTCGACGATGTGGAGATCGGTCACTTTGGGAAAGCCAAACGTCTGTTATCCGCAACAGTTTCAAATATGATCTTTACCTACAATGTCTTGGTGTCCAACAGACCGTCTTCCTTCATCATATCCAGATAAATCTGGACAGCGGGATGGCCATGGGATGAAGCCTTGAGCAGCCATTTGGCAGCTTCTTTGTAGTTCGGCTGTCCATTGATGCCGCGATAATACAGCATCCCAAGACTAGCTTCGGCATCGACATTTCCCGTTTTCGCGGCAGCCAGCCACCAGAACTCAGCAGATTTGTGGTCTCTGGCGATGCCTTCACCATTGGCATAGGCGTATGCCACGAGGAGCTGGGCCTGGGTATCTCCCTGCTTTGCGGCCTTGAGCCACCACGAAACCGCGTCCGCCTTGCTTTGGCTAACACCGGCGCCTTTCGAATAGGCGACCCCCAGGTTCAGTTGCGAACTGACGTTTCCCTGATTGGCCGCCTTGAGCCACCAAGACGCTGCCTCCGCATCGCTTTGGGTAACACCGTTGCCGATTGAATATGCATAGCCAAGCGCGGCTTGTGCCTGGGGGTTGGCGTGTTCGGACGCTTTACGCCACCAGACGGCAGCCCGACCATGATCATGTTGTACCCCCCAACCCTGTGAATAGGCTTGGCCAACAGCGAATTGAGCGTTGGGATATCCCTGATCGGCCGCCTTGCTGAACCAGGAAAATGCCTTTGCGTCATCCTTGCCGACGCCTTTTCCCAACGCATATGCAGTTCCAACGGCATATTGCGCGTCGGCGACGTCTCTGGCCGCGGCTTTCATCCACCATTCGAACGCCTGGCGGTCGTCCTTCGCCATCGCTCGACCTTCTGAATAGAGAACGCCAAGGAAGTGTTGACCATTTGCGTGCCCATTGTCCGCAGCCTTCCGCGCCCACATTAAGGCCAACTCATCGTCTTTTCCGATACCTCTGCCATAATAATAAGCTTGGCTGAGGCCGGACGCACCATCTAGGTTTCCTGCGTCTGCGGTCTTGCGCCAAAAGTTCACTGCCAGCGCGTCATTCCGAGCAACGCCCTGACCTGACCAATACATCAAACCAATATTGTTCTGCGCATCGGGGTTGCCGGCGTCGGCCACTATCTTCCACTGGCGGAATGCCTCGGCGTAGTCCTTGGCGAGGAATGCCGCTTGCGCCTTCTGGATGGCCGACCACTGAGCGTAATAATTGCGAGCTGGCCAAAACAGCACGACAGCAGCCAACACAAGCAAGACGATGGGAAAGATTCTTCGGCGATGTGGCACGGGCAAAATGGACACAGTTGTGTTCGCCTCAAGCGGCCAGTCTTCACTGCTCACGTTCGCCAATCCATTTGTCGATAGCGGTAATCATTAGCGCACGCCGCCTCTTTCCGAAATATTCGCACCTTGAAAATCTAATCAATCTGGCGCTCCGGCGAAAAGCACCACCCCGTCTCCGCCGCCTGCCGGCCAGTCCCGGATGGTGCGGTCGTAGCCGCCGGTCAGCACTGTGCCGTCGGCGGCGAACGCCACGGCGTAGACCGGTCCGGACCGGCTGTCGAACAGCGCGGTCTCGCTGCCGGTTTCCATGTCCCACAGCCGTGCCGTGCCGTCGAGTGAGCCGGACAGCAGCCGCTTGCCGTCGGCCGACAGCGCCAGCGCATAGACCGTGCCCGAATGGCCCTCGAGGCGGCGGACTTCGCGGCCGCTGTCGAGATCCCAGAGCTTGATCGTATAATCGCCGCTGCCGGTGATCAGATGGCGCCCGTCGGCCGTGAACACCACGCCATAGGGGCCGCGCTCATGCCCGTGCCAGCTGCGCAGCTGCTTGCCGGTGCCGATGTCCCATAGTTTTAGCGTGCCCTCGATGCTGCCGCTGATCGCACGCGTGCCGTCGGGCGAGACGGCGACCCCGCTGATCGACCAGTCGTGCCCCGGCATCACGTGAAGCACCGAGCCTTTCTCGATATCCCAGACGATGACCCTGCCGGTGTCGTGCCCGCTGACGGCACGTTTGCCGTCGGGGCTGATCGTCAGCTTGTTGACGCCGCCGTTCTGGCCTGACGAGAAGACGTGCAGCACCGCGCCATCGGCGAGCTGACGCAGCACGATCTCGCCGTCGTCTCCCGCCGTCAGCGCCCGCGCCCCATCGGGCAGGAAAAGCGCGGTACGAGCCATGTCCTTGTGGACGCCAAGCGTGTGGATCAGGCGCTTGCCGTCGATATCCCAGAGCTTGATCGTGCGGTCGGTGCTGGCGCTCATGATCGAGTGACCGTCGGGCGCCACCGCCAGCCAGACGACGGGCTCGCGGTGGCCGTCGGGCTGCGTCGGCTGCGGCGGCGGAACCTGTGGCAGCGGCGCGACGGTCTGCGGTGGCGCAGCCGGGGCTGGAGCAGGCTCCGGCGGTGAAACAGGTGGGGCCAGCGCGACCTCGGACGGCGAGGCAGGGGCCGCTTCCGGTTCCGGGGCCGGTGCGCTGGTGACCTCTTGGCCTTCCGGTGCGCTCGGCGCGGGTTGCTCGGCGGTCAGACTTTTGCCGGCGTCCTGTGGCTGCCGCGACCAGGGGCCGAGTTGGTCGGCCACCAGAGCGAGCACGGCGAGGAACGGAACGACGGCAAAGAGCCGCCGCAGGCGTGGTCGTCCGCCGGGTTGCGTTTCCGCACCCCTGCCGAACAGCGGCACCTTCGGATCGTGCGTCGACCGGCCCGGCAACAGGCCGGCCCAGAACAGCAGGGCTGCAAGGGCTGAAACAACGCCCGCTGTCCCGAAGAAAGCCAGGCGCGCGAACACGAAGCCTTCGCCGACGCCCCCCAGCGCGAAATACAAGCGTGTGAAGCAGAGCATGCCGATCGCCAGCAGCAGCATTGCCAGCAGCCTGTCGACAAACCTGTTCATCGGGCTCCCCTCGCGCCGCTGTTCGCTTCGTCCGCAATGATGCAGGTCGGCGCCGGGCTTGTCGATGCCCGGTCAATTCCGAAGAGCGAAACAGCGAGCGCAAAACGCGCGCCTGCGCCAAAGCGCTCGATATGGCCTGGCGACACTCTTGGTCGCCGCAATGTTGCCCGGTCGCGCGCTAGAATCGCCTGCCAGGGAACTCAGCACCGAGGCCAAGTGATGGATGATTGGAAACTACCCTGGGACGGCGGCTGCCTGTGCGGTGGGATACGCTTTCGCATAAGTGCGCCGCCCTTGCTGACCATGGCCTGTCATTGCACCGGCTGTCAGAAGCTGAGCGCGAGCGCTTATTCCCTGACCATGGCGGTGCCAAGCAGCGGGTTCAGCGTTTCGCTAGGCGAGCCGGTGGTCGGCGGCATGCACGGCCCGCACCGGCAACTCTACTGCCCGCACTGCAAGAACTGGATGTTCACGCATCCGCACGGCCTGGACTTCTTGGTCAATGTTCGCGCTACCATGCTCGACGAGCATCATTGGTACGTGCCCTTCGTCGAGGTCTTCACGTCGGAAAGGCTGCCCTGGGCAACGACCGCCGCCAGCCACAGCTTCGCCACCCAACCCGACCTTGAGGGGTATACGCCATTGATCGAGGCCTTCGCCCGCGAAGGCGCGCGACCGGGCTGACCGGTTGCGCATGAAGGATTAAGATTGGGGAAACCGCCAATGACGGCCAATCTCCGCCCTCACCGCAACTCAACCCAAACCGGCGCGTGGTCGCTGGCGCCGGGCTCGCCGCGAACGTCGCGGTCGATGCCTGCCCCGGCCAGCCGGCGCGTCAGTTTCTTGGACAGCAAGATATGGTCGAGCCGCAGGCCGGCGTCGCGCTGCCAGCGGTTGCGGCGATAATCCCAGAATGTGTAGAGCGTCTCCTTCGGGTGTTTTTTGCGCAGCGCATCGGTCCAGCCCCGGTTCAGCAGCGCTGCGAAAGCGGCGCGGCTTTCCGGCTGCACCAGCGCATTGTCGTCATAGGAGCGGGTCGGATAGATGTCGCGCGGCTCGGGCACGATGTTGTAGTCGCCGGCCAGCACCACCGGCAGGCCGGTGTCGAACAGTTCTTCCGCATGCGCGTTCAGGCGTTGGTGCCAGGCAAGTTTGTACTGGAATTTCGGGCCGGGCTGCGGGTTGCCGTTCGGCGCATAGAGGCAGGCGACGACGATGCCGCTAACCGCCGCCTCGATGTAGCGGGCCTGGTTATCGCCGTCGTCGCCAGGCAGCGCCTCGCGGGTCAGAACGGGTTCTGAACCCCGCGCCAGTATGGCGACGCCGTTCCAGGTCGGCTGTCCCACCCAAACCGCGCCATAGCCGGCCGCGGCGAGTGCTGTGCGCGGAAACTGCGTCTGCCTTGCCTTCAGCTCCTGCAGGCAGACGATGTCGGGCTTGGCGACAGTCAGCCAGGCGAGCAGGTTCTGCAGCCGGCCGTTGATGTTGTTGACGTTGAAGGTGGCGATCTTCATTGGCCTGCTTCAGCGCACGATGCGCTCGGTCCACGCCTTCACCGCATCGGCGAGTGTCTTCAGATGATCGGCGGCCGAAAAACCGGAGATGCTCTTGCGCGGCTTCAAATCGTGGTCTCCATCTTCCAGCCACCGCATTTCGATGGTGTCGGAAAGGTCATAGGTCGCGACCTCGTCCCTGGTCCCGAATTCGTCGCGTGTGCCCTGAAAAATCAATGTCGGCGTCTTGAGACCGGCGAGGTGTTTTGTCCGAAGCTGCGTCGGTTTCCCCGGCGGATGGAAGGGATAGCCGAGGCAAAGCAGCCCTGAAATGTCGCCCTTCGAAAACACCTCGTCGGCGATCATCGAAGCGACGCGGCCGCCCATCGACTTGCCGCCGATGATGAGCGGCCCGTTCACGCCCTTCGCCCTGAGGTCGGCGATCGCCTTGATGTATTCCGGGTTCACCGTCTCGGCGCGCGGCGGCGGCTTGCGGTGGCCGTAGCGGCGGGCCGCCATGTAGTGGAATTCAAAGCGCGCAACGCGGAACCCGGCTTCGGCCAGCGCTTTTGCCGTGGCATTCATCGAGGCAGAATCCATCGGCGCGCCGGCGCCATGGGCGAGCAGGATGGTGATGGGAGCGGTGTCTGGGCCGTCGTAGAGGAAGGTGGTCATGGGAACTCCAACGTAGACGACCCCTTCTCCCCTTGTGGGAGAAGGTGGCCGAGCGAAGCTCGGTCGGATGAGGGGTGTTCCAGGGAACGCCAACGCCTCATTTCTTCCAGCACCCCTCATCCGTCTCGGCGCTAAAGCGCCGATCCACCTTCTCCCACAAGGGGAGAAGGGAGCGCCATCGCCTCACCCCGCCGAGATCCGCGCCAGCTGCAAATCGATGAACTGAATACCCTTGGCCGCCATCCGCGCCCATTCGGAGCTGGCGTCGAGCTCGAGATAGCGCGACCAGTTCCGCCGCGCCTCGGCGAGGTTGCCGGCGTCGAACTCCAGCCTTGCCAGGTTGAACACCGCGTCGGCATAGTTTTGGTCGAGCGCTATCGCCTTCTGCAGGTGCCGCCGCGCCGAGGCCTCGCGACCCTCATCGCTCATCAGCCCGGCCAAATTGAACCAGGCCTCGACAAAGCCGGGGTCACACTTGATGGCGCGGGCATAGTCGTGCGCCGCCTCGGCCGCGCGTCCAGCGGCGCGCAGGCAGTTGGCGCGGTTGAAGGCGGCGATCGCATCGCTCGGATCGATGGCAAGGCAGCGCTGGTAGAGTGCAGCCGCCTGTTCGTGGTGTTCAGCCTCTTCCGCGGCTTCAGCATCGGCGAACAGTTCTTCCAGCGTGTCATCGTCAGGCGTTCCCAGATCGAACAGCAGCTGGCCGTCGAGTTCGCTCTGGCCGCCCTCGAGATAGATCTGATCGGCGCGCCCATGCTGCGAGCCGACATTCAGCGACTTGGCGGTCAGCGAAGCGACCGGACCGCAGCGGTGCACCGAGCGCGCGATCGCCCCCCACGAGGCGCCGCCGGCAATCAGCCCGGCATATTTGCGGGCCAGGATCAAATCGCGAAACGAATAGGGTTCGCCATCATGCTCGAAGGCATCGAAAAGCGACAACAGATCGAGGTCGGCGGCGGCAAGCCGCGACTGGTCAATGAGCGACTGCCTGGGCAGCGCCGAAGCCTCCGGCGCCTTGATCAGCCCGAGCAGGCGCAAAAAACCGTTTTCGCTGATCAGCTTGCGCCCGGCCGCACGCTCGGCGGCGACGCGGCGCTCGATCTCGGCATCCCCGGCCTTGGCCAGAAGCGTGCGGCCGAACACGACATGGCTGGTGCGCCTGTTGACGCCGCGCCGCAACTGGCCCTGCCGGCGCTCGACTTCACGCGCCGCCAGCCTCAGCGGGAACGCCGCCAGCGCGCCGATGGCGCCGAAGACGCCGCCGGAAATTATACCAATGCGCGCTGTCACCCTTTGCTCTTGCCGACGGCCTTGAGCAGATTGGCCTTGAGCGGATTTTCCTTGGCCGCGCCGGCGCCGCCCTTGGCGGTTTTCGCTGCAGGCTTGGCTGCCTCATCGGCCTTGCTCTTGCTCTTGGCGGGCGGCTTGGCCGACTGCGACAGGCTGGCCTTCAGCGCATCCATCAGGTTGATCACGTTGCCGCGCTCGGGCGCGGCGGCGATGATCGGCTTGTGACCCTTGAGCTTCTCGCGGATCATCGCCATCAGCGCGATCTCATAGCGGTCCTCGTAGTTCTTCGGGTCGAAGGTGGTTTCCTTCTGCTTGATCAGCGCTTCGGCAAGCTGCAGCATTTCCGGGTCGGGCTTGCCGGCCGGGATGTTGCCGAAATATTCAGCCGTGCCGCGCACTTCGTTCGGGTTCCTCAAGGTGCAGACGAACATGCCGTTCTCGCGCGCCCCGATCGTCACCACGCGCTCGCGGCTGGACAGCACCAGCCGCGCGATCGCCAGCTTGCCGGATTTGCGCATGGCTTCGCGCAGCACCGCGAAAGTTTCCTCGGCCATCGCGCCATCCGGCGCCAGATAGTAGGGCGCGTCCTGGTAGATGACGTCGACCGAATGCTCGTCGACAAAGGCTTCGATGTTCATCGTGTGGTTGGATTCGATGCGCACCGCCTCGAGGTCGGCATCTTCGATGATAATGTACTGCTTGTCCTCGTATTCGTAGCCCTTGACCAGATCCGAGCGTTCGACCAGTCCCAGCTCGGGGTCGACCGGCTTCATGTTGATGCGGTTGTGGGTGTCCTTGTGCAGCTGGTTGAAACTGATGCGCTCACTGGCACTCGTAGCCGGATACAGCCGGACCGGACAGCTGACGAGACTGAGCTTGAGGTAACCTTTCCAACTTGCCCTGGGCGCCATGAAACTCTCCTACGCGGCCGTGCACTGTCGAACTTTTCGCAGCGCTTCGTCCAAAGGACGAACGACGCTGCGCAAAACCTACATCGCCCTCACAATACCGGCAAATCCCTAGCGAAATCTTCCATGTCGGCCCAGGGATCGCCGGAGGTGGCCAGAAGCCCCGGCAGTGAAGAATAATTCAAATCTTCCGGAGCGTCGATGGATTCCAGATCGGACCAACTCACCGGCGTCGAGGCCGGCAGGTTTGTGCGGGCGCGCAGCGAATAGGGTGCCGCCGAAGTGTGGCCGCGCGCGTTGCGGTGAAAGTCGATGAAGATGCGCCGCTTGCGGTTGTCCTTGCCCATCGTGGTGGTGAAGGTGTCGGGCGCCGTGGCGGCCAATGCCGAGGAGATGGCGCTGGTCGCCTGGTGCAGCTTTTTCCAGTTCTGTTTTTGCGTCACCGGCACTGAGATGTGGATGCCCTTGCCGCCCGAGGTTTTGGCAAACGGCACCAGCCCCATCGCCTCCAGTTCGGCGCGGATATGCACCGCCGCCTCGACCACCTCGCGCCAGCTAACCCCCTCGCCCGGATCGAGGTCGAAGACGATCAGGTCCGGCTTGTCGAGGCGCGTTCGATGGGTGCCCCATGTGTGGAACTCGACGACGCCGAACTGCGCCAGCGCCAGATAGCCCTTGGCGTCCTCCACCGACAGGTAGGATTTGGTCTCGCCCTCGGAATTGGTCGTCTCGAAAGTCGCCACCGATTTCGGCATGCCGGTGAAGGCATGGCGCTGGAAGAAGCAGTCCTGCGGCTTGCCGGTCGGGCAGCGCACCAGTGACACCGGGCGGCCCAAAATATGCGGCAGCATGAAGTCGCCGACCAGCGCGTAGTAGACGGCGATATCAAGCTTGGTCGGTCCGGTTCTGCCGAACAGCCGCCGTGTCGGGTTGGTCACCCAGATCGTGGCGAGGTCGGCCTCGGCGATCAGCCGCTTGCGCTTGGCCGATACAGGCGTCGACAGGCCGACGTCGCGCAGCCCGCGGAACACGGCATGGCGCAGCGCATTATCGGTGGTCTGGTTGGCATAGTGGATATGCGCCGAAAGCAGCGGCCGCACCCAGTTCATCTCGCGCATGATCTCGCGTGGAACGCCTTCGGGTGCAGAGGCGCCGGCGCGCAGCGGCTCCAGCCGGGCCAGCAACGCGGTGGCGGTGGCGGCGTCGAAGCCGGTGCCGACCTTGCCGCGATAGTGCAGCTCGCCATCCTCGAATTCGCCGAGCCCGAGTGCGGCCAGCCCCTCGGCTGCAGCGGAGGTGGTGTAGCCGGCGATGACGAAATCGCCGGTCTTCAGCGCCTTGGTCTTGGTCCAGGTCTTGGTGCGGCCGCTCTGGTAGATCGCCGTGGCGCGCTTGGAGACGATGCCTTCCAGCCCCATCTCGGAGGCCTGGTCGTAGAGCGCCTGGCCATCGCCTTCGACGTGGTCGGAGAACTGGATGTCGGAGTTGGCGCCCAGGCCGGACAGCAATTGCGACAGCAGCGCCTTGCGCCGGCCGAGCGGCGCTTTTCTCAGGTCCCAGCCGTCGAGATACAACAGGTCGAAGGCATAGAAGTGGAGCTTGTTGCCGGCGCCCTCGGCCAGCGCCTCCTGCAACAGGGCAAAGCGGCTGATGCCCCTGGCGTCGAGCACGACGACCTCGCCGTCGATGATCGCATCGCGGCAGGGCAGCCCGGCAAAGGCGAGCGGCAGGTCGCCATAGCGCCTGGTCCAGTCGAGGCCGGCGCGGGTGATCAATTTGACCACTCCGTCGGCCAGATGCGCCATGGTGCGATAGCCGTCGAATTTTATCTCGTGCAGCCAGATTTCGCGCGTTTTTTCGGCAGGGCTTTCGCCGCCCGGCGGCTTTGGAACCTGCGTGGCCAGCTGCGGCTCGATCCGGGAAGGCAGCGGCGCCTTGACCACACCCGGCAGCGCACCGGGTTTCAATGCCACCGGTTTCGCAGGCCTTGCGGCAGGCTTTGCCACCAGTTCCTCGATGGGGCGGCCGGATTTGACGCTTTCCGGCCGGGCCTCCAGTATGTCGAGCCTGGCGTCGGCGGCGAGGTCGCGCTCCTTGAACAGCAGCCAGTTCTTTTTGCCCTCATCCTCGCCGGGCTTCGGTTTCAGCCTGGTCAGCATCCAGCCGCCATTCAGTTTCTCGCCGGCGAGACGAAATTTGAACGAGCCGGTGCGCAAGCTCTTTTCGACATCGCCCATCGGCGCCCAGACGCCGGTGTCCCAGACGATCATCGGCCCGCCGCCATATTCGCCCTCGGGAATGACGCCTTCGAAGTCGATATATTCGAGCGGATGGTCCTCGGTCTCGACCGCCAGCCGCTTGTCGGCCGGATTGAGCGACGGGCCGCGAGGCACCGCCCAGCTCTTCAGCACGTCACCGACCTGCAGGCGAAGATCGTAATGGTCGGCGGTGGCATGGTGCTTGTGGACGACGAAGCGATTGCCTTCTGCGGCAACCGGCCCGCCGGCGGGCTCCGGCGTCTTGCTGAATTCGCGCTTGGCGCGATAGGCCTTGAGTTTGGAGGGAGCTGGCATGTCAAAGACCGAAGCGCGCGGCAGTCAGCAACCAGCGTCTCATTCCTTCGCGCCCCCTCTGTCCTGCC
>NZ_JBVVPV010000059.1:0-10900 GCF_055811735.1 Mesorhizobium sp. WSM4850 | reverse complement strand
AGCTGGCATGTCAAAGACCGAAGCGCGCGGCAGTCAGCAACCAGCGTCTCATTCCTTCGCGCCCCCTCTGTCCTGCCGGACATCTCCCCCACGAGGGGGGAGATTGGCAGCTTCTGCCTTGGCGCCTCTTCTTCGACGTTGGAGATTGGCGAAAGCATTCGTGACATCCAATCTCCCCTCGTGGGGGAGATGTCCGGCAGGACAGAGGGGGCGCTGTCCCGCCAGCATCAAAATTCCATCGCAGCGGCGCTCCGCTGTCACGGCATGGATCCCAAGGTCTCCGCGACGTCGCTTCTCTCCTGCTCCGCCCAGGGATGACGAAGGGATGGATGTCACGCAGCTCAATCGTCGGTGGCCGGCGTCAATTCGAGCTCGGCCGGGGACAGACCCTGCTGGAGCTGGCTCAGCCGGAATTCGTCGACCCAATAGGCCTCGCCGTCGACGAGCACACGCGCCTTGTAGGCACCGGCTGAAAAGCTTTGTGCGGTGATATAGACCTTGTGGCGGTCGAGCGCCTTGCGCACCGCGGCACGCTTGGAATTCTGGCTGGTGACGGAACTGGCCATGGACTGCTCATACACACGCCGCCGCAGGAGAAGGCGGCTGGCATAAGGATGGCCGAGACCGGCTGTCGTGTCAATTTTTCAGTAGGCCCGAACGGCCTGGACGATCGCCGCGTCATGCCGAAACGAGCCTAGCACCGTGCCATGTTTGCCTTTTGGGTTGTCCTTCGCATGTGAACAACCGCTGAAGGAAAGGGGCTTGCATCACGACATTTGTTTTTTGTATCACGAATAATGGTTGACTATCCTATTATCGTCCGGCCAGCAGCAGGGAAAGGAGCTTTTTTGACATGACCCGCAAGAACCGCATGAAAGAGTTCGTTCCCGGTCGGGGTTACACCAAGGAAGACTGGGACGATGCCGACAGCCCGGAATTGACCGACGAGCAGATCGCCAAGGGCAAACCTTTTGCCGAAGCGTTTCCCGATCTGGCCGAGAGCATCAAGCGCGGCCGGGGGCGCCCACCTGTCGCCGTCCCGTTGCAGCAGATTTCCATCCGGCTTGAACCGGCGGTGATCGAGAAGTTCAAAGCAACCGGCAAGGGCTGGCAGGCCAAGGTCAACGATGTGCTGAAGAAGGCGAAAGTGGGCTGAGGCGGATATCATTTCGGCGAGGCCCACGGCATGGTGCCGTGCCCATTTGGTGCTTGTGCAGGGCGGCAACACCCGCCTGATCGGCCGGCATCGATCGGGCGAGCCGGCACCGACCCCTGCATGCATCAACTTGCCTACGGCAGCTTTGCCAGCTCGGCAGCGTGGCGGATGGCAAGCAAGGCGTCCGGGTTGGTCACCGGATAACCTGCGATGAAGCGTTCGACCGAAAAGCCTGGAAATTCGGCTCTCAAGCGGGCCGCGGCGCGCGCCGCATCGTCGGTCTCGCCCATGGCCGCATGCGAAAGCGCCAGGAACATCAGCACGTCCGGCGACTCCGGCGAACTCCTGCGGAGCGCCGCGACAGCTTCCCGATGCCTGCCGGCGGCAAACAGGATGCGGCCTTGCATGCCGAAATACCAGGGCGGGGCCAATGGATTGAGGCGCATGGCACGGTCGATGAGCGGGATCGCCTCGGCTGGGTCGCCGGCGACAAGCGCTGTGCTGCCGGCCAGCAGCAGCAGTATGCCGGCGTGGTTGGAGCCGTATTCGAGAGCCCGCCGGTGCGCGCGCTCCGCTCCTTCGAGATCGCCAAGGCATGCCCTGACATTGCCAAGGCATGCGTGGGCGCAGCTGTCCGTCGGGTCGAGGCGCAAGGCGTTTTCGGCCGTGATCCGCCCGTTCTCGATCGACGCCAGCAGGTCGTCGCCAAAGCCGTTGCAGGCCTCGATCGAATAGGCGTAGGCGAGTTCGGCCCAGCAGTTGGCGAAGGCAGGATCAAGCTCCAGCGCGCGCAAAAACAGGCGGATCGCCTCGGCATTGCCGGCGCGGCTGAACGTGGTGTGCTGTTCGAGGGCAAGCAGATAAAAATCATAAGCCCGCAAGTTGGCCGGTGGCTTGCGGCGAGCCGCATTGCGGCCGACCGTGGCCAGCGTTCCGTAACTGCCGGCGAACACGTTGATGATGCTTTCGGCCAGGCTGTCCTGCAGCGCGAAAATGTCATCGGCCGGGCGATCGTAGCGCTCCCTCCACAGGTCGACGCCGCTACGGGCATCGGCAAGCTCTATCGTCAAGCGAATCCTCTGGTCGTCCGCACGCAACTGGCCCGACACGAAATAGGTGGCGCCGAGCGCCTTGCCGTCCGCCGCGAAATCGGCCGGCTTGCTGCCCAGCGATTTCATCGTGTGGAAGGCGATGACAGGCAAGCCAGCGTATCGCGCCAGGTTGATGGTGATATCTGACGACAGGCCGTCGGCAAAGCGGCGCCAGCGCTCGTCGGAATTCAGGCATTCGATCGGAAATATGGCGAGCACCGGCGGAGCGTCCGACGGAGGTGACTGCCCGCCGGGCCGAGCGCCGGAAGCGCCGGAAAAATACGCCGCGAGCCCGATCTTGGTGCGCACGCCAAGTTTTTCGTAGATGGCCGCAAGGTGGGTGCGAACGGTGGTCGGGGCAATGAAAAGTGCATCGCCGATTTCGCGATAGGTCATGCCGGTTGCGAATTTTTCCGCGACCGCGCGCTCGCGACCCGACAAGGCATCGAGCGTCTGCGCTTTCGAAGCGTCATTGACCGTCATGGTGGAACCCGTCCCAGGACAGAATACTACAAATGCAGGAGGCCGAATACTGCATCTGCCCGATCCCGCCGCGGGCGCACAAATTGCAAGGTCGTTTGCCGCAAAAAGCGGCAATCAGGGGGAGGTTTCCATGCGTCCTGTTTCGATATTGCTGGCATGCACGATCTTGAGTTTTTCCGCCGCCCAGTCGCCGTCGTTCGCAAGAGGATGCAGGCAGGTGCTGGAATCGGATGTGAAAATCACGAGCATGCGCCTCTATGCCGACATCCTGGCCAATGCTGCCCGCAACGGCTGGGACTACACGCCTGAATCGATCGTCAGCGGCTCAAAGCGGCATTTCGAGGAGATGAAGCTCCAGTTGAATGACGCCGGCTATGAGATCATGCCCGTCGGCGTGCGCCTGTATTGCAAGCGGTGGGACAAGCTCGCCGCCCGCTAGCAACCAGCGATCCGCCCTTTGCGGCGCAAGCTTTGCCGAGACATCGATATGTCGAAGGTGCAGGCCAACTGTCTGCTTCTGCTTGCCGCTGCCTTTTGGGGCTTCGGCAATGTTGCGCAGAAGACTGTGCTGGATCATCTCGATCCGCTCAGCGCCGTGGGCATGCGCTGCCTGATCGCGGGACTCATGGCCGCGCCGCTGACGGGGCTCGAATGGGGAACGAAATCCGGGCCAGGCTACCGGATGAGCCTCGCCAAAGTCAGCGCTCTGTTCTCGATATCCATCATCATCCAGCAGGTCTCCTATCTCGACACCTCGGTTACCAATGCGAGTTTCCTGGTGAGCACCGCAATGGTGATGACACCGCTTGCGGCCTGGTTGCTGATTGGCGAGCGCCCGACTGCTGTCGGCGGGCTTGCGGCTGCCATGACATTGGCCGGTGTCCTGCTGCTGTCCGGAGGCTTGATCACCAGCTTCAGCCAGGGCGATCTTGCTGCGATATTTTCGGCCGCGTGCTACGCGCTGTGGATGGTGGAGCTTGGCCGCCACATGCAGACCCACGGCGCGCCGGTCGCGGCGGCTGCCGCGCAATTTCTCGGCGCCGCCGTGATCACGCTGCCGCTCGGCGCCCTTCTGGGTAATCTGTCGCTGGCCGCCATCAGCGATGCCGCCCCGGAACTCGCCGTGCTCGGCATCTTCTCGACCGGGGCCGCCTTCGGCATGCAGACGATCGCTCAACGCTTCACGTCGGCCAGCCATGCCGCGGTGATCGTCAGCGCAGAGAGCGTGTTCGGAGCGGTTGGCGCCGCCATATTTCTGGGCGAGCGGCTGTCGCCGACCGGAGCAGCCGGTGCTGCGGTCATATTTGGATCAATCACCTTGCTGTCGCTGACAACCGACAAAATCAGCAAGCCGGCGGTGGCAGACTGAGAGATTGTGGGACCAGCCGCTGCGGCTCCATTCGATTTCAGCACAATATCAGCATCCGTTCAGGACGCGGATGCCTTGTCGCGGCGATGCTCCCGGGAGACAAACCCGATGAGCGACCATGACAATCGCCCTGACAGAAGACCTCCTCGCCAGGATCGATCGCAAGATCGAGGACGCCGGCCCGGCGCCTGGACTGCGCAATCTGGAGGATCGCGACTATGTCGGCATTCGCAAGCAACTGCTTGCGGGACGCCCGCGTGACGTCTGGGTTTTCGCCTACGGCTCCCTGCTGTGGAACCCTTGCTTCGAATTCGTCGAGGAGCGACCGGCAACCGTGCATGGCTGGCATCGGCGATTTTCGCTGTGGCTGACCCGCTGGCGCGGCACGCGCGAGCGGCCCGGGCTGATGCTTGCGCTCGACCGCGGCGGCAGCTGCCGCGGTGTCGTCTATCGTCTCCCCGACCTTGATATCGACGCGGCAATCGACCGGCTGCTGCGCCGGGAGATGAGCGCCAACCCGCCGACCAACATTCCGCGCTGGGTTTCGGTTCGAGGCGCGGGTGGGAATTTGCGGGCCATCGCCTTCGTCGCCGACCGGAGTGGCCCCGCCTATGCAGTAGACCTGCCCGAGCAGACCACGGTGGAAATCCTGTCGCTCGCCGCCGGCCACATCGGAAGTTGCGCCGACTATCTGCGCCGCACCGTCGTTCAGCTTGAAGCCCGCAACATCCGCGACGCCACGCTATGGCGGCTGCAGGGCAAGGTCGCCGCCTACCTCGGATCATTGCAATCCGGCACGCCCTTGCCGGCACCAACCGTGGAGATCGAACATGCATGCGAAGGCTGAAGGACCATTCCCCCCGTCGGTTCTGGCACGGGAAGCCGTGCACCGGATTCTGTCGACGGGCAACGTTGAATTCTGTGGCGGCGAAACGGCTCAGATGCTGCACTATCTCGACCGGCTGATGCCGAGTGAGACAGCCATGATCCCTGCCGAAACGATTCCTGCAGAAACGATGCCGCGCCTATGGCAGCGCCTTTCCCGCTTCTTTCGGGCTTGACCTTTACCGGCTTATGCGGCTCCGATGATCCTTGCGCAATCAGGCGCAGCGGTGGTGCAGGAGCTTGGCACACCAGGTCGGCAGCTCGGTTCTCGATCTCGACCGCGGCACATTGCGGCGTGACGGCGAGATCGTGCCGGTGCGGCCAAAGACCTTCGACCTGCTCGCCTTCCTGGTGCGCAATCCCGGCCGTGTGCTGAGCAAGGACGAACTGTTCCAAGCGGTCTGGCCCAACACCATCGTGACAGAGGATTCGCTCACGCAATGCATTCGCGATGTGCGCAAATGCATAGGCGACGAGACGCAGTCGCTGGTTCGCACCGTGCCCCGGCGCGGCTACATGTTCCAGGCTGCCGACGACCTGTCCGCTTCGCCGCCGCCGGCCAGAGCTTCGGTTCAGATTGAACGAGCGCCCGAGCCGATGGTCGCCATCCTGCCGTTTCGCGTTAACATTGACGATGCGACGGCAAAGCCGCTCTTAGACGGCGCGGTCGAGGAGATCATCAACGCGCTTTCCTACTTCAAGACCATCGCGGTGCTGGCGCGCCATTCGGCCTTCGCGCTTGCCGAACATTCCGACCAGGACATCTGGGCGACTGCTGAGCGTCTCGGCGCCGACTATGTTGCGGAAGGCAGCGTCGAGAGCGCTGAGGATGGTTACAGCACGCACGTCGTGCTGTCCGAGACAGCGTCCGGTCGCCGCATCTGGGCGCAGGCATTTTCGTTCAGGACCAGCGATCTCTTCCTCTTTCAAAGGATGGTGGCGCAACGGATCGCGACCGCGCTGGTCGCCAACATAGAGAGCGCGGCGATGCGGCGCATGTCCCCCGCGCCCGCCGCCAACATCGAGGCCTACGTCCATATCTTGCGCGGCATGGCACTGTTGCGCAGCTATGGCGAGGGCGTCAACCAGCAGGCCCGCCAACATTTGCTGAAGGCGCTCGAACGCGATCCGGACTCGGGGCTCGCTCACGCCTATCTCGCCTTGGCGGAAACGATCATAGGCGGCTATGGCGGTGCGCCCCGCGCCTTGCTCGATCAGGCTCGGGACCGGGCCTTGCACGCCACTGCACTCAGCCCGGACGAGGCACGTTGCCACCGCATCCTGGCGTTGATCCTCCTCTACCTGGCCGAATTCGACGCCGCAGCACGCCATTTCGCGCGCGCGTTGGATCTTAATCCCTACGACGCCGACACCTTGGCCCAGACGGGCTTTTTCGAGGTGATACGCGGTCATGGCGAGACCGGCCTGGTGCTGCTGGACCAGGCGATTCAACTCAATCCGATGCATCCCGCCTGGTATTATTACGACCGGGGTGAGGCCCTGCTTGTCGTTGGCCGCTACCCGGAAGCGGCCGCGTCTTTTTCCTGCCTTCCGCGAAAAAGTGCCTGGCAATGGTCGCGGCTGGCGGCTTGTCACGCGCTTGACGGCAATATCGACAAGGCAAGGGCCTGCACCAGGGAGGGCCGTCGCCTAAACCCCGGGCTGACCGTGCAGGAAATCATGGCGGACCTTCATATGATGCGCTCGGAAGATCGGGAGCGGATACGATCCGGTCTCGAGTTGGCCGGATGGGATGAAGCGCAATTGCCGACAACACCATGAGCAGCATCGGAGCGTTGGGCGCGTGACGCGGCCCTGTGTCGGATCCGCCCGTTCTTGCGCAAATCTCCGGCCTTGGCTAGCATCCGCCCGCCGGCGCCGAGCGGAGGAGAACGTCGCGGTGGACCGGCTGGAGCGCCGTTGCGTCCCCTTGGGCGCTCAAAGGACACTCCATTTCTGGATCGACGCAGGAATTTTCGGAAAACCGGAACCGGTTTTCGGGTTCATGCGCTCATGTGGGAGGAGACTAAATTGATCAACAGACGTGAATTCCTGCTGTCGTCCGTGGCGATGGGCACGATGGCGCTGGCCGCTCCGCAACTGGCTTTCGCCCAGGACAAGCTGACCATCCTTGGTTCGGTGCCGAGCCTCGGCTTTCCGTTCTTCGTGCACATGCTGAACCAGATCAAGGCGGAAGCGCAGGCGCAGGGCGTCAATCTTGTCGAAAGCGACGGCCAGAACTCGGCGCCCAAGCAGACCGCCGATATCGAGGCAGCGCTCGTGCAGAAGATCAACGCCATCGTCATCTCGCCACTCGACGTCAACGCGCTGGCCCCGGCCATCGAGCAAGCGATCCAGGCCGGCGTCCCCGTCGTCACCATCGACCGCCGCGTCGACGGGGTCGAAGGCATCCTCGCCCATGTCGGCGCCGACAACGTCAAGGGCGGCGAGGCCGAAGCGCAGGCCATGGTGGCGGCTTTCCCGAACGGCGCCAAGATCTTCCATCTGCAGGGCCAGCCCGGTGCTGGGCCCGCGATCGACCGCAACAAGGGCGTGCACAACGTCCTCGATCCGATGAAGGACAAGTACCAGATCATCTTCGAGCAGACCGCCAATTTCGCCCGCGCCGAGGCGCTCTCGGTCACCGAGGCCGGCCTTGCCGCCAACGGCAAGCCCGACGCGATCATCTGCGCCAATGACGACATGGCGCTTGGCGCGGTCGAAGCCTGCGCGGCGCGCAACTTTACCGACGTCAAGATCTACGGCTTCGATGCGCTTCCCGAAGCGCTGGTCGCCGTGCGCGACGGCAAGCTGGCCGGCACCGTCGAACAGTTCCCCGGCGAGCAGTCGCGCACCGCGGTGCAGATCGCCGTCGCCTATGCCAGGGACAAGACCGAGCCGAAGGAAAAGCTTGTGCTGCTGACGCCGATCGTCATCGGCAAGGACAATCTCGACAAGGCGGAAAGGCTGGGCGAGACGAAGTAGGCCAATTGGCGAGGCCGGTGGGAAAGCACCCCCTCTGGCCTGCCGGCCATCTCCCCCTCAAGGGGGAGATTGGCAGTTTCAACGCGTCGCCCTTTCTTCAACGCCGAAGATTAGCGAAAGCGGCCATGACATCAGATCTCCCCCTTGAGGGGGAGATGTCCGGCAGGACAGAGGGGGTGTTCAAGCGCGGCGTGAACAACTGCATCGAGGGAAAACTTTTGCCAGCCGAAGCCACTGCGTCGCCCAATACCCCCCTCCTGGCCGTCGAGGGCGTGACCAAGCGTTTTGCCGGCGTCACCGCGCTGAGCGATGTCTCGCTCGAGGTTCGGCCCGGCGAAATCCTCGGCCTGCTCGGCGAGAACGGCGCCGGCAAGTCGACGCTGCTCAAGATCCTGTCCGGCGTGATGCCGCCGTCCAGCGGCCGCATCGTCTTCGACGGCGTAGAATTCAATCCGCACAATCCGCAGGATGCCAAGCGCCTCGGCATCGTCACCATCTACCAGGAACTGAGCCTGATCCCGACGCTGACCGTGGCGGAGAATATTTTTATCGGCCGCGCGCCGCTCGGGCGCTTCGGCCTGGTCAGCTGGCGGAAGATGGAGGTAGACTCGCGCGCGATCATCGCCCGCGTCGGCCTTGACCTCGACCCGGCGACGCCGGTGTCTGCGCTGTCGGTGGCCGAGCAGCAGCTGGTCGAGATCGCCCGCGCGCTGTCGCTGAAGAGCCGGCTCATCATCATGGACGAGCCGACCTCGGCGCTGACCGAAACCGAAGTGCAAAAACTGATGTCGATCATGGGCCGGCTGCGCAAGGACGGCGTCGCCATCATGTTCGTCACCCACCGGCTGGAAGAGGCCTCCGCGATCTGCGACCGCATGACGGTGCTGCGCGACGGCAGGCTGGCCGGCCATCTCGACCGCGATGGCGGGCCGATCAAGCTGCCGAAAATCATCGAGAAAATGGTCGGCCGCGCCGCGTCCGAGCTTTATGCCAGGCCGACGCTGCGCGATGTCGCCGGCGACGTCAGGCTTTCCGTGCGCGGCCTGCGCACGGTGCGCGATCCGCAGGCGCCGCACGCCATCGTGCTCGAAGGCATCGATCTCGACCTCAAGGCGGGCGAGATCCTCGGCGTCGCCGGCCTCGTCGGCTCCGGCCGCACCGAGCTTGCCCGCGCCATCTTCGGCGCCGACCGCATCGCCGCCGGCACCATCACCCTCGACGGCAAGACGATCGCACCTGAAACACCCGCCGACGCCATCGCCCTCGGCATCGGCCTGGTGCCGGAAGACCGCAAGCATCAGGCGATCTTCGCCGCGCTCGGCATTCTCACCAACTTTTCCGTCGCAGCGCTCGGCCGCTACTCCAACGCTCTCGGCTTCATGGCCGAGCGCCGCGAGCGCCAGGCGCTGGCGAGCTACAGAAAAACGCTGTCGATCCGCATGGCCTCGCCCGAGCAGCCCATCGAGGGGCTGTCCGGCGGCAACCAGCAGAAGGTCATCCTCGCCCGCTGGCTTGCGCGCGACCCCAAGGTGCTGATCGTCGACGAGCCGACGCGAGGCGTCGATGTCGGCGCCAAGGCCGAGGTGCACCAGATCCTGGTGCAACTCGCCGGGCGCGGCATCGCGATCATGATGATCTCGTCGGAATTGCCCGAAGTGCTTGCGGTCTCGGACAGGATCGTCACCATGCGGCGCGGCCGCATCACCGGCGAGATGCCAGGCATCGAGGCGACCGAGGAAAAACTGATGGAACTGATGGCGCTCGATCAAACGCAGGAAGCGACGCAATGACCAGCACGACCGAACAGAGCCAGCGCGGCGGCATCAATGTCGCGCGCCTGCTGATGAGCTTCGGCCCGCTGATGTTCCTGGCGCTGCTGATCGTCGTCTTCACCGTGCTGAAGCCGAGCTTCATCGACCCGATTAACATCTTCAACATCATGCGGCAGATCTCGATCACCGGGCTGATCGCGCTCGGCATGACCTTCGTCATCCTCACCGCCGGCATCGACCTGTCGGTCGGCTCGCTGCTGGCTTTCTGCGGCATGGTCGCGGCGGTGGTGGCCAAGGGCGGCACCGCCAACACGCTGTCGCTGTCGACGTCCGGCGCACAAGGCTATGGCTGGTTCGCCGCCCTTCTGGCTGCCGTCGTCGTCGGCGCCCTGGCCGGCGGCGTCCAGGGCTTTGCCATCACCCGGCTGAAAGTGCCGCCCTTCGTCGTCACGCTCGGCGGCCTCACCGTCTTTCGCGGCCTGACGCTGACGATCTCCAATGGCGGCCCGATCTCCGGCTTCGACGCTTCTATGCGCTGGTTCGGCACCGGGCTGATCGGCCCGGTGCCGGTGCCGGCGATCATCTTCGCGGCGGCGGCGATCCTCTGCCACATCGTCCTGCGCTACACGCGCTACGGCCGCGCCGTCTACGCCGTCGGCGGCAATGCCGAGGCGGCGCGGCTGTCCGGCCTGCGCGTCGACCGCATCCTGATCTCGGTCTACATCATCGTCGGCTTCTTCGCCGGCCTTGCCGCCTTCGTGCTATCGGCCAGGCTCAATTCCTCGGAAGCCGTCGCCGGCATCGGCTACGAGCTGACGGTGATCTCGGCGGTGGTCATCGGCGGCACCTCGCTGTTCGGCGGCATTGGCTCGGTCGGCGGCACGGTGGTGGGTGCGGCACTGATCGGCGTGCTGCAGAACGGGCTGCAGTTCAACAACGTCTCGTCCTACACGCAAAGCATCGTCATCGGCCTGATCCTGATCCTCGCCGTGGCCTTCGACCGCTGGCTGAAATCGCGGGTAAGGCGGTAGTCCGAGGGGCAATACAGACCTAGGTCGGCGGGACAGTACCCCTCTGTCCTACCGGACATCTGCCCCTCAAGGGCATATGCGCTAAGATAGGTGTTGCAGCGGGGAATCGGTTGTGATTCTACGCTGCG
>NZ_JBVVPV010000058.1:0-29942 GCF_055811735.1 Mesorhizobium sp. WSM4850 | reverse complement strand
CTGCATAGCACCAACCCGATCGAGCGCCTCAACGGCGAGATCAAGCGCAGGACCGAGGTCGTCGGCATCTTCCCCAACGACGACGCCATCGTCCGTCTCGTCGGCGCCTTGCTGCTCGAACAGAATGATGAATGGGCCGTGCAGCGGGCCCGCTACATGACGCTTGAGACCATCAGCCAGATGAGCGATGATCCGCTCATCAGCCTGCCGGCAGTGGCGCGCTGATCAGTCCGGCCCATGCCGGAGAGCACGGCGTCCAGTGCCGTCAGCTACACCACGCCAGTGGGCACGATCCGAGGAGTCCCGTCATGTCTAGAGAACGGTTTCTGAGAAGATCGACATCGGTGTTGACTAGGGCTCGGCGGCTCGGACGAAATATCCTGCGCTGGCTGGAGGGAGACAGCCGATCCCAACAGCTCAGCGACGAAGTTCTGTTTTGGAGACACTGGTTCTCCACTCAGGGATCATTCTGGCCAGAGGACTACAAGGAACGTCTTGACCCCAATTTACCAATTCAGGATCACGTTGGGCGATATGTCGACAGGTTGACGACCAACCCAGTTTGCATACTCGATGTGGGCGCTGGCCCCTTGACGAAGCTCGGCAAAGTGCATGCCTCGAAAGAGATCATGATTACTGCAACTGACCTGCTGGCATCAGAATATGATCAAGTTCTGAGAGATTTTGGGATCCAACCTCTAGTGCGAACAGTCTTCGGTGACGCCGAAAATCTTAGGACCCAATTTGGCGATTACAGTTTCGACATCGTGCATGGACAGAATTGTATAGACCACACGACTAGTCCACTCAAGGCAATACAACAGATGCTCTCGGTCACAAAACATGATGGTTTCGTCGTGCTTTATCATGCTGAAAACGAAGGAAAGACGGAATCGTACAAGCAGCTGCACAAGTGGGACTTCACATGTGAGAAAGGACATTTCGTTATCAGAGGGCCTGGACCGGGTGGGGATGCGGTAGATGCCACTAACGCGCTGGCCGCTCTAGGGTCTGTTGAATGTAGCTTGGACGACGGCGCGGTGCTTGTTGCAATCCGAAAGCATCCGCAAAGACGCCAGTGATATTCTGGCTAACCTGCTCGCAGGCGGCCTCCTATTTCGGGGGGCATGGGTTCAGATAGCGGTCACCTGAGGTATCGCGGGGTAACACTTCGGTTCCGCTTCGCTCCACCTCCAATCCTTTGCACCCACTGCACGCGTAGTGTCGGTAGCTTTTCAAGTTGTGCGGTTTTTGTAGCACATCAGCTGTCCGCTTTGGGTTGACGGTTGACCCCGGATGAAAGCGGAAGGACATCCGGGGGCCGCTTGCTGGTTCAGGTGCCTGCCGCGGCAGGCTCCTACGCATGGGCTTGTCGCTGCCCTTGCGTCGTTTCCGGTGAAGCGCCGACCTCGTGTCGAGACGCAGTCAAGGCTGGCCGCCGCGCTGCCGAGAGGGGGGCCGGCTGCGACGCTTCCAGGCCACGCCTTGAGGGCGTCGAGCACGGGTGCAGCATGGGTGAGATCGGCTCGCCGATCTCCCGGCCCTCGGCATCATAACGGCCGATGCAGCGCGGGCCGTGGAAGATGGCCAGCCCGTCGTCCGGATACTGGCTCGCGAAAGCCGTTGCAGGCGAGGCAAAAGTTCCGTTCTTCTCGATCTCGGGCTCAGAATTCGTCGAGATGTTCGTAGGCGTCGGCGCCGCCCGTGTGCGCGACCTGTTCGAGCAGGCACGCGCCAAAGCCCCGGCGATCATCTTCATCGACGAGCTCGATGCGCTGGGCCGCGCCCGCGGTGCGGGCCCGATGATGGGCGGCCACGACGAAAAGGAGCAGACGCTCAACCAACTCCTGGTCGAGCTCGACGGTTTCGACCCGAAAATCGGCGTCGTGCTGCTCGCCGCGACGAACCGCCCGGAAATCCTTGACCCGGCACTTCTTCGCGCAGGCCGTTTCGATCGGCAGGTGCTGGTCGATCGCCCGGACAAGCAAGGTCGCGTCCAGATACTCCAGGTCCACATGAAGAAGGCTAAGCTGGCGGCGGATGTCGATGCTGAAAAAGTCGCCGCGCTGACGCCGGGTTTTACCGGCGCCGATCTCGCCAACCTGGTCAATGAGGCGACCCTGCTCGCCACGCGCCGGAGGGCGGATGTCGTCACGATGGACGATTTCAACAATGCGGTCGAGCGCATCGTGGCCGGGCTCGAGAAGCGCAACCGACTGTTGAACCCGAGGGAACGCGAGGTCGTCGCCTATCACGAAATGGGCCATGCGTTGGTAGCCATGGCGCTGCCCGGAGTGGATCCCGTGCACAAGGTATCGATCATCCCGCGCGGCGTCGGCGCGTTGGGCTACACGATCCAGCGGCCGACCGAGGACCGATTCCTCATGACGCGCGAGGAACTGGAGAACAAGATGGCGGTGCTGCTCGGCGGCAGGGCGGCCGAGTGGATCGTGTTCGGGCATCTGTCCACGGGGGCCGCCGATGACCTGGCCATAGTGACCGATATCGCCCGCGCCATGGTCACGCGCTACGGCATGTCGGAAAAGCTCGGCCATGTGGCGCTGGAAAAGGACCAGCGCTCCTTCCTGAGCCCCAACCCACTTGCCGGCGGTCCGCGCGAGCACGATTACGGCGAGGCCACCGCCGAGGCTATCGACGCGGAGGTTCGCAGCATCGTCGACACAGCTTTCGCGCGAACCGTCGGCCTCCTCACTGAGCGACGGGATCTGCTGGAAAAGACGGCGCGCAAGCTGCTCGAAATCGAGACGCTAAGTGAAGCTGAACTTGCATCGCTCGTCGGAAACGTCTCGGCACCGGATCGCGCGACAACGGAGGCATCCGATCCGCAATCGGGGAAGCGACCGGTACGACGAGGCAAGGCTGCGGCTACAAACGTCTCGCGCCCCGCCGGGTGATGCCCTTGCCCGTCCCGACGGCAGATCCCTGGCATCGCCAATCTCGACGCGGCCTCCCCAAGTGACCCGTTCCCAGTGGCATAGTGTCGCTGCCAATCACTGAGATAGTCGCCCAGGGCCTGGCAACAACGAAGACCAGCACGGCCTCTCACACGCGCCGGGCGGCCGCAATCCGCGTCGCGCGGCGCCGGTTGACCGGCTTGTTCAGTAAAGGCTAATGAGGCAGCGTTACGCGACCGATCGTTGTGTCTGTTTTTCGGATTTGGCGTTGCTTTCGTCACGGTCCGAATCCGCCAGCTACGGTAAGGCTGAATGACCGACCACATTTGCCTCGAATTCGCCCCGATCATTGAAGAGCGGTGCTGATTGCAATGCTGGCGCCATCCGTTTACCAACTCTTGCAGACAAAACGAAGGCTCTTATGATCCAGGACAATGCCAGGGTCGGCGTCGTGGTGCCGATGTTCAATGCCGAGCGAACCATTCGCGCCACCTTGACCAGCATCTGCCAGCAGGATCATCAGGCGCTGGACATTATCGTGGTGGACGACGGGTCGACGGACCAGTCCGCCTCGATTGTGGCCTCCTGTGCTGAGAGAGACCGGCGTATACGCCTGATGAGGCAGTCGAACGCCGGTGTTGCGCAGGCCCGCAACAGCGGTGCGGCCTCTACCGATGCCGAGTTTCTGGCGTTCGTCGACGCGGATGATCTCTGGGCCCCTTCCAAGATCTCACTGCAACTGCGCGCCCTGCAGGAAGGCGGTTCTTCCGCGGGCCTGGCCTATTGCTGGTTTGCCCAAATCGACGAGAACGGCCGGGTATTCTCACTGTACAACCGGCCCGACGCCGACGGCCACGTCTTGCAACGGATGTGCAGAATGAATTTTGTCGGCAACGGGAGTTCGATGCTGATGCGTCGCTCCGCATTCGAGCGGGCGGGACAATTCGATCCTTCCCTGAGGGCCAGGAACGCACAGGGCTGCGAGGACCTTCTCATGTGCCTCAGAATAGCGGAAAATTACGAATTCCGCGTCGTGCCTCAGCACCTGGTGGGCTATCGGATAACGAACGTCAACATGTCGAGCGATGTCATGCAGATGCTTCGTTCATGTGAAATCGTCCTTGCCGAGTATCGCGAAAAATATCCGCAGTTCGGCAGCGATCTCGATGCGCATCTGGTCGACATGATCCATTGGCTTGCCATCAGAGCCTTGGTCGGCGGGCGGCTGTTCGCAGCCGGCGACCTGCTGAAGAGATACTTCGTCCTGGAACCGCGCACGGCAATTTCCCGCCTGCCCCACATGATCGACATGTACTGCCGGGCCAGGCTGGTTCCTCGCTGGGTCAAAATTCGAGTGAAGCGGATGCGAAACAAGAACGCCGAGTTTCGGCGCCTTTATGAAGAGACCAGCTGGTGAGCGCTTCCATTTCGAGCGCTTGCGGCGGCACTTCCGCCTGGCGGCGGCGTCTAGATGGGCGAGGCCGACCGTCGTCGGACTTAGGTTGGCTGCGGCGGTTCTCGAAGGCGTCACCTCGTGTTTGGGACCTAAGCGCCGTTTTCGACGAGAGCGGACGGATCAATACTCCTCGGACCTGACTCGTGAAGCTGGCGCGGCGTCGGGGTCTTGAGGGCCACCTGGACGCGCCTTCGAAGCCACTCCGGAGGAGCTGGCTGGCAGATGAAGGTCGGATCGGCGTCGAAAAAATGCCTGGAGGTACAGATGGAATGCGGTGAGGTCGGAACCATGCGCTGTTTAACGGCAAGCAGTCTCGGCACAAAGCGACGCAGCCGCCGCCACAGGTTTTGTGCGATCGGCTTTGCGAAGACATGAAACAGCGCGGCCGGATCGATCCGTGTTGCGTGGACAAACGGAGCGATGGCCGCGCGCGGCGACGTACGGGCGGCTTCGCTGCCATAATACGCTGAAGCCACGCCATCGGACCAACGAAACAAGAAAGACGCTAGCCCGGGATGTCGCGTGCGGACTGTTTCAAGGACGATGCGGTGCGATGTCAGCATGACGACATACTTGGTCGACATAGAAGACGGTGATCGCCGGTAACCAATCAGATACTCGGGAACGACATCATAATCGGAGATCGCGGCAATGTTGAGCTGCATCTGCAAGTCTTCGGCTCCTTGGGCTCCTGCGGCTCTGAGCGATGGGTCGTATCCCCCGGTTGCCGTAAGAACTGATCGCCTGATTAGCGGTGAACTTGCATTGCCAATAAAATTGTCAACCAGCAGCCAGTTGTGAACGTCCCCGCGAGCGAGAGTTGGCGGGGAGCATTCGATCACCAAATCATCATCATCGATGACCCGATACCATGCGTAGACAAGGCCGAGAGACGGCCGAGATTGGAAGAGGCCGTGCTGCTTCTCCAGCTTTGTCGGGTGCCACACATCATCCGCATCAAGCGGCGCTATAAATTCACTCTTCGCCGCATGAATTGCCAGGTTTCTGGCCACAGCAACCCCTTGGTTCTGCTGTCTCAGAAGAGAAATACGCGGATCACTTGTTGCAAATGTCTCGACGATCTCAGCGGTCCGGTCGGTCGACCCGTCATCGACCACTATGATCTCCAGCTGTTTGAAAGTTTGTGAGGCGGCCGACTGGATCGTGTTTCGGATAGTCTTTTCCGCATTGTAGGCAGGAATGATGACGGAAACGGCGGGTTGCATATCGAAAAAAACCTGCTTTTGATGAAGGATGAAAGAAAAGTGAGCGCCACCGGCCTAAATGCTAACATACTCGAGCGGGATAGTATCAAGCCGCGCCTCTCCCTAGCTACTTCAACGTCTGAGAACTCGCCCGATCTTTCGCACTTTCGGCGGCGACATGTGCCAATATGCTGGTTCCAAATCCGCCCAAACTTGTGATGCCTTCATGCTTTCTTTCATTCGCTCACCTCCGTGCCCGTGGCGTCGTGGTCTTATTGCGATCAGCTATATGCTTTGAACACTCACATGTTTGGCGTTTCTGCCGATCGGGATGGCATCCGCGAAGGGACATGAGCGTGGTTTTCGCGGTTCCCGCGGCTGGAGACCGATGGTGATCCCGCGCGTTCTCCTGCAGCTTGGTCGGCTGGTGCGGCGTCGACGCCTGCGCCGTGCTCCCATCATACTGATGTACCATCGCGTTGCAGACATCGCCGTCGATCCGTGGAGCCTGGCCGTCCATCCGGCGAGGTTCGACGAACAAATCGACGCGCTGACGCGGAGCCGGCAGGTGGTGCATTTGCATGAGCTGTTCGATGTCAACGCACGGGGAAAGCCAGGCAAACCGCTTGCGGTTGTCACGTTTGACGACGGCTATCACGACGTCTACAGCAACGCTCGCCCTATCCTGCAGCGTCACGACTGCCCGATGACGCTGTTTGTTGCGACGGGAGCAATCGGAAGCGGCAGGGAATTCTGGTGGGATGCGCTCACGCGCATCTGTCTTGAGACGTCTGAACTGCCTGACCAACTCGACATCACCATCGAGGGAGCCAGGCAGCACTGGCTTATCCCGAAGATGGTGGATCAGGCCGGCCGTGACAAAGTCTACCGGGAGGTATGGTCGGCGCTCCGAACACTGCCGTATGAGCGACAGAACGCGCACATCGAAGACATTGCGAAATGGGCGGGCGTTGGTCTCGACGCCAGGCCAGAGCACTGTATTATGACCCCCGGGGAGGTTGGTGACATCAGTGACGACCTGATCACGATCGGCGGTCATACGGTCAGTCATCCCACGCTTCCGGCCCATTCCTTCGCGACCCAGCTTCGCGAGATCGTCGACGGCCGTTCGGCCTGTGAGCAAATGACAGGAAAACGCGTCCTCTCTTTTGCATATCCATTCGGAGACCATGACGCTCTGTCGGTATCTGCCGTAAGGGAAGCGGGATTTGAGTTCGCATGCACGACGCGCGCCGGGTACGTTGCGCCCGAGGCAGACGTGCTGCGTTTGCCTCGATTGTATGTCGGCAACTGGTCAGGGGACGAATTCTTGCGAAAAATCGAGGATCATCTGTTCTGATGAACGCACAGCAGACTACCATCATCACCCCTCGACGCGGCTGGTTTGACCTCGATTTCTGGCACCTGTGGCGCTATCGCGATCTGCTGCTCCTGTTCGCGATGCGCGACATCAAAGTCCGCTACAAGCAGACCTTGCTTGGTCCGGCTTGGCTGATCCTGCAGCCCCTGGCGCTTACCGCAGCCTTGACCACCGTCATCAGCGGTATCGCGGGCATTTCAACCGGTGGCCATCCCGCGCCAATCTTTTATCTGACAGCGTTGGTGCTGTGGTCGTATTTTTCCCAAGTCGTCTCCACAGCGAGCCAGGTCTTCATTGCGAACGGTCATCTTTTCAGCAAGATCTACTTCCCGCGACTCGTCGTTCCCGTGTCGTCGCTGCTGTCGAACAGTGTGGCCTTGGCGATCCAGCTTGGCGTCGCATTGGCCTTCTTGCTCTGGTACCAGCTGACGGGAAAAGTGGACGGGTTGTCGTGGCGCCTCGCGTTCTTTCCGCTGGTGATCATCCAGGTCGCGGCATTCTCGTTGGCTGTTGGGCTTTGTCTAGGAGCGTCAACCGCGAAGTACCGCGATACAGCTCATATGACTCCCTTCCTCATTCAGATCTGGCTGTTCGTGACGCCGATCATCTTTCCTTTTTCGGCTATTCCCGAGCAGTACCGGACGCTGACCGGATTTCTGAATCCGCTCGCTGTCATAATTGATGAATGGCGCTGGTGCTTCTTCGGCACTTCGGCAGTCGGTGCGCCACAAATCGCGGCAGCGCTTGTCACGACCTCGGTCGTGCTGTTCATCGGCGTCGTGATCTTTCAACGCGTCGAACGAACGGCCATGGACATGCTGTGAAGAGAAATGATAACCCTTGCGGCCCCGTAGAGAGTGAAGGTCGCCTTTCGTCGGCCGCCGCGCATTCTGCACAATGGGCACGACGCCGATGCCATTGATCTCCGTCATCACGCCTTTCCTCAATGTCGAGCGGTTTCTTCCGGACGCGATCGAAAGCGTGCGCGCGCAAACCTTGATCGACTGGGAAATGCTTCTCATTGACGACGGATCATTCGACGGGAGCGTTGCAATCGCGGAGGCTGCAGCAACCGCAGATCCGCGAATCCGTTTCATTCGATCGAACGGCCGGCGTCGCGGCGCCGCCGCGGCGCGCAATGCCGGAATCGCGGCCGCGTCGGGCATGTTCTTCACGTTCCTGGATGGCGACGATATATTTGAGCCGGAAAAATTCGAGACGGAACTTGCGATCTTTGATGCGCATCCTCGCGCCAAGGTCCTTTACGGACCGACCCTGTGGTGGTTCCCCGATGAGCCTCACAGGAACTGGACCGACTCGATGCCACGCCAATCGGACCGTCTGCACATGCCGTCCGACCTGCTCGACCAGGTCATCGTGCGCCAGCGGGCTCATGTGCCGTGCATCTGCTCGATCATGGTTCGCCGCGAAGCTTTGGTAGCGGTGGGCGGCTTCGATGAGGCGTTCGAGCTCTACGAAGACCAGACCCTTCTAGTGAAGCTGCTGTTGCGCTATCCGGTGTTCGTTACATCCACGCCCACCGGCCGATACAGGCAGCACCTCGATTCGACATCGGCCAAGGCGACTGCTTCCGGCATCTACGATCCACTGCGCCCGCATGCTGCTCGCATCCGCTTCCTCGAATGGGTTGAGATGCATGCGTCGGCCTCGGGATTAATGACGCCGGAGTTGCAGCGGGCGCTCCGCTTCGCATTTGCGCACTATCCGGCCCAGCGTCGGCCCCTGACACTTCGCGATAGGTTTGACCTCGCCATCGAAGCCGCACGCCGGTTCGCTCCGCGGCTGACGCCACGCCGGTTCGCTCGGCGTCTGACGCCACGCCGCATCCTGTCGAAGGTGTTCAGGCTACTGACGAGAGCACGGAAGTAGTGGGCGGGACCGGGTGGCGCGGATTGGATCGCGACCGAGCCTGAGATGTCTGATATCAACGAACACCCGCCCGTTGCCTCTCTGCGAAGCTAAGGAGAATTTGGCTGTTTCATGATCGCAGTCGTCATAACAACTTACAACCACACTCGCTTTCTCGAGGAAGCCATTCAGAGCTGTCTTCGTCAAAGCCGGCCGATGGATGAAATTATTGTCGTCGACGACGGATCCACCGACAATCCGGCATCGGTTGTCGAGCGTCATCCGGGCGTGCGCCTGATCAGGCAGGACAATTGCGGGCTCGCGGCCGCCCGAAACACCGGACTAGCGGCTTCCAGATCCGATTACATCACCTTTCTGGACGCGGATGATCGTCTCCTTCCGAATGCCATTGAGACGGGCGTGCGAATGCTGGTTGCGCATCCAGATGCGGTTCTCGCTTACGGAGCTCATCGCTTCATCAATGGAAGCGGTGCGATCCAGTCAGACAACCATCACGTCGCGCTTGTTGAAGATCCTTATCTTCAGTTACTGCGGACGGGAAACTTCATTGCGATGCATGGGACCGTAGTTTATCGGCGGGAGAGGCTCGCGGCCATGGGCGGGTTCGACGTTTCAATGCGGTCCTGCGAAGACTATGAGCTATTCTTGCGAATCGCCCGGCGCGGTTCGATCGTAACGCACGACGATGTCGTCGCCGAGTATCGCATGCACGGCGACAACATGACGAAGAATCGATCGATGATGCTCGCTGCAGCATTGTCGGTGCTTGACAAGCAGCTAGCAGGTCCGGTTGACGACGATGTGCGTCTTGCAGTCCGCGATGGTAGGCGGTTCTGGAAGACCTACTATACCGGACAGTTGACTACTGATGCCTTGCGCGCGATCCGCGCCCAACCCGCCAAAGCGATTCGCATGCTGCGGCAGGCTTTGCAGATGTCGCCGCCGATCACGCTGCAAACGGCGGCATTTAAGATAACACGCAAGGTCGGCAGGCAGGTGCAACGGCTGCTCGGAGCTTCCGGCGCCGATTGGCGGGCTCCGCGCGTCGGTTCGGTGCGGTTTGGGGATTTCGCACGCACGATGCCGATGAGCCATTCATTTGGATATGATCGGGGCAAGCCAATAGATCGGTATTATATCGAGAATTTCCTACGATTGAATGCGGCCGACATACATGGCCGTGTGCTGGAAATCGGCGACAACAGCTACACGATGCATTTTGGCGGTGCTCATGTCGTCAAGAGCGACGTGCTGCATGTTGATCCCGATGATCCAAACGCGACCATCATAGGCGACCTGTCGCAGCCCGGAGTGCTGCCGTCAAACGCCTTCGACTGCATCATCCTCACGCAAACACTTCATCTGATCTACGACATGTCGGCCGCGGTCGCTGCACTGGCCGAAGCGCTCAAGCCCGGGGGCGTGCTGCTGCTAACTGTTCCTGGCATCACCCCGGTCGATCGCGGCGAGTGGGGCAGCACGTGGTTCTGGTCATTGACGCAGGCGGCGTTGGCGAAGTTGCTTGCGAAATCCTTCAGCACGGCGAACATGGCGCTCGAAACCCACGGCAACGTCTTTGCGGCAGTTTGTTTTCTTCAGGGACTCGCCAAGGAAGAAGTTTCTGACCAGAAGCTCGACGTCCGGGATACCGCCTATCCTATCGTTGTCACGGCGCGCGTCGTGAAGGACGGGCTGACCGCGGATCAACCCGGCAGTCGAACCGCAGATGTTACGGCTTGAGATCGATGACAGAATTGCCAGCCGTTGAGGTCCGAGGACTTTCCAAGCGCTACCGGCGCGGCGCGATCGGCGTGCGCTCATTGCGTGAGGAGGTCGAACAACTTGTCGCGCGTTTGCGCTCGCGGGAAGCCAAAGCTTCCCTCAACGAATTCTTCGCCATCAAGAACATCACATTTTCCGTTCCGACTGGCACCGTGTGCGGTATCATCGGACGCAACGGCTCGGGAAAGACCACGCTGCTCAAGGTTTTGACCTCGATCACGGCTCCGGATGAGGGCGAGGCAGTGATGCGAGGTCGGATCGGAAGCTTGCTGGAGGTAGGGGCCGGATTCCATCCGGATCTCGACGGGATCGAGAACATCTACCTCAACGGCGCGATCCTCGGCATGAGTAAAGCCGAGATCACGCGTAAGCTAGACCGGATCATCGAATTTGCCGATATCGGCAGCTTTCTCGAAACGCCGGTCAAGCGTTATTCGTCCGGCATGTATGTTCGGCTTGCCTTCGCGATCGCTGCTCATCTGGAGCCGGAGATTCTCGTCGTCGACGAGGTGCTTGCTGTCGGCGATGCTGAATTTCAAAGGAAATGTCTCGGCACGATGAAGAACGTCGCGGGTGAAGGTCGGACCGTGCTGTTTGTGAGCCACAACCTGGCCATGGTTCGGCAGCATTGCACAAAAGCGATTTATCTGGACCGCGGCCTTCTGAAGGATTTTGGCGAGGCATCATCGATCATCGATGCGTACCTGTCGAACACCGCCCCGAGCAGCAACGGATCCGAGCGCGTTGGCGATGATGACCTCTGGATGCAGGTGGCTATTGTGTATCCGGGTACGCGCGAGCGCTGCAGCCAGCTCAAGTTTGGCGGCGATTACGATTTTGTGCTGAAGCTGGGCGCGAGGAATTCGTATCACCGAAGCGTGGTTGCTATCAAGATTTTTGATCAGGAAGGCAACTTGATCTCTGTGCTCGAAAGCCTCGCGGAAGGTGTTGGTCAATTTGACATAGTAGGGCAGGCCAAGGTCGTATTTAGCGTGCGATCGTTGGGATTGTTGCCTGGCACTTATAGCGCTGGAGCGGCTCTCTTTTCGTGGGGAGAGGATAACGCGGGCCTCGACAGCGAGAACTTGCTAACGTTCGACGTTGTTGCAGCAACAGTCAATGACTCATATTGGCCATATCAGAAAGAGCACGGGATTGTGCGACTGTCGCATTCTGCCCAGTTGCTTAAGGTGGATTGAAGGCGCGTGAAGAGACGTCCTGGCGAATAAATCTTCGGTGTAGGTCAATCCGTCGACCGCGCGACCGCAACGCTGAAATCGCGCGCGCCCTGCAAAGACTGAAGGACAACCCGGGCTTGCGGGAACGCCTGGGTCGGGCATCGCGAAAACGGATAATTAGTTCCGAAAAATTTTAACGGAATCTTTGACCGCGCTGTCCCAGAATAGACGGCGCGGTCAAACCCCCAAACGGGCGGCGCTGGCGGCTCCGGCAATTCGCCTTCCCGCGCCACTGTCGAGCCGCTACCACACTCCTTCAAAATACCAGCATCGGTTGAATCAACTGTTACCGCACGTGCTTGACGGTGCGTTTCCCAGTCCTTAGACTTTGATGGAACAGGGCCTTACTTCGTCCGGACCCCATCGTTCGATGGGAGGACCAACTGCGCTGGCGATCGACGGCTTAGCTTAAAAGCGCGGGTAAGCCGCAGTCGGCACTGCAAATCCGCTGTCCGACGCATAGAGCGCCACGCCCTTGGTGATGCGAACTTCATCCAGCCAGCCGTTCATATCTACGCCTCCAGCCGCCGCATTTTGAGCGTCGCCGGCACCGTGAAGAACCACTCCAAAGCGCCCCCAATCGAGCCATCTTGCCCATGATCCCGCGGGAATTGTCATCAAGCACCGCAAATCTGATAAAACGCCTCGATTGTGAACTGGCCGGAACCAAATTGCAGGCCAGCGCCGTTAGGTACTGGTGTTCCGGTCTCCGGCACCGTCGAAAAGGACAGAACTCGCCCCAAATTTGGACTGCGACGTGTCTAGTTGCGCGTTGCCGACGCAGGTGAGTGACCTAGCGAACGAGTTCTCGTCGGTCGAAGTTGTTGCCCCATCGGCCCCCATCGAAACCGCAGAGCAAGCCAACGCTGGAGAAGCTCGGAACAGCGACCGTCACGTTGATGCTGAAAAAAGCAAGATCAGCGGTGGCGTGTTTGCTCGACGGAATCGACTGGCGCAATCCACGTTGGACGCAGCGCTCGGCGAAGGCCGGTTAAGTTCGGCTAGGAGTGTTTCTGCTGGGATTTGGGCGCTGGACGTGGTAGCTTTGGCCATGTCCGAAACCCCCGCCGAGGTCGCTCTTCTCCGTGCTCGACTGGCTGCCTCCGAGGTCCGCTCCCGAACGGAGGTCGAGTTGGCCGAGGCGCGCGCGGTGGTCTCGACCTCCAAGGCGATGATCGCGCATCTCAGGCTGGAGATCGCCAAACTCCGCCGCGAGCAGTATGGCCCAACTCCGACATCGACCCGAGGGCCTGGCTCGCGGATGTGCTAGCCCGTATGCCGAACCTGCCCGTCTCGCGCCTGCTGGAGTTGCTTCCGTGGAAGTGGGCGCTCGGGACCGGGTACACCTCGGCTGTGCTCGTTGAGGCGGTGGCTGCGCATGATGCTTAACCTTGATTGGTCCAATAGCACATGGTGGCGAGATGACCCAACCTACGAAAGTTGGCCCCAAGCGTATCCTATCGGCCCTTCAAGGCCGTGGTGCACGAGTGGCAACGAAATTACATCTTACTCTTCTCTCCACGTTCTACGTGGCGCGCCAGACGTTATCAAGAAATGCCGATGCAAAGGCGAGACTGGGCAACAAGGCTAAGTGGACTATCGGCCTCCTCAACGAGCGTGATTGGCACGAGTCGTACCATTCCAGTGAGCCGGAGGCTGCTCAATTCCAAGTCGAGGCTCAGAACCCAGAGTGTCCCATATGGGATCCGATGATCACAAAATATTTATCGACAGAATCTCGTACCGACATTGCCATCATCGATGTCGGGGCCGGGGCAATCACCCAAGTTGGGTATACGCATCCCGGTAAGAACATATCCATCACGCCTGTCGACCCCCTCGCTGATCACTACGCTAGCGTGCTGCGCAAGAGGGGCGTCAAGCTGCCGTTCCCGACGATTAAGGGTGAGGGCGAGACGCTACTGAGCCAGTTTTCGCGGGCTAGCTTTGACATTGCATATGCGAGAAATTCTCTCGACCACACCTATGACCCAGTAGCCACGATCGCGAATATGCTCGAACTTGTCAGAGACGATGGCGTGGTTTTGCTCCGCCATTACCGAAATGAAGCCGAGGGCGGCGAATACCGAGGGCTGCACCAGTGGAACTTTGATTGCAAAGATGACCGGTTCGTCATCTGGAACAAGGACACGCATGTGCTTGTTGACAAAGTTCTCGGCCCGAATGCCAAAGTCTCATGTTCCGTTCATTTTGCACGAAAGGGAGAGTGGCGTGACGAAATCCTAGTCATGATTACAAAGGCTGCTTGAACCACCCTGGGTGAGAGGGAGGCTTGTTGGTTTAAGTCAGATAGAGGAAAATTTCTCGCTTACCGCAGTCGCCGCCGCCCTCGATTGCTTGTTGACCAGGCGGTAGGGCTCTTCGGCAAAAAAAGATCCTCACAACCGGCGGCGATACCAGGCCAGCGCCGTTTCGACGATACGGTCGATTCCGGATTGCTCAGGCATCCAGCCGAGTTCCCGGCTCGCCTTGCCGGCCGCGGCGACAAGCGCGGGCGGGTCGCCTGTCCTGCGCGGACCGTAGGCCACAGGAAGGCGCGTTCCCGAAGCCCGGCTCACCGCATCGGCCAACTCGTTCACCGTCGTTCCGGTTCCGGTGCCGAGATTGTAAACATGGACTCCCGGATCGCGCAAAAGCTTCTCCCCAGCCAGAACGTGAGCACGGGCGAGATCGGTGACGTGGACATAGTCCCGCACCGCAGTTCCGTCCCTTGTGTCGAAGTCGGCGCCATTAATGGTAAAAACCCGGCCCGACCTGATCGCCGCCTCGATAGCGAGCGGAATGACATGCGTTTCCGGTTCATGCCGCTCACCGACCTCGCCGTCTGGATCACATCCGGCCGCGTTGAAATACCGCAGCACAACCGCGTTGAGGCCATGGGCATCGGAAAGATTGTCCACCATTCGCTCTATGATGAATTTCGACCACCCATAAGGATTGATGGGAGACTGCGGATGCGTTTCGTCGATCGGAGAACGAACGGGGACGCCGTAAGACGCGCAGGTGCTCGACAAGATCAGCTTGTCGACACCGGCCTTCAGCATTTCCTCGAGCAAGACCAGCGTCCCAAAACTGTTGTTTCGGTAGTAGAGTTCCGGGCGCTCGACGGACTCGCCGACATAGGCGTAAGCGGCGAAATGCGCCACCACATCCGGCCGATAACGGTGCAGCGCTGCTGCCACCGCTGCAGCGTCGCAAATATCGCCATCGACAAGCGGTCCCCATTTGACCGCGTCGCGCCAGCCGCGCGAGAGGTTGTCATACGCAATGACCGACCAACCGGCACCGGCGAATGCCTTGCAACAGTGTGAGCCGATATAGCCCGCCCCGCCAGTGACCAACACTGTTTTCATTCGGCTGCAGCGGTCCGAGCGGATCCCGATGAGACCAAGCCTTCGAAATAGGCGATGGTCGTGGCGAGACCGTCGCGCAATGCGATCCTTGGCTTCCAGTTGAGCTCGCGCAAGGCACACCCGATGTCGGGCTGCCGCTGCCTTGGGTCATCGACGGGCAAAGGTAATAACCTGATCTCGGATCGGCTTCCGGTAAGTTCGATCACGAGATTGGCAAGTTCGAGCATCGTGAATTCGACCGGGTTGCCGAGATTCATCGGGCCGGTAACATCGTCGGCCGTGTGCATCAGGCGAACCAGACCGTCGATGAGATCATCGACGTAGCAAAATGAGCGTGTCTGCTCGCCGGTGCCGTACACGGTTATCGGCTTGTTTTGCAGTGCCTGCATGATGAAATTGGAAATGACGCGGCCGTCGTCCGGACGCATCCTCGGACCGTAAGTGTTGAAGATCCGCGCTACCTTGATCCGCAGCCTGTGCTGCCGCCAATAGTCGAAAAACAGGGTTTCGGCACACCGCTTGCCTTCGTCGTAACAGGAACGGGGACCTATCGGGTTTACCCTGCCCCAATAGTCCTCGGTCTGCGGGTGAATCTCGGGATCGCCATAGACTTCAGACGTGGACGCCTGAAGGATCTTTGCGCGAATCCGCTTGGCGAGTCCCAGCATGTTGATGGCCCCATGGACGTTCGTCTTTGTCGTCTGGACCGGATCGAACTGATAGTGAACCGGGCTTGCCGGGCAAGCAAGGTTGTATATTTCATCAACTTCTACGTAGAGCGGAAATGTCACGTCGTGGCGAATGATCTCAAAGGATCTGTTGTCGAGCAAATGCGCGACGTTTCTCCGACTTCCTGTGAAGAAATTGTCAACGCATACAACCTCGTGGCCTTCAGCAAGCAACCGCTCGCATAAGAACGATCCCAGAAAACCTGCGCCCCCTGTCACCAAGACTCGCTTTGCCTGCTGCATATTTGGGATCCTCACGCCAGTTCTTCACGCAATCGAATGCGCAAAGCCCTAGGGCGAGGATAGGAAAAAAATGCTGCGCCGAAAACACAAAATGTTAACGGACCTGAAATAGTCGCGTGAGGTATGCGCAAACATACGCGAAAAAACCATTCGTTCGTCCGTTTTGACGGTTTCGTCCGAACGTCGGCTTGCCGGCAATCGGCATTTGGACGTGAACGCGCTGCGCCGCAGCATGATCGATTGTTATTAAGGGAGATGGGTCTTGCACAGTCTTGACCCGGCTACTATCCGCCGATGAACGCGTCGCGACTGGGGGTCAAAAGCTGACATATGCGATGTCCACTTTCGACCCCCTGCGTCCTCTCTCCGCTACGCCGGTTGCAACTCCCTGCGCGGCAGCCGCGGGAAGGCGATCGCCACCGCCACCGCGCCGAGCCCGACAAGGGCCGAGCCGATGAACAGCCAGGAATAGCTGGCATAGGCATCGAACACCATGCCGCCGGCGAGCGGGCCGAAGGCCATGCCGATGCTGGACAGCATGGTGACGGCACCAAACACCGTGCCGAGGATGCGCTGGCCGAAATATTCGCGCGCCAGCACCGCATAGAGCGGCATCACGCCGCCATAGGTGGCGCCGAAGATGACGGCGAGCGTGTAGAATTGACCAAGCTCGCTGACCGCAAGATAGGCTGCGATGACCACGGACTGTATCGCCAGACCGGTAATCAGCACCGGCTTGACCCCCAGCCGGTCGGCAAGCACGCCGTATAGAAGCCTGCCGCCTAAGCCCGCCAGGCCCTCGATGCTGTAGATGCTGACCGCCGCCATCGGCGCTATGCCGCACAGCATGGCATAGCTGACCATGTGAAAGATCGGTCCGGAATGCGCCGCGCAGCAGGCAAAGAAGGTCAGTGCCAAAACGATGAATTGCGGCGAGCGCAGCGCCTGTGGAACCGACATGCCGGTATCGTTGGCGGCAATATCGGCGGCGGCGTCTTCAGCGGCAGGCTTGGGCGGCTGGCGCACCAGCAATGCGGCCGGCACCAGCAGCGCCCATGCCGCGACGCCGATGACGAACATGGCGGTGCGCCAGTCATAGGCCGTGATCAGCCATTGCGCGAAGGGCGAGATCGTCATCGGCGCCACGCCCATGCCCGCCGAGACCAGGGAAACGGCCAAGCTGCGATTGGTGTCGAACCAAGCGACGGTCAGCGCGATCATCGGCGCGAAGAAGGCGCTTGCCGCGAGGCCGACGAGCACGCCATAGGTGATCTGGAAGACAAGCAGCGAGCCGGTGCGGCTGGCCAGCACCAGCGCCAGCCCGAGCAGCAACGCACCTGTCATCACCACGATGCGGGCGCCGTAGCGATCGTAAATGGCGCCCCAGGCGAAGCCGCCGAGGCCCATTACCAGGAAGTTCAGCGTCATAGCGCTCGATATGCCGGCGCGCGACCAATCTGTGTCGAGCGCCATCGGTTCGAGGAAGATCGCCAGCGAGAACATCGCCCCGAGGGCGACACAGGTCATCACAGCACCTGCCGCCACGATGACCCAACGATAGGAAAGGCTCATACTTTTCTCCCGAGATCGTTTGGACACGGCGCGACTTCTTTCAAGCTTCGTCACACCGCTTGCGTCCGAAGGACGATGACGACATTTCGAATCCTACAATCCGGTTGCATTTTTTATCCAGTCAGGAAATCGCGCCATTCAATTGCTCCATTGCATTGACCGTGCACCGTCCTGAGCTAGATTTCCAACCTGGCGATCAGGAGCTGTCAGGCATGGAACTTCATCGCGGCCGTCTCATCGACCACGTCCAGCTGGTGGTCAGGGATCTCAAGGCCAGCCGCCGCTTCTACGAGGCGGTTTTCAAGGTGCTCGATATTCCGATCGGCGGCAGCGCCGAGGATTATTTCTGGGCCGACGAGCTGTTCGTCTCCAGCATCGACAGCCGGGCGGCCAGCGGGCAACTGACGGGGCGCCACCACCTTGCCTTCCAGGCCAGTGACCGCGCGATGGTCGACGCCTTCTACAGAGCCGGCCTCGACGCCGGCGGCGCGGACAACGGCGCGCCGGGTGAGCGGCAGCACTACCATCCCGGCTACTATGCCGCCTTCCTGCTCGATCCCGACGGCAACAACATAGAGGCCGTCTTTCACGGGCCGGCCAACCGCAGCGCCGCTTCGGTGGAGATTACGTTTTAGCTCGATGACAGGTATTCTCGTTACGTCGCGCCGCGCCAGCACTTGATATTCAACTTCAACGCAGCGACGCTCAAAGGCTACCGCATGGCCATCGACGAAGCGCCGCTGTCTTTGCCACGGAGCTCCCGCCCTATCGCGTCAGCGCCGCCATCCGGCCCGCCAGGAACTCGACGAACAGCCGGGCGCGGACCGGTAGCTGTCGCCCATACGCATGGACGATGTGCACCGGCATAGTCGGCATCGCCACCTCGGGCAGAATGCGGACCAGACGGCCGGTGTCGAGATCGTCCTGCACGGCAAACTGCATCAGATGCGCGATGCCGGCTCCGGCCAGCGCCGCTTGCCGGATGGCGCCGCCGTCGTCCGTATCGAGCCGCCCGTTCGGCACGATCACCGCGCCGTCGGCGAAGGTGACCGGATAAGGCCGCCCGGCCATCTGATAGCGGACGGAGTCGTGGCTCTGCAACGCCTCGACCGATGCCGGCCGGCCGCGCCGTTCGACATAGGCCGGCGAGGCCACCAGCACGATCGGCAGATTGGCGATTTTGCGCGCGGGGAGCCCGGTGTCCGACAGCGTCCCCATGCGCACCGCTACATCATAACCTTCGCGGATCAGGTCGGCGTGACGGTCGGTGACGCTGAGCTCGAGTTTCAGTTCGCCGTGCTGCGCCAGGAATGCTTGTGCCCATGAGGCAATCAGGCCGCGCCCGAGTTCGACGGATGCCGTGACGCGCAGCAGGCCGCGCGCGGTATCCGCCATCTGGACGATGTCCTCGGCATCGTCCAGCGCTCTGAGCAAAGGCGCGACCCGCTCGTAATAGGCGAGGCCTTCGCTGGTCAGTGCCAGCCGGCGCGTCGAGCGCTGGATCAGCCGCACGCCCAGCCGCCGCTCGAGCCGCGCCACGCTCTTCGACACCGCCGACGGGCTGGAGCCGACCAGCCGGCTGGCGGCATGGAACGAGCCGGCATCGACCGTGCGCACGAAGGCGACGAGACCGGCGGTCTTTTCGAGGATGGTGGTCATTCAAGAATTCCAGGCACGAAAGAACCGATCGAGGTGATCCTAAATACGCTATCCGATCACCATTAAATACCGCTCATCATCGACAAAGGAGAGATTTGATGAGCAAGCTGAACGGCAAGGTCGCCATCGTCACCGGCGCCTCCAAGGGTATCGGCGCCGGCATCGCCAAGGGTCTTGCGGCGGCCGGTGCCGCCGTGGTCGTCAACTATGCCTCGTCGAGGGAAGGTGCGGACCGCGTCGTTGCCGAGATCAAGGACGCAGGCGGCCGAGCCGTTGCCGTCCATGGCGACGTGTCGCAAGTGGCCGACGTGCGCCGCCTGTTCGAGGCCGCCAAATCGTCGTTCGGCGCGGTGGACATCCTGGTCAACAATGCCGGCGTCTTCGCATTCGAGCCGCTGGAAGCGGTGACCGAGGCCGAATTCCACCGTGAGTTCGACACCAATGTGCTGGGCACCATCCTGACCATCCGGGAAGCGGTGAACCATTTCGGCGCCGGAGGCGGCAGCGTCATCAACATAAGCTCGGTCGCCAGCCTCAACCCGCAGCCGAACTCGCTGGTCTACGCCGCCACCAAGGGCGCAGTGGATTCGATCACGCTCTCCATGTCGAGAGAGCTCGGCGCCCGCAACATCCGCGTCAACGCCATCGCGCCTGGCGGCGTCGACACCGAAGGCCTGCAGCGGATCGGCATCGTCGGCAGCGAGTTCGAGAAGCAGGTCATCGCCATGACCCCGCTCGGCCGCTTCGGCCAGCCCGACGACATCGCCCGCATCGCGGTGTTCCTCGCCTCCGACGACGCATCCTGGCTGACCGGCGAGCGCATCACCGCCTCGGGGGGCTGGCGGTAGGCATCTGATCACACCGGCAAGAGGGCGTTCGGCTTGACGTCGGCGATGGAGGCGAAAGTGTGCGTTTCGCGCACGCCGGGCAGAGGCAGGATGACCCGCTGCAGGAAATCCTGGAACACCGCCATATCAGCGATCCGCGCCTTGACCAGATAATCGAAACCGCCAACCACCATATGGCACTCCAGAACCTCCGGAGCTTTCGCCACGGCTTCGGCGAAGCGGTCAAAGACATGCGGCGCCGTGTGGTCAAGCCGGACCTCGATGAACACCAGCGTTCCCCGGCCGACCTTGCGCGGATCAAGCATGGCCCTAACCGCGGTGATGAACCCGTCGCGGAAAAGGCGTTTCACCCGCTGGCTCGTTCCGGTCGGCGACAGCCCGATACGCCCGGCAAGATCAAGCGTCGTCCGGCGCCCGTCTTCCTGCAGCAGCCGGAGCAGACTGCGGTCTATCTGGTCGAGGTCGTCCATTTTCACAATCCACTCTATCTCAGGGATTTGTGTGCTGATTTCACGCAGAGATGTCAAAATCAACGTATTTCATCACATAAAACCTCGCAATAGCCTGCGCTTCCCTCACCCACTCAAAGCAAACGTGGTGAGCCGATTTCGACAAACAAAAGGAGTGCAAGATGACCAAGGAAGCGTTCAGCCCAGCCGGCAGGAGTGCGGCGGAAATCAGCAAGGGAGCGACCGAGATCCTGGTGCTGAGCGAAGTCGACGTGATGGCGTGCATCGATCTCAGCCAGCTTCTCGATGTTCTGGAAGACGGCTTCAAGGCGCTGTCACAAGGCAAGGTCGTCAATCCACCCCGACCACAGCTCGATATCCCCGGGGCCGGCTACAGCCTCGCCATGCCGGCCTGGATGGAGGGCATGAACCTGACCGTCAAGATCGTCAACGTCTTCGAAGGCAATTTGGCCAAGACCCTGCCCAGCCACCTCGCCACCATCAGCCTGTTCGATCCGCTGTCCGGCCTGCCGGTCTGCATCATGGACGGCACCTTCATAACCGCGGTGCGAACCTCCGGCTCCGCCGTGCTGTCGGTGCGCGCGCTCGCGCGCCGGGACGCCAGGATAGCGACAGTGGTCGGCGCCGGCGTGCAGGCCAACCAGCACCTGCATCTGTTGCCGCTGGTGCGCGACTTTGCCGAAATCCGGGTCGCTTCGAAGAGCTTCGACGATGCGGCAGCGCTTGCCCGGCTGCATCCGTCGGTGGTGGCGGTCGCCGACCTCGAGGCGGCAGTGCGCAGTTCCGACGTGGTGTGCCTGGCGACGCATTCCTACGAGCCGGTGATCGAGGCAGACTGGGTTCGGCCGGGCACGCACGTGTCGTCGGTCGGGGTGGCACCACCCGGCGGTGAAATGCCGATCGAGCTCATCGGCAAATCCAGTCTTTTTGTCGAGACCAGGGATGCGTTCGAACCGACCCCGGTCGGTTCTTGCGATCTTGCCGGCTTCGACCCGGATTTCGGCACCGAGCTTGGCGCCATGCTGCTCGACCGCGCGCCGGGCCGCGTTTCGGATCAACAGATCACCACCTACAAGGCGATGGGCATTGCCATGGAAGACATGGTCGCCGCCGATCTCGCCTATCGTTGCGCCAAGCGTCTGCACAAGGGAAAGCTCATCGTGCTGTAGGCGTGCCGCGAGCCAGGCGGGATCGACGTTGCTGACAATGGCGCTTTCGCGGAAGCGGCCGGGCTAAAGGGCGGTCCCTCAGGCCGGCTCGCGCTTCAGCGCCTGCGCCATGCAGTGAATGCCGCCGCCGGTCTTCAATATCTCGCTCATGTCGATCGCCGCCACTTCGAAGCCGCGCGCCTTGAGCTGACCGATCAGTGTCTGGCTGGATGTCGGCGCGATCACCCGGTCCTTGCCCAGCGACATGAAGTTGCAGCCGAGCGCCATCGTGTCCTGGAACGGCACGTCGATGATCTCGTGGCCCTTGCCCTTCAACCAGTCGACGATGCCCGGCTCGGTGCAGGCGAGGCAGACGGCGGTCAGTTTCTCGGCGATCGGCACCACCATCAGATCGATATGGACATAATATTCGTCGATGAAGGCGATGCGGGTTTCCCAGCCCTCCTTGTCGAACCAGGCCTGGACCTGGCAAGCGCCCTCCTCCTGGGTGCGTGCGCCGCCGCAGCCGATCAGCACCACGCCGTCCTCGATGACGTTGAAGTCGCCGCCCTCGAAAGTGCCCGCGGTGACCATGTCGTAGATCGGGATGCCGAGCTTCTCATAGGTGCGGATCGCCGCATAGTTCTCGCCGCGCCGCCACCATTGGGACATCGCGGTGATGATGGCGCCATACGGCGTCATGACGCTGGAATCGCGCGAATAGACCTGCATCGGCAGCTCCGACGTCGGCTCGTGCCAGTGGATGTTGACGCCGAAATGTTCGTAAGCAGCGACCAGATCCTTGTGCTGCGCCTGCGCGATCTGGACGTTGCACGGCGCCTCGCGCAGATGTTTGCGCGACAACGAGCTGGTCGAGAGGTGGCGCAGGAAATTCGGCGAGCCGAGCAGCACGTCGGTCAGGACATCGGTCTCGTTGGCAAAGCCCCAGGCGGTCAGCGGCTTGGTGCCGCCGGCCGGATTGCGGCGCTGCAGTGAAAACGGTTCTGCTACGATGCGGTCATGAACGGTCATGGGGTTCTCCTGGCTTCGAGTGATCACGCGGCTTGCGGTTTGCTTGGTATCCACCAGTCCCGTCCGCGCGGGGTGGTGACATATTCCGGCCAGCGGAAATGGATCGGCGGTTCGTAGTCGCAAAGCGGTGCCAGCCAAGTGCTGCCACCAATGCCGCCGCCGGTGCGGGCGACGAATTCGTCCATCGCCGCGTCGCGGGCCGCCTTGTCTTCGAGCAGGCGAAGTGCTGCCAACGCGATCGTCTTCGCGGCGCAGGTAACCATCGGATCGATGGTGGCGGAAATGCCGCCCAGCGCGTTCATCGCCCAGGACGGATACGCCTGGCCGTTCTCGGACCGCAGCGCCGGCCGGGCGACATAGAACCGCGCCGTCGGCGTCTGCCACGACATGTCGGTGTAATCGTCGGAGGTGGAATTCAGCTGCGACGGCGGCAAGTCGCGGCGCAGCATCGCCTCCGCCTCCTCAGGCGCAATCAGCTGCTCCAACTCGGCGATAAACGGCTCGTCGCTCGCCGCGCCGCCGGCATTGACCTGGATTTCGCGGGCAATCGCCTTGGCCGCCTCGTCCCAGCGCGGCGGCCCGACCGTCGACAGCGCGTCGTAGGCAATACCGGCCATGGCATGATTGGCAAGCCCCGGCCGCGACTTCGACACCCAGTGCCGCTCATGGCGGCAGCCGCTCATCTTCGCGGCGGCCTCCGCGTTGCGGTCGAGCACGGCGGTGACCTGCTCGGCCATGGCAATCGTCGGCACGCGGATCATGTACTGGATCTCGGCCAGACCCGCCGGCAGATTGTCGGCGGTCGCCTGTCCCGCGGTCAGGATCGCCTCGCTGATCGACCAGCCGCCCTGATGCGGCAGCATGGAATCACGCAGCGCCTTGGACGCCATGTACATCATGACAAGCGCGTCGTTGGCGCCGGGCGCCCTGACCGCCGAATGCGCCTGCGGAATCGGCGCTCCATCGCTTGCGCGAACCCAATTTTCGGGTTCGTCGCACACAAAGCGATAGATCATCGCATAGGCCGCGCCGCAATGCGTGTCCCAGCGCGCCGTGTTGCAGAGCGGCAGCATGTAAAAGGGATGGAAGGAGATCATGCCGGCGAGGCCATCGTAGTAGCCTTTTGCGGCATGGATCGGCTTCGACCCCCGCACCTTCTCCGCCGGCTCGCCGGTGAAGCGCAGCGTGCCCGATATGCCGTGGCGCTGCATCGCCGCCTTGGTCGCCAAAAGCCCGCCCAAGCTGGCAACGCCGAGACCGGAGTGCGGATCGGTGTGGCCGCCGGCCTCAGCGCCGAGCCCAGGGCGCGGTCGCTTGACGGTCGCCGCGTCCTGGCAATTGCCCGGCACCGCGTCATACTCGGCATACATGCCGAGCGTCGGCCCGGCGCCGTTGGTCCAGTGGGCGCAAAGGGCGGTCGGCATCCCGCCGGAGCCTTCCTCGACCGAAAAGCCCTCGTGCTTCAGACGCTCGACATACCAGGCGGCCGACTGGTATTCGCGCCAGGCGGTCTCGCCGAAATCGAAGATCGTCCGCGTCCATGCCGACAGCGACGGCTGGATGTCGTCCAGACAGGCAAGCGCGGTCGCTTGAGCCGAGTTCGTCACCGGATCCTCCATCGGTCAAAGAAAGCAGTGAAGCGCCTCGCCAAAAAGTGATATGTTTTCCCGGCTCATGCAAATTCGGTTCACCTCTTGAGAATTCCCTCGACTCAGGCGCTGCGCGCCCTCGACAGTTTCGCCCGCCACGGCAGCGTCTGGCGCGCCGCCGACGAACTGCATCTGACCCGCAGCGCGGTCAGTCATCAATTGCGGCTGCTCGAACGCGATCTCGGCTTCGACCTGCTCGAGCGCATCGGCAAGGGCGTGGCGCTGACGCCGCGCGGCCAGCGTTACGCCAGCGACGTACGCAAGGCGCTGACGGTGCTCGGCGATGCGGTAACGCGCCATGCCGGCACCGGCGTCGGCGGCTCGTTCAGCGTCAGCTGCACGCCGGGCTTCGCCTCGCTGTTCCTGTGCACGCACATTGGCGAATTCCGGCAGATGTACCCCGATGTCGCGCTGCGCATCCTGACGCCGCGGCGGCTGGACGACGTCAGCAATGCCGAGGCCGACGCCTTCATCGCCTTCGGCGTCGGCAACTGGCCGAACCGGGCGGTCGAGCTGTTGTGCGAGATCTCGTTCACGCCGCTGTGCAGTCCGACGCTGCTCAACAAGATCGGCGGGTTTTCCAGGCCGGCCGACGTGCTGCGCGCCAACCTCCTGCATCTCGGCGATACCGAGGACTGGGCGCGCTGGCTGGCGCTGTCGAAGGTCGAGAATCCCGACACCGAGGGCGGCATCTTCTTTTCCGACATGAACCTGGTCTTTTCGGCCGCCATCGCCGGCCAGGGCATCGCCATGGGCGACGAGCTGACCAGCCGCCGGGCGCTGAGCGAAGGCCGGCTGGTGCGCCCCTTCGACATCGCAATCAGTTCGCCACGCTCGTATTTTCTCGTTTCCGAACATGCCAAGGCGGCGCATCCGGTGCTGGAGGCGTTCGGGAGGTGGCTGAGGTCGAAACTGTCGGAGATTAGCTAATGTCCCCCCTCGAGGGGGAGATGTCGCCGAAGGCGACAGAGGGGGTCGCCGCGCGTGAAGTCCCAACCTCCATCCGCAGCAGCGGGCCGAGCCCAGTCGGACCGACCCCCCTGGCCGCTTTGCGGCCATCTCCCCCAAAAGGGGGAGATTGGCGCCATAGATGAATCAAATTTGCCGGTCAGGCGAAAACTATTCGGTTGCGGTGAGCCGCCGCCCTGCCTACGATTTCAATCAGCATTGAGGACAAGGCAGGATGCAGCAACCCGGCCGTGCCGCAGAGATCAAGGCAATCGGGATCGGCAAGAGCTTCGGCTCGTTCCGTGCGCTGGACGACCTGACGCTCGATATCGGCCGCGGTGAGTTCCTGACCCTGCTCGGGCCGTCGGGTTCGGGCAAGACCACCTTCCTGATGATCCTTGCCGGTTTCGTGCAGCCGACCGACGGCCGCCTTTACAGCGACGGCGTCGATATCACCGAGCGGCCGGCCGAGCAGCGTGCCGCCGGCATGGTGTTCCAAGGCTATGCCCTGTTCCCGCATATGAGCGTCGAGGCCAACATCGCCTTCCCGCTCAAGGTGCGCAAGAAGTCGGCGGCCGAGATCAAGCGTCGCGTCGGTGAGATGGTCGAGCGCGTCGGGCTGAAGGGCCACGAGAAGAAACTGCCGTCGCAATTGTCCGGCGGCCAGCAGCAGCGCGTGGCGCTGGCCCGCGCACTGGTGTTCGAGCCGGGTGTGCTTTTGCTCGACGAGCCGTTCTCGGCGCTCGACAAGGGCCTGCGCGGCCAGATGCAGGCCGAGATGAAGCGGCTGCACCAGGAAACCGGCACCACGTTCGTCTTCGTCACCCATGACCAGAGTGAGGCGCTGGCGCTGTCGTCGCGCGTCGCCATCTTCAACCACGGCAAGTTGCTGCAGGTCGGGGCGCCTGACGAGGTCTACGACCGGCCGGCCAACCGCTTCGTCGCCGAGTTCCTTGGCGAGATCAACATGCTGCCGCTGAAGGGCGTTCGCAACGCCGACAACGGCGCCACCGGCCTGTGCGAAGACCGCACCATCACCCTGCGCGGCAATGCAAGCGCCGTCGGCAGCAACGCCATCCTGGCGATCCGGCCCGAATACATGTCGATCGCCCCCGAAGCGACAGCCGGCGAGAACGGCATCGCCGCGACTGCGGTCGCCTCGACCTATCTCGGCGCTGCGACGCGGCTCGATCTCACGACGCGCCAAGGTGCCAAGGTGACGGTCTCGGTGCCGAACGAGGTCGCCGCTTCGGCACTCAGCAAGGGCAATTCCGTATGGCTGACATGGCCTGCGGAAAAAGGTTTCCTCCTTCCGGACGGAGGACAATGACGATCGGCGTGGCGGAGCTGAAGTTCGCCAGGCCGGCTTTCGGGAAATATCAACGACAAAAAGGGGAACTGACATGACAAACAATTCAGAGATGAGCGAAACCAGGAAACACGCCATCGAGACACTGTCTGCCAGGGCGGTGCGCGGCGAGATCTCGCGCCGGCAGTTCACGCAGCTGGCTGCGCTCGTGCTGGCCGGCACGCCGATGCTGCTGCGCTCGACCGGCGCCTTCGCGCAAGCCAAGGAACTGGTGCTGGTCAACTGGGGTGGTGACGCCATCACCGCCTATGACGCGGCCTATGGCCAGGCCTTCACCAAGGAGACCGGCATCACCGTCAAGATGGACGGCTCCGGTCCGACCGAGGGTGCGATCGCCGCACAATTCAAGAGCGGCGCCCCGACCTGGGACCTGGTCGACGTCGACCCGTTCTCGGCGATCACACTCGGCGCGCAGGGCATGCTCGAGCCGATCGACTATTCGATCGTCGACAAGAACAAGATGCGGCCTGGCTTCGGCTGGGAGCACGCCGCCTCGACCTATTTCTTCTCCTATGTCATCGCCTACGATTCCGAGAAATTCGGCAGCCAGGCACCGACCGGCATGGCCGACTTCTTCGACGTGACGAAATTCCCCGGCAAGCGCTCGCTCTACAAATGGGGCGTGTCGAGCTGGGAAGCGGCACTGCTCGCCGACGGCATCGCGCCGGCCTCGCTCTATCCGCTCGATCTCAAGCGCGCGCATGACAAGATCGCCGCCTTCAAGGAGAATGTCGTGGCCTATTGGGGCGGCGGCGCCGAAAGCCAGAGCGTGCTGCTCGACGGCGAGGCTTCGATGGCCATCGTCTGGTCGACCCGAGCCTCGCTGATCGAGCAGGATTCCGGCGGCAAGATCAAGTTCATCTGGGACCAGGGCCTGATCTCACCCGGCGCGCTCGCCGTGCTCAAGGGCAATCCCGGCGGCAAGGACGCGGCGATGAAGTTCATTGCCAGCGCCCAGGATCCGCAAAAGCAGCTGATCATGTTCGACAAGCTCGGCCAGGGCCCGGCCAATCCGGCCACCGACGCGCTGATCCCCGCCGACAAGAAGCGCATCAACCCGGTCGACCCCGAAAACATGAAGAAGCAGATCCCGCTCGACATGGAATGGTACGCCAAGAACTACGGGGCCGCACTCGACGAATACACGAAGATCATCTCCGCCTGATAGACCGGGATAACCGGGCCGAGATGAAAGCATATATCTCCGACAGGATGGGCGCGGCGCTGTTGATGGCGCCGCTGCTGCTGTTCCTTGGCGCCGCCTATGCCTGGCCATTCTTCGGCGTCGTCAATTGGAGTTTCACCCTGCCCGAGCCGGGGCTCGGGCAATATGGCACGCTGCTTAGCGACCCGCTGGTGCAGTCGGTGTTTGTCCGCACGCTGCGCATCGCTGCGATCGTCACGATCGTTTCGGTTGCCGCCGCCTACGCCATCACCGTGGTGTGGGTGCGCGGCACGCCGGCGCAGCGGGTGATCGCCGAGTTCTGCATCCTGGTGCCGTTCTGGATCTCGGTGCTGACGCGCGCCTTTGGCTGGGTGGCGCTGCTTTCCAATCGCGGCCTGTTCAACACCTGGCTGCAAGCGATCGGCTTCATCTCGGAACCGCTGACGCTGGTGCGCAACGAATTCGGCGTCATCGTCGGCATGACGCATTTCCTCATTCCCTTCGCCGTGTTTCCGCTGGCGTCTTCGATGCGCAGCCTCGACGACCGCGTGCTGCTGGCGGCGCGCGGGCTCGGCTCCAGCCGCATCCGCACCTTCTGGTCGGTGTTCGTGCCGATGACCCGCTCCGGCATCATCGGCTCGGCGCTCATCGTCTTCGTGTTTTCGCTCGGCTTCTTCGTGACGCCGGCGATCCTTGGCGGCGGCCGCAGCGTAATGGTCGCCGAGCTGATCTATCTGCGCATCTTCCAGAGCCCGGATTGGGGGCTGGGGGCGGCGATCAGCGTCGTGCTGGTGCTGTTCGTCGGTACGCTGATGGCGCTGCTGTTCCGCTATGTCAGACCGAAGCAGCTGATCTGATGCCGACCTACCGCCCCGGCCCCGTCTCGCTGATCCTCGCTGCACTGGTGGCGCTGTTCCTGCTGTTGCCGCTGCTCGCCGTCATACCGGTGTCGCTGACGCCGACCCGCATGCTGGCGATGCCGTCCGGCGAATTGTCGCTGCGCCACTACCGGGCGCTGATCGAGGATCCGCGCTGGATCAATTCGATCCTGCTCTCGATCAGGATCGGTGTCGTCAGCAGCGCCTTTTCCACCGTGCTGGCCCTGTGCTTCAGCCTCGGTGTGTGGATGTTCCAGCCGCGCTTCACCGCCGCGCTGGTCGGCTTCGTGCTGCTGCCGATGGTGGTGCCGCCGGTGGTCTCGGCGATCACGCTCTACTTCCTGCTGACCTCGATCTCCGGCGTCTCTTCGTTCTTCGGCTACGACACCTGGCTCGGTGTCGCCATGGCGCATGCGGTGATGACGGTGCCCTTCGCCACGGTGCTGATCCTGGTGTCGCTCAGCCAGCTCGACCGGCGCATCGACCTTGCCGCGCGCGGTCTCGGCGCCACCGTGTGGGAACGCGCCACCCGCATCATCATGCCCAACATCAAATTCGGCATCGTCACCGCCGCCCTGCTGTCCTTCGTGCTGTCCTGGGAAGAGATCGGCGTCACCCTGTTCATCACCTCGGTCAACGCCATCACGCTGCCCAGGCTGATGTGGATGGGCCTGCGCGACAATATCGACCCGGCGATCGCCGCCCTCTCGGTGATCCTGATCATCATCACGGTGCTGGTGCTGGCGGCGCGCAGTGCCGTGGTCAGGCTGCGCGCGGGGCAGTGAGGCGCGAAGCGGAAAACAGATCAAGTCAAAGGTGGGCAATCCTTCGCGCCCCCTCTGTCCTACCGGACAGAACTTGGGTTCCTCGCCCCGCGCGAAGCGGGGGGAGAGGTGGCCGCGAAGCCGCCCGCGCGGGGGGGTTGTTTTCAGGGGCCGGGCCCCCTCCGAGGGGGGGGGGTGGCGCCCCCCCACCCCCCCAGCAAGGGGGGG
>NZ_JBVVPV010000057.1:0-33264 GCF_055811735.1 Mesorhizobium sp. WSM4850 | reverse complement strand
CCAACACCCACCCCCACCATAACATCTGCCCGCCCCCCACCCCCCCCCCCCCCCGCCCCCCGCGCCCGCCCCCCCCCCCCATGCCCAGGCGGTGGCCCGCTTCGAGATAGATGCGGTCGGCGGTCTGGGCGCGCGCCGCCTGGCCGAAATAGGCATAGAGGACGATGATCAGCACGCCGGCCGTCAGCACGAACAGCGTGACGTTGAGCGAAACGGTCTTGCGCCACGTGTCGAAGACCGCATCCTGCGGGACGAGCGCTGCGGCAGCACCATTCCTGCCGTTTGCCAAGCTCACCGCGGCATACCATTCCTGGCCGCCGATGCTGACCTCCATCACCCCGGCGCGGTCGCCGAACATGAACAGCGGTTGACCGCCCTGGGCGATGGCGTCGAGCGACCGCCCTTCCCAGCCCGTCGATTGCGGTGTCACGGCAACGATCTTGAACGCGCTGTCGGTGACCGCAAGCACGTGGCTTCGGCCCATGGCGCCCTGACGGCTGATGCCCTCCAACAAGTCCTGCGTCGCGCCAGGCGTCGAGGCCATGTTCGCATCGACGCTGATCGAACTGGCCAGTTGGCCCGCCGCGAGCGAGAGGATCGCCTTGGCGTCGCGTTCCACGTCGTCGCGCTCGTGCATCAGCGACAGGAACCGCAGTGCCGCGATGACAATCAGGAAAATGATGATGAGGGCCGGTATCGATCGGCGCAGCAATGGCTCGGCTGCCAGAAGCCGTCGGTAGGCGGGTTCGGCGATGAGCCGCGCATTGCCGGCGAGACCGTCGCTTCCCGCCTCACGCTGCTCAAAACCCGTCCCTCCGGGCGCGCCCCACGCGTCCGCCTTCGCCATAAATGGCTCTCCCCGATCTTAAATCTGCTTGACGATCCGGCGACGCCGCACTTCCGAATCTTCAGCTAAAGAATCAAAGGTGATTCGGCTTGTCCATAGGCGCAGCGAAAAAAGATCAAAAATCGACTAAAATAATGGCTTTTCCGCCCGATGGTGCCGGGCGGCAACCTTTTAAGGTGTGTTGAGATTCAGGTCAGGCCGTGCCGAGAACGGTGGATTCCGAGAACCGGAGCGGAGCGTACTTTTTGGTACGTGAGCACCGGAAGCGCAGGAAGCCGCCGTTCGCAGGCCGGCATCACCTGAATATCAACATACCTTACGCCAGCGTGCGCTCAATGATGTCGCGCAAATCGGCCGACAGGTTCTCGGTATTGGCAATCGAAAGCAGCGCTTCCCTTGCCTTGCCCTGCCGGGCAGGTTCCAGCGAGCGCCATGATCTGAGTGCCGTCGCCAGCCTGGCGGCCAATTGCGGGTTGCGCTTTTCGACCTGCAGGACCGTTTCGACGAAAAACCGGTAGCCTTCGCCGTCGGCGCGATGGAAGCCGGTCTGGTTGGCGCTGGAAAACGTGCCGACGAGCGAGCGCACCCGGTTCGGGTTGGCCATTGAGAAGGCCGGGTGGCTGGTCAGGGCGCGCACCGCATGAATGGTTTGCGGGCCCGGCACGCTGGCCTGGATATGGAACCATTTGTCCATCACCAGCGGATCGGTCGCATATTTCGCTTCGAACTCCGCCAGCGCCTTGACCGTCTCGGGCGAACCGTTATGGCGCAGCGCAAGCACGCTCAATGCGGCGGCCCGGTCGGTCATGTTGGTCGCGGACTGGAAATGCCGGGCCGCAAGCGCCGCACCTCCATGCAGCAGCGATAGATAGTCGAGCAAGGTGTTGCGCAGCGCCCGGCGACCGGCGCTTGCCGCATCAGGACTGAAAGCGTCCTTGTCGGTCAGTCGATCGTAGAGGTCGGAGAATATCTCGCGATTCGCCTCGGCGATCGCGACCGTCAGCGCCTCGCGGGCCGAGAAAATGGCATCGGGGTCGATGTTCTTGCCGATGTCACGGGCGATATCGGCTTCGCTCGGAAGCGCCAGAGCCAGCGCCCGATAGGCCGGTTCGAGTGTCTCGTCGCCGGCTATTTTGCCGGCAAGCTCGATCAACCGCGATGCGAAACCGGGCTGCTTGCCGTCAAGGACTTGGCGGAAGGTGGATATCAGAGCCTCGGTCAAAAGCGTGTTGAACGCCTGCCAGCGCGAGAAGGTATCGTTGTCATGGCCAGCAAGGAAGAACTGATCGTCGGCCCTCTGCTCGACGGAAAGCGTCACCGGCGCCGAGAAGCCGCGGTTGAGCGACATCGCCGGGCGCTCAGTGACGCCCGAGAAGCGCACCATGTGCCGGCGCTTGCGGATATGGATGACGCCGTCCTCGACGCTGGCGCCCTCGACGCCGCCATATTCTACCGCTTTGCCGTCGGTGCCGACCAGGCTGAAGGCCAGCGGAATATGCATCAGCCGCTTGCGGCTTTCGGACGGCGTTGGCGGCACCGACTGCTCGATCTCGAGCGTGAATTCCTGGGCCGCCGCATTGTGCGTCGAACTGATGGTCAGATTGGGCGTGCCGGCCTGATGGTACCACAGCGAAAATTGCGCGAGGTCGCGCCCGGACACATCCTCGAACACCTTGATGAAGTCCTCGATGGTTGCAGCCTCGCCGTCATGGCGCTCGAAATAGAGATCCATGCCGGCCCGGAACGTCTCGGCGCCGAGAATGGTGCGGATCATGCGCACCACTTCCGAGCCCTTTTCGTAGACTGTCGCCGTGTAGAAATTATTGATCTCGCGGTAGCGGCGCGGTCGCACCGGATGCGCCAGCGGTCCCTGGTCTTCGGGAAACTGATGTGCCTTGAGCGTGCGCACTTCGGCGATGCGTTTCACCGCTCGCGATCGCTGGTCGGCGGAGAATTCGTGATCGCGGAAAACCGTCAGCCCTTCCTTCAGGCAAAGCTGGAACCAGTCGCGGCAAGTGATTCTGTTGCCAGTCCAATTATGGAAATACTCGTGCGCGATGATCGCCTCGATATTGGCGAAATCGGCGTCCGTTGCGGTCTCCTGGTCGGCCAGCACATACTTGTCGTTGAAGATGTTGAGGCCCTTGTTCTCCATCGCGCCCATGTTGAAGTCGGACACGGCGACGATGTTGAAGACGTCGAGGTCGTATTCGCGGCCGAACGCCTCCTCGTCCCATTTCATCGACCGTTTCAGGGCGTCCATGGCGTAGCCGGCGAGCCGCTCCTTGCCCGGCTCGACAAAGATGCCGAGCTCGACCTGGCGGCCGGACAATGTGACGAAGCTGTCCGCGACCTTGCCGAGAGCGCCTGCGACCAGCGCGAACAGATAGGACGGCTTGGGGAAGGGGTCGTGCCAGACTGCATAGTGCCAGCCGTCGGCAAGTTCGCCGCCGCCAGCCGGGTTGCCGTTGGAAAGAAGCAGTGGCGCCTCGTGGTGCGGCGCCTCAATGCGCACCGTATAGACCGACAGGATATCGGGACGGTCGAGAAAATAGGTAATGCGCCGAAAGCCCTCGGCCTCGCATTGCGTGCAATAGACGTTGCTCGAGCGATAGAGGCCCATCAGGGCTTCGTTGTGCGCCGGCGCCAGCTCGGTTTCGATCAGCAGCTGGAAACGGGCTGCTGCGGGCGGCGTGGTGATCGTCAACTGATCGGGCGTGGCGAAAAAATCGGTGGGCGCGAGTGTCTGGCCGTCGATTGCGATGCGGCCGAGCGTCAGGCCATCGCCGTCCAGCACCAGCGGCACTGACGCCGCGACGCCGTCACGGCGCTCGACCGTCAGCACGGCGATGACGCGCGTGGCTTCCGGCGACAGCCGGAAAGTCAGGCCGGTTTCCGGAATGAGATAGTCGGTGGGGCGATAGTCTTCGAGCTTGAAGACCTGGCCGGTGTCCGTGCGCATTTCCGTTGGTTTTCCTGTCGATTCCCGCAGCGGCAGGTGGGTCCGCTGGTCGAAGAAATGTGAAGCACGCGCTCTTTACACGAAACCGTCACTCGACAAAACTGGCGCAGCGCCTATTTCAGGCACTCGTTTTCCAATCATCGTCGCGAGGTATCCATGACCGTCGTCACACCGAAATTCGGCATGGGCGCCTCTGTGCTGCGTCGCGAGGACCAGGCCTTCCTAAAAGGTCTCGGTCGCTATACGGACGACATCCAGCCGGCCGACCTCCTGCACGGCTATGTCCTGCGCTCGCCGGTGGCCAAGGCAAGCTTCACCCTCGGTTCGACCGAGGCGGCCAAGGCGGCATCTGGTGTCCATCTGGTGCTGACCGGTGCGGATCTTGCTCATCTCGGCAAGCTGAAATCCGGCGTCATGCAGAGGCAGCCCGACGGCACCAAGGCGCCGACCCGCGACATTCCGGTCCTTTGCCGCGACCGGGTCAAATATGTCGGCGACGCCGTCGCCTTCGTCGTCGCCGACAGCCGCGCGCTGGCGCAGGACGCGGCCGAACTGATCGAGGTCGATTATGAGGGCGAGGATGCCGCGTCCGGCACCGCCACGGCGCTTGACGACGGCACGCCGCTGGTCTGGCCGGAACTCGGCTCCAACCGCGCCTTCAGCTACCACATCGGCGACAAGGCGAAGACCGCGGCGGCATTCGCCAGGGCGGCGTATGTCACCCGCATCGAATTCATCAACAACCGGCTGGTCTGCAACTACATGGAGCCGCGTTCGGCGATCGGCGAGTGGAACACGCAGGAGAACCGCTTCGTGCTGACCACAGGCTCGCAGGGCGTGCATTCCATGCAGCACATCCTGGCCGACATATTCAAGATCAAGAAGAATCAGCTGCGCGTCATCACGCCGGATGTCGGCGGCGGCTTCGGGCCGAAAAGCTTCGTCTATCGCGAGCATCCGCTGGTGCTGGAGGCCGCCAGGCGCCTTGGCCGCCCGGTGAAATGGGCCGGCGACCGCACCGAGCATTTCCTCACCGATGCGCAAGGCCGCGACAATGTCGTGACCGCCGAGATGGCTATGGACAAGGACGGCCGCTTTCTCGGCATGAAGGTCGATCTCCTCGCTAATATCGGCGCCTATATCTCGCAATACGGCCCGTTCATCCCCTATATCGGCGTCACCATGTCGACCGGCGTCTACGACATCCAGGCGCTCGACGTTTCGGTGACCGGCCTCTACACCAACACTTGCCCGGTCGATGCCTACCGCGGCGCCGGCCGTCCGGAAGCGGCATTCCTGCTGGAAAAGCTCGTCGACGCCTGCGCCCACGATCTGGGCTTGCCAGTCGAAGAGATCCGCCGGCGCAATTTCATCAGGCCCGAGCAGTTCCCTTACCGCACGCAGACCGACCGCCTCTATGATACCGGTGAATTCGCAGGCCATATGGAACGCGCCATCGAACAAGCGGAGTGGCAGGCGTTCCCGGAGCGACTGGCGCAGTCGAAGGCGGAAGGCAAAATCCGCGGCATCGGCATGGCGACCTATATCGAGGCCTGTGCCTTTCCCGGCTCTGAACCGGCCTTTGTCGAATTGAACGGCGACGGCACGGTGACGCTGAAGATCGGCACCCAGACCAACGGGCAGGGGCATGCGACCGCCTATGCGCAGTTCCTCTCGGAAAAGCTTCATCTCGACATCGGCAAGATTCATGTCCGCCAGGGCGACACCGACGAGCTGAAGGCCGGCGGCGGCACCGGTGGCTCGCGCTCCATTCCGATTGGCGGTGTGTCAGCTTCTCGCGCCGGCGAGGATCTGGCCATCAAGATCAGGCGCATCGCCGCCGATGAGCTGGAAGCCTCGGCGGACGACATCGAATTGTCCAACGGCGTTGCCCGCATCGTCGGCACCGACCGCACGATCGATTTTTCGAGCATCGCCAAGGCAGCCAAGAACCCGGACGATCTCAAGGGCTTTGGCGAGTTCGTGCAGGACGAATGCACCTATCCGAACGGCACCCACATCTGCGAGGTCGAGATCGATCCCGACACCGGCGTAACGGAAATTGTCCGCTATACGATCGTCGACGATTTCGGCGTCACCGTGAACCCTATGCTGCTGGCTGGCCAGGTGCATGGCGGCGTCGTCCAGGGCATCGGCCAGGCGCTGACCGAGAACACGGTCTATGACGAGGACGGGCAGCTGTTGACGGCAAGTTTCATGGACTATGCCATGCCGCGCGCCGACGATTTGCCGTTCTTCCATTTCGAGACCCGCAACGTGCCCTCGACCACCAATGCGCTCGGCATCAAGGGGGCAGGCGAGGCGGGCACGATCGGAGCGACGCCGGCCGCGCTCAACGCGGTGACGGATGCGCTCTATCGCGCCTACGGCATCAGGCACATCGACATGCCGGCAACGCCGGCGCGCATCTGGGCGGCGATCCAGGAAGCGGCTGCCAAGTGAACCCGACGAACCATCCCGGCGGGCACAACACGCTGACCGGGATCATGCTCAAGATCGTGTCGGTGGCGGTCTTCGTCGCCATGTCCTCCTGCATCAAGGCGGCGGGCACGGTGCCGGCGGGCCAGATCGTCTTCTTCCGCTCGTTCTTTGCCATCTTTCCGATCGTCGTCTTCTTGGCCTTTCAGGGAAAGCTTGGCACCGCGTTTTCGACCAAGCGCCCGCTCAACCACATTGCGCGTGGCGTTGTCGGCGTCTGCGCCATGGGGCTCGGCTTCTTCGCGCTGATTCGGCTGCCGCTGCCGGAAGCGATCGCGCTGAACTACGCACAGCCGCTGCTGGTGGTGGTGTTCAGTTCGATCTTCCTCGGCGAAGCGATCCGCGTCTATCGCTGGAGCGCGGTTGCGGTCGGACTGGTCGGGGTGCTGGTCATCTCATGGCCGGAACTGACGCTGCTGGGTTCGGGCGCAGCACTCGGCGATCAGGAGGTGCTCGGCGTCATCGCCGCACTGGTCGCGGCAGCGATCTCGGCCGTCGCCATGCTGCTGGTGCGCAACCTCGTCCAGAGCGAGCCGACGGCAACCATCGTGCTGTGGTTTTCGGTGACGGCGAGCCTCCTGGCCTTGCTGTCGCTGCCGTTCGGCTGGCAGGCGCTGACACCGGCGCAGGCGGGCCTGCTCATTGCTGCAGGCTTTTGCGGCGGGCTCGCCCAGATTCTGATGACGGCCGCCTATCGCCATGCCGAGGCCTCGGTCGTAGCGCCTTTCGAATACACTTCGATGCTACTTGGCATCGTTGTCGGCTATCTCGCCTTCGGCGACGTCCCGACGGGTCATATGCTCATCGGCGGCGTGATCGTCGTTGCCGCCGGCATCTTCATCATCTGGCGCGAGCGCCAGCTTGGCCTCGAACGCGCCCGCAGCCGCCAGGCGACCCCACCGCAAGGATGATCAGGACGGCTCGGCCCGCTCGTTCGCCAATCGCACCAGCACGGTCCTTGTCTGCTCATCGGCGGGGAAAAAAGATTCGATCGCCAGTTCCGACAGCGTCACGTCGAGCGGCGTGCCGAACACGGTGATGGTGCTGATGAACGACAGCACGGCATCGCCATGCGCAAGCCGCAGCGGGTGCACGATCGCGTTCGGCTCGACCGGCACCGGCCGTGCGCCGTTCAGGCCGGACGGATAGCTCCGAAGCTCGCGCTCCAGTTCGACCAGAACCGGGTCGCCTGAAGCGTCGTTCTGGTGTTTCAGCCGGTCGAGAAGATGCGCGCGCCATTCGGCCAGATTGACGATGCGCGGCGCGACGCCACCCGGGTGCAGGCTGAGCCGCAGCACGTTGACTGGCGGCTTCAGCAAGGAAGGCTCGGCAACATTGGCCAGGAACGGGCCGATGGCGGTGTTCGCCGACACCAGGTTCCAGTGCCGGTCGACAGCCAGAGCCGGGAAGGGTTCGTGCCCCTTGAGCACGATCTCGACCGCCGCCATCGCCGGCGCCAGCGAGGCATCGGTGAGCGGACGCTCGCTGAAGCTGGGGGCAAAGCCTGCGGCCAGCAGGAGCTGGTTGCGCTGCCTCAGCGGGATCGACAGCTGCTCGGCCAGATGCAGGACCATGTCGCGCGACGGTGCGGCGCGGCCGCTTTCCACGAAACTCAGATGCCGCTGCGAGATTTCGGCTTCCATGGCGAGGTCGAGCTGGCTCATGCGCCGGCGCGTGCGCCATTCGCGAATGAGGCTGCCGGCGGAAGTCTGGGTTGCGGTCATGGGCGCATGACTAGGCCGGCCGCAGATGCATTTCAATTACCGGGGAGGTTATAGGTACAGCATCACGTCGGAGATTTGCGAAAGCCGTGATGACAGCCAATCTCCCCCGTGTGGTCCCTCGTGGGGGAGATGCCTGGCAAGGCAGAGGGGGGCGCTGTCCCGCCGACCTATCGGAAGGCCACGAAAGTGGGCCATGCTTCGCGCCTCCCTCTGGCCTGCCGGCCATCTCCCCACGAGGGTACCACGAGGGGGGAGACTGGCTAATCTCGAACCCTCAACCCAGCGCCCGAAGCTTCGCCTTCACTTCAAGGAAATCCCGCCACGCCAGCTTCTTGTGCGCAGGGGTTCGCAAGAGATACGCCGGATGAAGCGTTGGCATGGCGGGGATGGCAATGCCGGCGGCGGTCGTGTGGACGCGCCAGTTGCCGCGCAGCCGCAGGATGCCCTCTGTGGTGTTGAGAAGGGTGCTTGCCGAGGGGCCGCCCAAATTGACCAGCACCTTCGGATTGACCAGCTCGATCTGCCGTTCGATGAACGGCCGGCAGATCTCGGTCTCGTGCGGCGTCGGCGTGCGGTTGCCCGGCGGCCGCCAGGGAATGACATTTGCGATGTAGGCCGAGGTCCGGTCGAGGCCGATCGCGGCCAGCATCCGGTCCAGCAGCCGGCCCGAGCGGCCGACGAACGGCAATCCCTCGATGTCCTCGTCGCGCCCGGGCGCCTCGCCGACCAGCATCACCGCGGCATTCGGATTGCCGTCGGCGAACACCAGGTTCTTGGCGGTGAATTTGAGGTTGCAGCCGTCGAATGCCGCCATGTGCTGGCGAAGCTCGTCCAGGGTCGCCGCCGTCGTCGCCAGGTGTCGCGCCAATGCCGCTTGCTGCTCGTCGGGCACTGTCGCCGTACCGGACGGCGCGCGCATCGCCGGCGCCGCAGCTTGCCTTTCGCCCATTCCGGCGCGTGACAGGCTTGTCGAGCGTGGCAGCGCTGCGTTCTCACCGGTTGGCGGCGTAACTGTCGCTGGCCCCCGCTCAGGCGGCTTTGACGCAGCCTCGGCAAACCTGTTCAGCGGCTCCTCTTCGAGCGCTTCATCGACGCCGGCGCTGGCGTAGAAGGCCAGCAGGTCGGCAATATCAGGTCGGTTGTCTGGGGAAACGGCAGTCATGCTTTCACATTCAGTCGCGCGGCAGGAATTTGCAACATCGTGATTGGCGCGATGCTTCATGATTTCGTCATCCAGGGCCTCAGCGACGTCGCTTCGCTCCTGCTTCGCCCCGGATGACGAAGTGGTTCAGCTCGACGGTATACGCGGATCCTGCACCAGATAGAACGTCCAGCGTGGTGTGTAGTCGGTGATCAGGTAATCGAATTTTGCCGTCTTCAACGGGTCGATCTTGCCGCTCTTGAACAGCAGCCGGTCATAGGGTTCGAAGTCGCGATCGAAATCGGCAAAGCTGCTCGACCAGATGTTGTCAGGCGTCTTGTTGCGCTGGTCGAACGACAGGCCGTCGCCGAACACGCTCGGCCGGTGGAGTATCTCCTGGAGCTCGAACTGGAACTCGACCCAGGCCTGGCCGCTGTTGTTGAGCACGTCGATGCGCATATACATGAGGCCGTTGGCAAATTGGCCCGCAGTGCCGAAGGGGTGGATCGGCTTTGTCGTGCGGATTGTCAGTGTCACTGGTGTCGCCGAATTCAGCTCTTCGGTGATGACAAGCGGGTCCTCCTTTGTCCCGATGCCCGAGGCGCTGGTGATGCGAAAGCCGCCCAGCTCGTCGGAAAAGGAGTAGGCTCCGGCCACCCAGACCCTTTGCGGCTCGGCGTGGGCGCCAACGGACGCCAGCGGCAAAAGGGCCAAAACGAGCGCCCGGCAAATCCGTCCGGGCGACGAAAAAAAGCGCGTCGATGAAAAGCCGGATGGCCCGTATGTGCGCATGGTGCGAAGTATGGCCGATAAGCAAGCCGTCGAACAATTAAAAAAAATCAGGGCAACGGCTCTGTTTGGACCCGGATCGATGTTGGTGGACCCGCAAATCGCGATTTTGTAGTACGATGCGCGGCCTTTTTGACGAAATCGGCATTGTCACGTCAGCGCCGGTTTCGCGTCGCGAATTGATGCGCTATGCAGCGGATAAGCCAGCAAGATGCGCAAATGCGGCAGCCAGTGAGGGGTTGATGAGCGAGATCGAACGCGAAAGCATGGAATTCGACGTGGTCATCGTCGGCGCCGGTCCGGCCGGCCTCGCTGCCGCTATCCGTCTCAAGCAGGTCAATCCCGAGCTTTCCGTCGTCGTCCTGGAAAAGGGCGGCGAAGTCGGCGCCCACATCCTGTCCGGCGCCGTCGTCGATCCGATCGGCATCGACCGGCTGCTGCCGGGCTGGCGTGACGAGGAGGGACATCCGTTCAAGACGCCGGTCACGGCAGACCATTTCCTGGTCCTCGGCCCCGCCGGTTCGTTCCGTCTGCCCAATATCCTGATGCCGCCGCTGATGAACAACCACGGCAACTACATCGTTTCGCTCGGCAATGTCTGCCGCTGGCTGGCGACCAAGGCCGAGGCGCTGGGCGTCGAGATCTATCCGGGCTTTGCCGTCGTGGATCTCATTTACAGTGACGAGGGCGCGGTCACCGGCGTTGTCACCGGCGACATGGGCGTCGAGAAGGATGGCACGCGTGGCCCTGGCTTCGCGCCGGGCATGGCGCTGATGGGCAAATATGTGCTGATCGGCGAGGGCGCGCGCGGCTCGCTGGCCAAGCAGTTGATCGCCAAATACCATCTTTCCGACGGCCGCGAGCCCGGCAAATACGGCATCGGTCTCAAGGAGCTCTGGCAGGTCAAGCCGGAGAACCATCGGCCGGGCCTTGTCCAGCACTCCTTCGGCTGGCCGCTCGACATGAAGACCGGCGGTGGCTCCTTCCTCTACCATCTGGAGGACAACCAGGTGGCGGTCGGCTTCGTCGTCCACCTCAATTACAAGAACCCCTATCTGTCGCCGTTCGACGAGTTCCAGCGCTTCAAGACCCACCCGGCGATCAGGGGTACATTCGAGGGCGGCAAGCGGCTCGGCTATGGCGCCCGTGCCATCACCGAGGGCGGCTGGCAATCAGTGCCGAAACTGTCCTTCCCCGGCGGCGCGCTGATCGGGTGTGCTGCCGGCTTCGTCAACGTGCCGCGCATCAAGGGCTCGCACAATGCCGTGCTCTCCGGAATGCTGGCGGCCGAGCATGTCGCCGAGGCGATCGGCGCCGGCCGCGCCAATGACGAACTGGCTTCCTACGAGGCGGCATGGCGGGCAACCGACATCGGCAAGGATTTGAAGAAGGTGCGCAACGTCAAGCCCTTGTGGTCGCGCTTCGGCACCGTCGTCGGCGTCGGCATCGGCGGCCTCGACATGTGGCTGAATTCGCTGTTCGGGTTCTCGCCTTTTGGCACGCTGAAGCACGGCAAGGCCGATCATGCGACGCTGGATCCGGCCGCCAGGCATAAGAAGATCGCCTATCCGAAGCCGGACGGCGTGCTCACCTTCGACCGCCTGTCCTCGGTGTTCCTGTCCAATACCAACCACGAGGAAAACGAGCCTGTCCACCTGCTGGTCGCGGATATGGATCTGCAGCGGCGTTCCGAGCACGATGTCTATGCCGGGCCCTCGACACGCTACTGCCCGGCCGGCGTCTACGAATGGGTCGACAAGGATGGCAACGCCGCCGCCGATCCCGCGGCGAAGGACGTGCGCTTCGTCATCAACGCGCAGAACTGCGTCCACTGCAAGACCTGCGACATCAAGGATCCGAACCGAAACATTACCTGGGTGCCGCCACAAGGTGGAGAGGGACCAGTCTACCAAAACATGTAGCCCAGCAAGCCAGAACGGCCCGGCGGCCGTCTCGCCCGTTGACCAAAATGAAAGCGCGTGAAGGCCTATTATATGTGCGGCGTCTAAAAGAAGTTGAAGCGGGGCGGCGCCTGTGGTTCCATTCTTTCTGACCCGGGAGATGACCATGCGCCTGGCGGTTCTGACGTGCCTTGTGGCGATTGGCGGCTTGTGCGGCTTCGCACCGCCGGCATTGGCTGACACGAAGGTGCTGGTCAAGACCCGGACCTACGACATCACTGGAACCACGGGCGCCGCCCTGATCGAGGCCATGGACCGCAACGGTCCGAAGCGGCACGGCTTCATGACGCATGCCATCGCGCTGGCCGCCTATACCGTGGATTGGGACCTTGACGTCACAAGGGAGGGTGGTGTCTGCCGTCTGCGCCAAGCCAATGGCACGCTCGATCTCACCTACACCTTGCCGCGTTTGGCCTCAGCCGCGACGCCGGCGCTGCAGAAGCGCTGGAAGCGGTTTTTCGCGGGCGTTCGTGCTCACGAGCATAACCATGGCCGCATCGCCAGGACAATGATGCGGGCGACCGAGAAATCGATCACTGGACTGGAGTTCGCCGATAACTTGTTTTGCAGCAAGACGCACCGCGAGGCGAGGCGCCGGATTAAGGCCGTCTATGCCGAATACGAGGCGAAACAGAACGCCTTCGACGCGCGCGAGCATCGCGACGGCGGCCATGTCGAGCACCTCATCAGGGCGCTGTTGCGCAAGCAGTAGCTCAGCCTCGGGTCCTGCCGTTCTGTCTCACCGATGCCGTCGCGGTTTCTTGTTCGTCGACCGGCTTCTTCTGTTCCTGCCTGAGCGAGAACTCCACCATCAGCGGAAGATGGTCGGAGCCGGTGTTTTCTAGCCTCGACACCGAATGGATGAGAACCGCGCCCTTGCTGAAAACAAGGTCGATCGGCAGTCCGGCGAAGCGCAGGAATTCCGGCAGCTTGATAGGGAGCCAGGTCGGCCCCGGCGAAGGCGCCACGGTCAGCTTGCCAAGACCTGCGACGCGCCGGACGGCGGCGCTCCACGGCGCTGCATTGCAGTCGCATGCCATGATCGATGTCTCGCCAAGCGAGGCGAACTCCCCCGACAATCCGCCGATCTGCCGTGACTGGTTGCGCGGCCATGGCCAGGTGAGGTGCATGGCGGCGACGTCGACTTCGGTTCCGCCGAAATCGACCGTCGCGATGGCCATCGCGCCGCGGCCATAGCAGCGCGGTTGCGCGCCGGCGGCAAACGACCGTCTGGACAGCAGCGCAACGCCGAATACGCCATTGGGGTAGGGGCAGAAGATCCGGTAAGGGTAGGCGCTTGCAACATGGCCAAGTTTCGCCTTCCACATGTCGGACACCTCGTCGAGGGTGATCACATCAGGCTGGGTCCGGCCGATCAGCGACAGGACTTTTTCAGGCGTTGAATTGTTGAACCGCAGGTTCATCTGCAGCAGGCGGTAGACCGCCTGATCACCGGGGTAGACCGCCTGATCGCCGGCCTCGACTTCGTAGGCTGCCTGGACCGGCCACAGGCGGGGCACCGACAGGGCGTTCGACGTGGTGGCAAAGGCAGCCACCGCAAAGAGCAGCCCTGTGGCCGCCTGCAGGCGAAACGAGGTCGCCAGCAGCGGCAGCGCGCAAAGCGCCATCAGCACGGCAAGATGAACGCGGAAATGAGCGAAGGAATCGAAGGCCGGATGCAGCGTTCCGAAAAACCCGGCCACCAGCGCGACCGAGAAGACGAGCATTGCGACGAATGCCATCGAAGCCATCATGTCTCGAACGGGTGCCATCTACTTTGCTTATCGGCAGAAATGCAGCCAATCAAGATGGTGAAACGCCCTGCCGCGCTGTTACCATACTCCGATCGATGAAAGCCGCCGTTCCTACTGGAACGCCGTCTCCGAAAAGCTTCTGAGCTTGCGCGAATGCAACCGTTCCATCGGCATCTCGGCCAGCTTTTCCATCGCCCTGATGCCGATGGTCAAATGCTGTGCCACTTGCCGCTTGTAGAACTCGGTCGCCATGCCGGGCAGCTTCAATTCGCCATGCAGCGGTTTGTCGGAGACGCAAAGCAGCGTACCGTAGGGTACGCGGAAGCGGAAGCCATTGGCGGCGATCGTCGCCGACTCCATGTCGAGCGCGATCGCCCGTGACTGCGACAGCCGCTGCACTGGTCCACGCTGGTCGCGCAACTCCCAGTTGCGGTTGTCGATGGTAGCGACTGTGCCGGTGCGCATGATACGCTTGAGGTCATAGCCGGAAAGGCCGGTGACTTCGGCGACCGCCTCCTGCAGCGCCACCTGGATTTCGGCCAGCGGCGGGATCGGCACCCAGACCGGAAGATCGTCGTCCAGAACATGGTCTTCCCGCACATAGGCGTGCGCCAGCACATAGTCGCCCAGCGCCTGGGTGTTGCGCAGGCCGGCGCAATGGCCGAGCATCACCCAGGCATGCGGCCTGAGCACCGCTATGTGGTCGGTGATCGTCTTGGCGTTGGAGGGGCCGACGCCAATATTGACCATGGTGATGCCGCCATGGTTCGGCTTCTTCAGATGATAGGCCGGCATCTGCGGCAGGCGCGGCGGCGCCACGCCATGGCTGGGCGCATTTTGTCCAGCCTTGGTGACGACGTTTCCCGGCTCGACGAATTCGACATATCCGCCGCCGCCTTTCGCCATAAGATCGTGCGCACGGGCGACGAATTCGTCGATGTAGAACTGGTAGTTGGTGAACAGCACGAAATTCTGGAAATGCTGCGGACTGGTCGCCGTGTAGTGCGACATCCGGTGCAACGAGTAGTCGATGCGTTGCGCCGTGAACGCCGCCAATGGCCTGGCTTCGCCTAGCGCCACTTCGAACGTGCCGTTGGCGATCTGGTCGTCGGTGCCGTCGAGATCCGGCACGTCGAACAGGTCACGGATCGGCCGCCTGATGCGCTCGGCTGCCGCGCCGTCGACATGCGAGCCTTCCAGGAACGCGAAATGCAGCGGGATGGGCGTCGTCGATTCCGAGACCGTGACCGGAACGCCGTGATTGCGCATGATCAGGCGAAGCTGTTCGATGAGATAGCGTTCGAAAAGGGCGGGCTGGGTTATGGTGGTCGAGAAATGCCCAGGCGTCGGCATATGGCCGTAAGCCTGCCGCGAGTCGATCTGGGTGAACGAAGTCGTGGTGACACCGACCTCCGGATAAAACGCCCGGTAGCGCTTGTTGTTGTCGCCGCCTGCGGCGAGCGCCGTAAACGAATCGCGCAGGAATTTGGTGTTGCGGTCGTAGAGCGCCTGCAAGGCCGCGACGGCCTTTGCTGCATCATTGAAGATCTGCCGGCCAAATGGCTCCGGCATCACGACTGAGTCTATGGCTTGGGGGTAGATTCGCTTTTCCATGACCCAATATAGAGGCTTGGCCACGCGGTTGGGAGGGGGCCGAAGGGTCGTTTTTTGTTTTGAGTTTCGATGAAGGCCGATTGCCTAACCACGCCGCAGGCTGATCAGCAGCACAAAGCCGACGCCGGTCTTCTTCAGCGCCGGCGCTTCGATCGTCGAGCCGGCATCGGCGCGCATCGTCGGCACGGCCAGAACCGGCGCGGCAAGAACCATCAGGATGAGCGTCGCCCGCGGCACTAGCCGAAGGGTCTTGCGGGCGTTGGCGGCGATGCGGTCCATGGTTTTTGCTTTTCTCCTCTCGAAGACTTTGTCGGTTCAGGGGCGAAAATGGTTCACGCAATCGAACCGGCAGGAATTGGCCTGGTCCCAGGAACGGGCCGGGCGCCCGGCCTCTGCAACGAGGATGGCGAACGCCATGCCGAACAGGCTCATTAGCAGGCAGACGATGGCGAAGCGGCGGGCGAACATGGCGTGGTTCTCCTTCAACACGCATGACAATGCCCTGGTGCAACTGAACCGGCTCTGATGCCGGTGTTCATCTGCGGTTCAAATTTGGACTGTTAGGGCGCAGAAGGCGCAGCCTGCGCGATCGATCGGTGTTCCCAAACACAGAGGCGCGAACAAAAACGGGGCCTTTGCGGCCCCGTGTTCATTGTGCGGCAGTCGAAACGATCAGAGCTTGTGCCAGGTCTGGCTCCTGCAGATCAGCCCGCCGAGCACGCAGCCGCTCATCTTGAGCGAAGCGCCTGAGACCGAGGCCTTGCCCGAATAGGTCTTGTCGGTCTCCGGGTCGGTATCGTACCCGTGTATTTGTTGGCGCCGGACACCTTGAAGGAACCGATACGCTTGCCGGCAAACTTGCCGGATTTGAGCGTGATGGAAAATGCGTCGCCACCGCCCGTGATGGCGGCGGTCGAACCGGCTTGCGTTTTCCAGTTGCCTTCGATCGGGTCGGCCCAAGCGGTGCCGGCCATGATCAATGTGGCCGCGAGGCCCATGCTGATTTTGCGAAACATGTTTCTCCTCCCTGTGGACATCCGGACGAACGTTCCGCCCCGCCAGTCTGCCTCTTACGCAAACGTAAGCTAATCCACCTCCCGGCAAAACAAAAGCGGTGCCGCTGCGGAAGACTTCGGGATTTTTCCCGGCCGCCTGAAGCGGTCTGGTCGGCGAGAAATGAAATGCCGGGCATGCTGGCTTTGTCTTCCGTGGTTAGCGGAGTCTTGATTTGCGCCTCGCAAATTTTCATCAATTTTGGCGCAAACCGGCGCAATTGCTGGCTTTGCATCGTTAATGAATTTCGGCGTTTACCTCTTGTTTTAGCTTTGTTTTCCTCAAATTAAGCACGCCGTTTAACGACGGATTCAAGCCTTCGGTTCATTCTCGAAAGCATCGAAAGAGCGGCCGCCCCAAGGGTTTCCAGGGGACAGAACGAGGCAGCTCTCGGGAGCCTGACAGGGGCTAGAACAGGGGATTGAAATGGCACGTTTTGAAATGCCTGAAGCCGGCTTCGGCGCCATGGGGGCAACTGCCCAGGCCGACATTCTTTTCGAACTGGGCATGATGTATGCGACCGGCCGCGATTGCGAGACCGATGTCGTCGCCGCCCACAAATGGTTCAACATCGCTGCGATCAAGGGCTCGGTCCGGGCCGCGGAACTGCGCTCGGAATTGTCGGCCGCCATGTCGAAAGTCGAGATCGCCAGGGCGCTGCGCGAAGCCCGCGAATGGATGACGATGCACTAAGTCTCACCTGAACTCATCATGTACTGAGATCACCGACAGGGACGCTTCAAGGCCGCGCAAGACGGCCGGACCGGCAAGAACAAGGCCGCGCAAGACGGCCGGACCAACAATGACAAGAACGCCGCAGGCCGGATACAGCCCAGCTGCGCGACGGACAGGGAAGGCGAGCGGTTTTCGGGGCGCGCGTAGCGTTCGGGATTGTTCGATCGACAAAAGCCGCGACCGGCCGGAACAAGGCCGGCGCGGCTTTTCGCGTTTTCGGACCATGGTCCCAAAAAGTGGAAACCGGTTTTTGGAAGAAGATCATGGCCAAACAGAAAGGCGGCAGGCCCAATCGAGTGCCGCCGATGCGCCAAGACAGGCTTGGCGAACGGTGAAATTCTCCCACCTAATCTGGAAGAGGCGCGGTCGGAGCGGCCGCGCGCGAGTGGAGGAGTTGTATCGCAATGAAAAAGTTGGGTATTTTGAGCGCGGCCATTGTCGGCCTGGTGATGAGCGCGCCGGCCTTCGCCGAAGACATCACCTTTTCGGTGGTCGGACCGATGACCGGACAGCTTGCCACCATCGGCGACCAGTTCAAGCAGGGCGCGCAAGCCGCCGCCGACGCGATCAACGCCGCCGGCGGCGTCGACGGCCGCCAGATCAAGCTCGACGTCCAAGATGACCAGTGCGATCCGAAGCAGGCGGTTTCGGTCGCAAACCGCATCGTCGCCAACGGCGTCAAGTTCATCGATGGCCATGCCTGCTCGGGCTCGAGCATCCCGGCCTCGGCCGTCTATGCCGAAGCCGGTGCGATGATGATGAGTCCGGCTTCGTCGAACCCGGAGCTGACGGACGCGGCGGCGAAATCCGGCTGGCCGACGATCATGCGCCTTTATACGCGCGATGATGCGCAGGGCGCCTTCATCGGTCCATGGATCGCCAAGAAATACGCCGGCAAGAAGGTCGTCATCATGCATGACAAGAGCGCCTATGGGCAGGGCGTGGCCGATGCCGTCAAGGCGACGATGAACCAGAACGGCCTCAACGAGATCCTCTACGAGGGCATCAACGCCGGCGAAAAGGACTATTCGGCGCTTGTCACCAAGCTCAAGGAACTGAAGGCTGATGTGGTCTATTTCGGCGGCTACCACCCAGAGGCCGGCCTCATCCTGCGCCAGTCGGCGGAACAGGACTTCAAGTTCCAGCTGATCATGCCGGACTCGATTGCCACGCCGGAATTCTGGCAGGTTGCCGGCCCGGCCGGCGAAGGCACCATGTTCGTCTTCCCGTCGGATCCGCAGGCGAAGCCCGAAGCCAAGCAGGCCATCGAAAAGATCAAGGCGGGCGGCTTCGTGCCCGAGGGCTTTACGCTGTTCTCCTATGCCGTGATCCAGGCCTTTGCCGAGGGTATCAAGCGCGCCGGCAGTGACGACCCGGCCAAGGTTGCCGAAGCGCTGAAGAATGGCCAGCCGATCAGCACCGTCGTCGGCCCTGTCACTTTCGATGAAAAGGGCGACCTCAAGAACGTCAGCTACGACATCAACCAGTGGCACGACGGCAAATACGCGCCGATCCAGCCTTGATCGCCGGCTTTGCCTGGCGACAATCGGAGATGGCCGGGGCAGATCCGGCCATTTTCATTTGGTGATGCGTTTGTGGCGCGCGTCTTCCGTCGTCGCCTCTCCTTGGATGAACAGCGTCAGCCGTGGGCTTCCTCGGCAAAACGCACCAGCACCGTCCCATCGGTGACCTGCGCGCCCTCTGTTGCGATCTCGGTGATCGTCCCGTCATGCGTGGCGGAAATCGTGTGCTCCATCTTCATCGCTTCCAGGATCAACAGCGGCTGGCCCTTGATGACGGTTTCGCCTTTTGCCGCGCGCACCAGCTTGACCAGTCCCGGCATCGGCGCGCGCAGGCTGTCGGCACCGGCGGCGATTTCGTCGGCCCTTGCCAACGGGTCCGGCACCGCGAAGCTGTAGCCGACGGCGCCTGAAAAGACAGTGACATGGCCTGGCCAGCGGGCGAGGCGAGGGGCAGCGCGAAGATCAAGCGCGCTGTCATAAGGTTCGTCCAGTGCCACCTGGAAGCGCCCGTCCGGCCGCATCGATACAAGCGCCAGGATATCGTCCTCGCCGTAGCGAAGCCGCGTGCGCCGCGCCATCGCGTGGAAATGCGCATAGCCGGCAAGCGACGACCACGGGTCGCGGGTCGGCGCCTGAGCCCCGGCGCCGGACGCCGCAAGTGCGGCTGCAGCGACGATCTCGCTGCTCGGCGGCGGCACTGCGGTCAGCGCTTGCTGATGCCTGCCGATCAGCCCGGTGTCGACGTCACCTGCCGAAAAATCCGCGTCAGCGGCGAGAGCCGCGAGAAAGGCGGTGTTGACGGTCGAGCCGGCAATCTCGGTTTGCGAAAGGGAAATGCCCAGTGCCTCGAGCGCCGCCTGCCTGTTCTTGCCGTGGACGACGAGCTTGGCGATCATCGGGTCGTAGAACGGCGAGATGGCATCGCCGGTCCGCACGCCGGTCTCGATCCGCATGCTGGCGCCCTCCGGCACTGTATCCGGAAATTTCAGGTGATGCAGCGTGCCCGTCGCCGGCAAAAAGCCCTTTGCCGCGTCCTCGGCATAGATGCGCGCCTCGAAGGCGTGACCGGAGAGCGCAATCTCGCTCTGCGTCTTCGGCAGCTTTTCGCCGGACGCCACCCGCAACTGCCATTCGACCAGATCGGTGCCGGTGACCATTTCGGTGACGGGATGCTCGACTTGCAGGCGAGTGTTCATTTCCATGAACCAGAAGCGGTCGGCCTTCAGCCCTTGCGAGGCGTCGACGATGAACTCGATCGTGCCGGCGCCGGAATAGTCGATCGCCTTGGCGGCCTTCACCGCCGCCTCCGTCATTGCCTTGCGCAATGCCGGCGTCATCCCGGGGGCGGGGGCTTCCTCGATCACCTTCTGATGGCGCCGCTGCGCCGAGCAATCGCGCTCGTAAAGATGCACGACATTGCCGAAGATATCGCCGAAAACCTGAACCTCGATGTGGCGCGGCTTGTCGACATATTTCTCGACCAGCACGCGGTCGTCGCCGAACGCGGCCTTGGCCTCGCGCCGCGCACCCGACAGCGCCTCGGAAAAGTCGTCGGGATGTTCGACGCGCCGCATGCCCTTGCCGCCGCCGCCGGCGCGCGCCTTGATCAGCACGGGATAGCCGATCTCGCGTGCCTTGGAGGCGAGCAGCACGATCTCCTGCGCCTCGCCGTGATAGCCCGGCACAACCGGCACGCCGGCCTTCTCCATCAGCCGCTTGGCCGCGTCCTTCAGCCCCATGGCGCGGATCGAGGCGGCCGACGGGCCGATGAAGACGAGCCCGGCCGCTGTCACCTGATCGACGAAATCAGGGTTTTCCGACAGAAAACCGTAGCCGGGATGGATGGCTTCGGCGCCGGTGGCCAAAGCCGCCGCGACGATCTTGTCGCCGCGCAGATAACTTTCGCCGACCGGCGAGGGTCCGATATGCACCGCTTCGTCGGCCATCTCGACATGCAAGGCGCCGGCGTCGGCGTCGGAATAGACGGCGACCGTGCGCACGCCCATCCTGCGCGCGGTGCGGATCACCCGGCAAGCGATCTCGCCGCGGTTGGCGATCAGGATTTTGGCGAACATGGGACCTCCAAAGCCAGAGCTTGCCGCCAACGGCGCGAATGCTCCTTCACGCGGGCTGTGGCAACACCCTGCTTTGCAGTCCGGCCATTGTCAAAGGATCGGTAAGCCAGCCTGCCTACTTGGAGGCAGCGATCCCGCAGCCGCCGGCCGCGGTCTTGACCTTCCATCTCGTCAAGCCGGCCTGGCAATTGCGCAACGCACTCTCTTCCGCGGCCTGTTGCGAGGGTGCGTTGAGTTTGGAGCCGCAGATGATGTAGAGGTCGGTCACGCGCGATTGGAACGTCGTCGCATAGGCCGAATGACCGCTCGCCGCGACATAGGCCTTGTAGGCCTTCGGGCAATCTCCAGTCGAACCTGCCGGAAAATGGACGGCGAAACGTCTGTCGCCCTTGCTTCCCGCCAGCGATCCCGCCGCTCCAATGCCGGGCGCTGCTAATATAAGCAATCCCGCAAGTACAGATACAGTTGTTTTCTGAAAAAGCTGCTGTCTCATCTTCGCCCAATCCCCATTGGTATTTGCAATGAGCAATAGCCGCGATTCTTTCGTCTGGCCAGATCGGGGAATGAAAATAAGTCTGAAAACTATGAATGGATTTTCTTACCTGAGCCGGTCGCGCTCCCGCCATTGCGCAGCAACGCCTGTTGGTATAGGTCCGCCGTCTGTTGGTCGAAGCAGCAGAAGATGACGGTTTCAGGAACCGCATTGTGGCTGACAAAGGCGCTCACCGTGCCAACGGCGATCTGCGTCGCCTGGTCCTTTGGATACCGGTATACACCGGTCGAGATCGCCGGAAATGCCACCGTCCTGCAATCCTTGCCGGCGGCGAGTTCGAGCGACCGGCGGTAGCAGGAGGCCAACAACTCGGCTTCGCCCTTGCCGCCGCCTTGCCAGACCGGCCCGACCGTGTGGATGACATAGCGTGCCGGCAGCCTGTAGCCCTTGGTGAGTTTTGCGTCGCCGACCTTGCAGCCATTGAGGGATTGGCATTCGGCCAGAAGTTCGGGGCCGGCCGCACGGTGGATGGCGCCGTCGACGCCTCCGCCGCCCAGAAGTGAGGTGTTGGCGGCGTTGACGATGGCGTCGACCGCCAGCCTGGTGATGTCGCCGACATGAAGGCGAATCCTGGGCTCGCTCATCGTCACATCCTGAACACGCCGAAGCTTGTCTCCTCGATCCCGGCGTTCAGCGCGGCCGACAGGCTGAGCGCCAGCACCTCGCGCGTCTTGGCCGGATCGATGATGCCGTCGTCCCAGAGCCGGGCGGAGGAATACAGCGGGTGGCCTTCATGCTCGTATTTCATCAGGATCGGCTTCTTGAATTTTGCCTCCTCCTCCGCGCTCCATTCCCCGCCCTTGCGTTCGATCCCCTCGCGCTTGACGACAGCCAGCACGGTTGCCGCCTGCTCGCCGCCCATCACCGAAATGCGGGCATTCGGCCACATCCACAGGAAGCGTGGCGAATAGGCGCGTCCGCACATGCCGTAATTGCCGGCGCCGAACGAGCCGCCGATGATCATGGTGACCTTCGGCACGCGGGCCGTGGCGACCGCCATCACCAGCTTGGCGCCGTCCTTGGCGATGCCGCCGGCCTCGTATTTTCGCCCGACCATGAAGCCGGTGATGTTCTGCAGGAAGATCAGCGGAATCTTGCGCTGGCAGCACAGCTCGATGAAATGCGCGCCCTTCAGCGCGCTTTCGGAAAACAGCACGCCGTTGTTGGCGATGATGCCGACCGGCATGCCGTTGAGATGGGCAAAGCCGGTGACCAGCGTGGTGCCATAATTCTGCTTGAACTCGTCGAATTCGGAGCCGTCGACGATGCGGGCGATCACTTCACGCACGTCATAGGGCTGGCGCAGATCGGTCGGCACGATGCCGTAGAGTTCTTCGGCTGCATGAAGCGGCGCAATCGGATCGCGTAGCGCCAGCCCGATCTGCTTCTTTCGATTGAGGTTCTTGACGATGCGGCGCGCGATCGCCAGCGCATGCTCGTCGTCTAGCGCAAAATGATCGGCAACGCCGGAAAGCCGCGTGTGGACCTCGGCGCCGCCCAGTTCCTCCGCGCTGACGTCCTCGCCGGTGGCGGCCTTCACCAGCGGCGGACCGCCGAGGAAGATGGTCGCCTGGTTGCGTACCATGATCGTCTCGTCGGACATCGCCGGCACATAGGCGCCGCCCGCGGTGCACGAACCCATGACGCAGGCGATCTGCGGAATGCCTGCAGCCGACATGTTGGCCTGGTTGTAGAAGATGCGGCCGAAATGGTCACGGTCGGGAAACACCTCGTCCTGGTTGGGCAGATTGGCGCCGCCGCTGTCGACCAGATAGACGCAAGGCAATCTGTTCTGCAGCGCGATCTCCTGGGCGCGCAGATGCTTCTTCACCGTCAGCGGATAATAGGTGCCGCCCTTCACCGTGGCGTCGTTGACGACGACCATCACTTCGGTGCCTTCGACGCGGCCGATGCCGGCAATGATGCCGGCCGATGCGATGTCCTCGCCATACATCGACCACGCGGCGAACTGGCCGATCTCGAGGAATGGCGAGCCGGTGTCGAGCAATTGGGCGAGGCGCTCGCGCGGCAAAAGCTTGCCGCGGCTCTGGTGGCGCTCACGCGCTTCCTCCGAGCCGCCACGCTCGACGGTTGCCGCCTTTTGCGCAATGTCGGCGACCAGCGCCCGCATGCGCTCGGCATTGGCGCGGAAGGTGTCGGAAGCTGGCGAGATCTGCGAGGTGAGGGGGGCCATTGGCGTTACCGGATCAGTTCGATCTTGCAGCCGATATCCAGGTCGCCCCAGTCACGGTCGGCGGTGACGGCAATGGCGTTCTCGCGAATTGCCAGGGCCAGGCAGGCCCGGTCGCCCAGCGACAAGCCGCGATGCCGCGTCAACTCGCGAAGCTGACCGGCGGCGATGCCCATCATCTCGTCGAAAGCAGCGACCGGCATGCCGAGACTGGCGAGGTCGTCCGCGGCCTCTTCCATGCTGCGTCCCTTGTCGATCAGCTTGGCGATAATTTCGGCCGCATTGACGGAGCTGAATTGCGCATCCGGCGCGAAACCCAAGGCAACATCGGTGCCTTTCTCGTTAAGCAGGATCGCAAGCGCCGCCGAGCTGTCCATGACGTAAGCTTTCACTTCGCTCCCTTCCTCGCCGTTCCTTCGGCATGAAGCCGGTCCAAACGTCTATCGCTTCGACGCTGTTCTTCCCGCCGCTCCTTCAGAAATTCGTCGACGACACTTTCGCCGGGCTTTTTCAACGCTGACAATTCGGCCTGGACGCGCCGCAGGTTCCGAAGCCACGACTTTACCCGCAACTCGCCGTTCTCGACATGAAGGATCAAGTCCTCACCAGGCTTAACCCCGATTTCCTCGCGCATCGCAGCCGGGATAACGAAGCGTCCGCCCTCGCCAAGCCTGACGCGCTCGCGCTTCGCTGGCAACCGGAGCGGAGTTTTTTGAGCTCCTGCCTCGAATTGTGTCGGCGGATTCCCGTCAAACCCAGCCTTTTCGGTTTGGTTCGCCATGTTCTGCCTCGGTCCGGAAATATGACATCTCAGCAGAAATATGGGGCAAATTGTCCAGCATGGCAAATTCAGGAAATAGTGCCATCAGACTCCTTCCGCCATGATTTCCCGCCCGATCAGCCAGCGGCGGATCTCGCTGGTGCCGGCGCCGATCTCGTAGAGCTTGGCGTCGCGCAAAAGCCGGCCGGTCGAATAGTCGTTGATGTAGCCATTGCCGCCCAGCAGCTGGATGGCGTCGAGCGCCATCTGCGTCGCCTTCTCGGCAGCGAACAGCACGCAAGCGGCGGCGTCCTTGCGGCTCGTCTGGCCGCGGTCGCAGGCAGCGGCGACGGCATAGACATAGGCGCGCGCGGCGTTCATCGTCGTATACATGTCTGCGAGCTTGCCCTGCACCAGCTGGAACTCGCCGATCGGCTGACCGAACTGCTTGCGTTCGTGCACATAGGGGACCGCCACATCGAGGCACGCCGCCATCAGCCCGAGCGGGCCGCCGGCGAGCACCGTGCGCTCGTAGTCGAGGCCCGACATCAGCACCTCGACGCCGCGCCCTTCCTCATGCAGCACATTGTCGAACGGCACTTCGACATCCGAAAAAACCAGTTCGCCGGTGTTGGAGCCGCGCATGCCGAGCTTGTCGAGCTTTTGCGCGACGGAAAATCCGGCGAAATCCTTTTCGACGATGAAGGCGGTGATGCCGCGCGACTGGAGTTCTGGATCGGTCTTGGCGTAGACGACCAGCGTCTCGGCGTCCGGGCCGTTGGTGATCCACATCTTGGTGCCGTTCAGCACATAGCAATCATTGCGCTTTTCCGCGCGCAGTTTGAGCGACACGACGTCGGAGCCGGCGCCGGATTCCGACATTGCCAGCGCGCCGACCTTTTCGCCGCTGCACAGCGCAGGCAGATATCTTTCCTTCTGCGCCGGTGTCGCCCAGCGATTGATCTGGTTGACGCAGAGGTTGGAATGGGCGCCGTAGGAGAGGCCGACCGAGGCCGAGGCGCGCGAAATCTCCTCCATCGCCACGACATGGGCGAGATAACCCATGCCGGTGCCGCCGAATTCCGGATCGGCGGTGATGCCGAGCAGGCCGAGCCCACCGAGCTCGGCCCACAGATGCGCCGGAAATTCATTCGAGCGGTCGATCTCGGCGGCGATCGGGGCGATCTTGTCCTGGGCGAAGCGCCGCACCAGGTCGCGCAGCGCCTCGATGTCTTCGTCAAGCCCGAAGTTGAGTGTGTGCGTGTACATGCCGTTCCTCCCGGCGCACGGCCCGAAATCGAATTCAATTTCGGGAAGGGCGCAAAATCAAAGTGCTACAGCGTCCTTTGCGCGCCGGCTGTGGCGCTGCAGGCGCGTTGTCGCGCCATGGGCCTTTGCTCCAACCAGGCGCGTCGTCATTGAAAGATATGTGGCGGTTACCTCCGAGATCGATAGCCGCTCGCCCGGCCGGAACCAGACGATGACGCCGGTCATCATCTGGATCAGCGCCATGGCTGTCAGCCCTGTGTCTTCGACGCTGAAGACGCCGGCTTCCGCGCCGTCGCGCAAAATGACGCACAGCTCCTTCTCATAGGCGGTGCGCATACGCAGGATCCGCGTCAGGCGGTCATGCGACAGGCTGCGCAATTCCATGTTCGAGACATGGGTGGAATGGCGGCGCTCGACATGGAAGGCGATGTGGTTTTCGACATAGGCGGCGAGCCGGGTCGCCGGATCGGCCGCGGCCGGGCGGGCCGCGTCCCACGCCTCGATCAGCCCTTGCATGTGCTCGCGCATCAGCGTGAACAACAGGTCTTGCTTGGTCGGAAAATAACGGTAGAGCGCCGCCGCCTGGACGCCGACCTCGGCGGCCAGCTGGCGCATCGACATTGCCTCATAGCCGAGACGCGCGATCAGGCTGACCGCCGCCTCGCGGAGCGCTGCTTCGGTCTTTTCGCCGTCGGAACCGGTCGTGCGCGCCATGCAAGCCTAGTTGAGAGGGTAAGAATAAAACGAACGTTCAATTAATTCAAGGAGCGACGACGCTTATCCTTCTCCCCTTGTGGGAGAAGGTGGATCGGCGCGCAGCGCCGAGACGGTTGAGGGGTGTTGGACGGAGCGCCGTCAGTGCCAAGCTGGAGCACCCCTCATCCGACCTCGCTTCGCGAGGCCACCTTCTCCCACAAGGGGAGAAGGGAAGGCGCTTTTACCGCCACGGCTGCAAACTCTGGTCGCCGACGTAAGCGATGATGGTGTCGCAGACGGCGTTCAAATCGCGCAGCACGTCGTCGTTCCAAAAGCGCAACACACGAAAGCCGCTCGCCTTCAATTCGGCGTCTCGCTCCCGATCATAGTTTGAATCCGCATGCTGGCTGCCGTCGATTTCGACGATCAGCCTGGCCTCGGCGCAAACGAAATCGGCAATGAATCTGCCGATAGGAACCTGACGCCGGAATTTGATGCGGTCGAGCCTGCGTCCGCGCAGCTCGTGCCACAGGCGGTCCTCCGCCTCTGTTGGCTCGCGCCGCATCGAGCGGGCGAAGCGACGTTTGGTTGGAGCGACGGGCTGATGCGGCATCGGGCGAGATTACCCGGCCTTGGCGCTCCGTCCAGCACCATCGTCACGCAAATCGCCGACCTTCGCGATTGACTCCCCCTTCTCCCCTTGTGGGAGAAGGTGGCCTCGCGAAGCGAGGTCGGATGAGGGGTGTTCCAGCTTGGCACCGTCGGCACTCCGTCCAACACCCCTCATCCGTCTCGGCGCTACACGCCGATCCACCTTCTCCCACAAGGGAGAAGGAAGAGCGCCTCTCAGCTTCCCCGTGCCGCCGCCATCGCACCCGGCAATTCCTCGGCAAAAATGTCGAGCTCGTGGTCGAAGCCGACGCTGACCCTGATGCAGCGGTCGAGCACCGGCACCATCGGCTTGCGGATGAACACATCGCGCGACAAAAGCGCCTGCAGCACCTTCAGCGCGAAGGCGCCGTCGCCGCCGCAGTCCAGGGTGACGAAATTGGTCGCCGAGGGCAGCGGCTTCAGCCCATTGGCCTCGGCGATCCCGGCGATGTGCCGGCGGCCGGAAGCGACCCGCGCCACCACGCTTTGCAGATAGTCCTGATCGGCCAGCGCCTCGACGCCGGCGATCTGCGCCATGCGGCTGACGCCGTAATGGTTGCGGATCTTCTCGAAATCGCGGATCACCTGGGCGTCGGCCACCGCATAGCCGCAGCGTATGCCGGCCAGCCCGTAGGCTTTCGAGAAGGTGCGCATGCGGATGACGTTCGGCCGTGACACGTCGATCGGCGGCAGCGCCGAGGCAGGGCCCAATTCGCCATAGGCCTCGTCGAGCACCAGCATGGTGGTCTCCGGCAGGGCTTCGATGAAGCGGATGAGCTCCGCCGCCTCCCACCAGCTGCCCATCGGATTGTCCGGGTTGGACAGGTAGAGCAGCGGCGCTTTGTCCCTGGTGACCGCAGCCAACAGGCCGTCGAGGCTTTCCCGGTCGTTCTCGTAGGGGACCGCGACCAGCCGGCCGCCGACGCCGGCAATATGGAAATTGAAGGTCGGATAGGCGCCGAGCGAGGTGACCACCGCGTCGCCCGGCGCCACATACATGCGCGCCACCAGGCTGAGCAACCCGTCTATGCCTTCGCCGACCACCACGTTTTCGACGCCAACGCCAAGATGCGCGGCAACAGCCAGCTTCAAATCGTGATTGTCTGGATCACAATACATCCACATGTCGCGGGCGATGCCGGCCATGCGGGCGATGACGCGCGGCGAGGGGCCAAAACTGCTCTCATTGGCGCCGATGCGGGCGCGAAAGGCGCGGCCGCGATCCCGCTCCTGCGCCTCCGGGCCGACAAACGGCACCGTCGAAGGAAGCGCGCTGACGATCGGCGTGAGGGGAGGGCGCTGGCGCATGGCAAAAGCTCGCTCGAAAAGTGCCTTCTTGCTAGCGCGGCACAGGTGGCCGCGCAAGCTCCCGCCTTGGCTGCAGCCAGCATGCTGGATTCCCCCCGCACTTTTTGCTAGCGAGATATTTCTTTTTGCTAGCGAGATATCATGAACAATCGACTCCCGCCTGCCTGGTCAAAGCACATCAAGCCCGGACCCGCGCCAAAAGTGAAGGGGCCGATAGTGAAGCCTTTGGTGAGCCCGCAGAAAGCAAGCGCCCAATCGCGTGCGCAGGCCGACGACGCATTGCTGAAACAGGCATATGCCTTTCAGCAGGCCAAGCGGCTCGACGAGGCTCAGGACCTATGCCTTCGGGTTCTGGAGCGCACGCCAAACCATCCGCTCGCCTTATACATCCTGGGGACCATATACCTGGGTTACGACGATGAGCGGGCCTTGCGATATTTCGCACGGGCGGTCGGCGAGGAACCTAAAAACCCCTACTACCACCTCAGCCTGGGCGAGGCCTATGTGAAGGTCAGCGAGTATGCGCCAGCAATCAAGCATATGCAGTACGCCCTGGAACTGCAGCCCGGCCTTATCGAAGCACTTTGTGCATTGGGGCGCACTTACACGGCGTTCGACAAGCCCGACATGGCTCTGCCGCTTTACGAGAAGGCGCTGAAAATCAACCGCGATCATCCCAAGGTGCGAGCCGGGCTGGCCAGCGCGCTCAGCGGCCTGGGCCGTATGGATGAAGCCGCCGCCTATCTGAAGCAAGCAATCGCACGTCGTATTGGCGTGCCGGCTGCCTACAACGACCTTGTACAGACGCGAAACTTCACCGAGGAGCCCGAGGAGCTCCAATCCATCCTTCGTGAGCTCGGCAATCCGAAACTTGGTTCGGAAGGCGCGCAGCAACTCCATCACGCCGCCGGCAAGGTGCTGAACGACCTCAAGCGCTATGACGAGGCATTCGACCATTTCAACAAGGCGAAACAGGCCTCCGGCCAAAGGTTCGATATCGATCTGTATCGTCGGTGGGTCGATTCGATGATTGAAACCGTCACGCCGGACTTTTTGGCTGCCAGGGCCGGCTATGGAAATCCTTCCGAAGCGCCTGTGTTCGTGGTTGGCATGCCCCGCTCGGGGACGACGCTCACCGAGCAGATCTGCGCCAGCCATCCCGACGTTCATGGCGCAGGGGAGCTTAGCAAACTGAGTCGGGTTGCTAACGCGATCGGCCTCAAGACATCATCGGCTGGTGATTTGAACCAGCCGATCACCTCGATCACGGAAGACCTGTCCAGAACCTTGGCCGAAGAGCATCTGTCCTATTTGCGGGAGAGGGCGCCTGCCGCACTTCGCGTCGTGGACAAGACGCCGCACAATTTTGAACTGATCGGCCTTATCGGCCTTCTCTTCCCCAACGCACGCATCATTCATTGCCGCCGTGATGCCATCGACAACTGCGTCTCCTGCTTCGTCCTCAACTTCAGCGAGGCACACAGCTACAACACCGACCTGAATACACTAGGCCTGTACTATCGCGAGTATGACCGCCTGATGCGGCACTGGAACGAGGTCTTTCCAGGCCTTATCTTCGAAAATCGCTATGAAACGCTGGTTGAGGACCAGGAAGCCCAGTCGCGCCGCCTGATAGATTATCTCGGGCTGCCTTGGGATGACGCCTGCCTGCGCTTTTTCGACAGGGATGGTTCGGTCAACACGCCCAGCCGCTGGCAGGTTCGCCAACCGATCTACAAATCGTCGGTCAAGCGCTGGAAGAATTATGAAAACGAAATTCAGCCACTGATACAGTCGCTGGGCGATCTTGCTGAGATTTGACTTGGGGATGGCGGCCCGCATTGCGTGGGTCGCGAACTGCCAACCGACCTGTCCTGTTCCTTCGTTCCTGCGTTGCAGAAATATTTTGAGACGCTGGAGGGGCAGCGCCCCTGCCGGACAAGGCTCTTCCTTCTCCCCCCCTGTGGGAGAAGGTGGCCGAGCGAAGCTCGGTCGGATGAGGGTGCTCCAGCTTGGCATCGGCCGCACTCCGTCCAACACCCCTCAACCGTCTTGGCGCTGCGCGCCAATCCACCTTCTCCCACAAGGGGAGAAGGAAGAGGCTTGTCCGGCAGGACAGAGGGGGGCGCGAAGGATCGCTGCTGACTTCGTTCTGCGCAGTTGTCGGCTGAGTATCGGCGCCCCCAAGCATTCCGGCCTTGACAGCCACGCCGACACGAAAAAAACCCGGCGGTTGCCCGCCGGGTTCGAGTTCAGTCAAACGCTGCTGATTAGAACGAGCGCTGGAAGCGGAGCATGCCGCCGAGGCTGTCTTCGTCGTCCGCACCGGTCCAGTTGGAGAAGTCGGGCTCGTCGAAGTCGCCGGCGTGCAGGTAATCGACTTCGGCCGTGATCGTCAGGCCCGGAACGATGTCATAGGCGATGTTGGCAGCGATGCCGAGGTTTTCGCCTTCGTCATACGAGATCTGGGTGTTGAACGAGGTCTTCTCGTTGATGGTGTAGGTGCCACCGCCCCAGACCGCCCAGTTGCCGCTCCACAGCTTGTACATGCCGCGGCCGCCGGCGACGGGTGTTGCGAAGCCGGGATCCTCGTAGTTGTCGTCAGTGCCGTAGCCGGCCATGATGAACAGCGACAGGTTCTCCATTGGGGTGACGTCGAGGCGAACCTTGCCGGCCACTTCTTCGTAGTTGGCGTCGTAAGCAATGACGCCGGTGATGGCGCCCCAGCCCTGCGTCCACTTCACGCCGCCGACAACATGCGGAACATAGCTGTCGATCGTGAAGTCGCCATAACCTTGTTCGAGCGAGACCACGGCCGAGAAGCCATTGCCGGCGTCGAAGTAGTACTGGACGACGTTGGTGTCGAAACCGCCGTAGGGAACCAGCGTATCCTGGATGACGTTGCCGGCGTAGCCGATGAACGTATCGTAGGCCGATTCGTCTTTACCGACGCGCAGGCCGCCGAGCTGGATCCAGGCGAAGTTCAGCGAAATGCCTTTGTTCTCGGCAGGGTTAGCGACAATGATAGTCTCACCTGGCAGCGGGGGCAGCGGACCGGCGCCGTCCGGATCGGGACCGGGGACGTATGTGCTGCTGACGTGCCGGTTCCGGTTGCCGAAGTTGAAGCGGGTCTCGGTGTAGGTCTTCAAGGTGCCGAGCTCGGTTTCCTGGCCGGTCCAGGTCTTCAGGTTAAAGCGGGCCTGCTTGTAGTACGTGTCCTGGATGTCGCCGTCCTCGACGTCGAAGTTCTCAGCACCGTCGAACGAGCCGACGTCGCCGACGCCGATGTCGTAGCGGACATAGCCGCCGATGCGCAGGCAGGTCTCGGTGCCGGGGATGTAGAAGTAGCCAGCGCCGTAGACGTCGCAGATGCGGACGTATTCAGCGGGTTCCGGCTCGGCGACGACGACGGCGTCGGCGGCGCGCGCACCGGAAACTGCGACCAGAGCCGCAGCGGAGCCAAGAAGAAGGCTCTTGATGTTCATTTTCTGACCTCCAGTCAAAAGTTAAAAAACGGGTCTGGGTATTCTTTGCTGAAGGACAGCGTTCCCTGCCCCATCCCCACTACCGAAAAAGATGCGCACCGCGCCGCTCCTTCGAACCCGACATTACCCATGAGGCGGCGGCGTTCAACAACCATCGCATCGGCGAAAGGTCTGTGCAGGCGCTATCACCTTGCCTTGTTGCACAAATGACACGATTTGGCCTCACTCGGAAAGCTCCCGTTAACCATTGCGCCGCCGGAGACAGGTTGGAGACCCATTGGGCCAGGCCTTGCAATCCGGCCGATTCCGGCAATTGCCTGCCACAATTGCGGCGATGTCTGTGAGTCGCCGGCCAAGGCATTGCCGCAGAATCGCCGCATGGCGAAAAGCGGCGAGCGCGAAGCGGGATGGCGGAGAGGATGGGATTCGAACCCACGAGAAGCTTTTGACCTCTACTCCCTTAGCAGGGGAGCGCCTTCGACCACTCGGCCACCTCTCCGTTGCGCTGGTGGATAAAGAAAAGCGCCGGCACAATCAACAAGCCTGACCCATTATCGTTGAAAAAACCGGCTCCCGGCGAAGCGTTGCTCGGTCCTGTCCAGAAAAGCGGCGATGGCGCCGGGCAGGCCGCCGGTCTCGAGGAAAGGCGCATGGCCCTGGCCTTCGACCGTGATCGTCTCGACACAAGGATGACGGTTTCGCATCTGTTCGAAGGTCTCGGCGGACAGCAGCTTCGAATTGGCGCCGCGGATGGCGAGCAAGGGTATTGCCGCCAGTGCCTCGAACTGCGGCCATATGTCTGGCAGCTTCTGGGTCAGGTCGAGTCCCGCCAGCGTCTCGACCAGATTCGGATCGAAATCCGGCAATAATCCTCCACCCGTATCTCGGTAGAGCGCCGCTGCCATCCGCTCCCAATCCGCCTCGGTCAGGGCAGGAAAGTCGCTGCCATGCGCGCCGCGCTGGGCGCCGACGGCCTCGGCGTGGGTTTTCGGCTTCGGCGCGCGCTCGAGATAGGAGCGGATATGGGCGAGACCGCCGGCCTCGAGCACCGGGCCGATATCGTTGAGCACGATAGCCCGCAGGACTGCCGGCCGCATCACGCCAAGCACATGGATGATCAGCCCGCCGCGTGACGTGCCGATGAAACCAGCCTCGTCGATGCCCAGCGCCGCCAACCCGCCGAGGATGTCACCGGCTTCGACGCCGATATTGTAGTGGCCGATATCGGGGTCGTAGGCGGATTGCCCGCGCCCGCGATAGTCGAAAGCGACGATTTTTCGCGGCGTTTGCGCCCGCCGCGACAGATGCAGCGCCAACTCATGAAAATCGCGGCAATTGCGGGTCAGGCCGGGCAGGCAGACGACCGGCCAGTGGCCGGAATTCGCTTCGCCATAGATGCGGGCGTGGAGTTCAAGCCCGTCCGGCGAGGCGTAGAAGAAGTCGGAAAAATCGATCGACATTTTGGGACTCGATTCCTCGCCGTTGCCGGATCGTCGACTGCTACAGGGGAGGGCGGGCACGGTCAAATCGAAGCGTCATTTTCGAGATGTCGGTGGGACAGCGCCCCCCTCTGTCCTGCCGGACATCTGCCCCTCAAGGGCATATGCGCTAAGATAGGTGTTGCAGCGGGGAATCGGTTGTGATTCTACGCTGCGATGACTCACGAATCGCTTG
>NZ_JBVVPV010000056.1:0-33865 GCF_055811735.1 Mesorhizobium sp. WSM4850 | reverse complement strand
CAGGAAGTGTTTCGCGTCAACCCCCAATATTCACTGGAACATCGCCGCAAAGTATTGCCCTACAAGGATCCCAACGATTTCGAGCTGATCGTGGATGGCCTTCGCAAAGCCGGCCTCGTATGAGCACCTGACCGGGCGAGGTCCGGTATTGAACCTCCTGCAGCCACTGCTTCGAAGGAACAGCACGACCGCTGTGCGGCACGCTGATGACTGGGGCGGGGCGGGCAGCGGACTGGCAGCTTCGGGCTGCGAATATTCAACAGCGGACATTCAAGTTGGTGTGGGCATCGTCGTGACCTGACCCTGAGCTGCCCTTCATCGGCCGACTTCGTCGCCCGAAAGCCGACTTTCACCGCAAGCAGCGCCCATGACCAGAAACGGAGATTCTTATGATCGGCTCTGAGATCAACGAGCAGTCGTCGTTGATTCGGCTGATAGCGTCCCGCGAGCCCGATAGGACGCGTTCGGACGTCTCCGTAACGATAGCGTCGCCGCACGAAGACGTAGGTGATCACGTGGGAGCATGTTGGGTCCGCCTTTCCTTCCCCCAACCTTCAAGCGGGGCGCCTCAATCGATCGAAATCCTGGCGCCCACCGCGCCGTTCAAGAGGCGTCTGAGATGGAAACTGGCCAAATGATCTTCAGGCCACTGTCCGACTTCAGCGGCGAACGCGGCAAGCGCGCCCGGATCGCCAGTTTCCAGCTTCGCAAATGCCTGTAGATAGGCGGCCGTTGCTGGCTCGTCGTATTGCTCCCGCCTGAGTGGCTCGAAGGCGCGCAGCGGTTCGGACCTACCCCTCAGCACCAGGTCTCCGACCGGCAAGCCGCGAAAATCGGGCACTTGCTTGGCGGCAGCCTCGCTGACGCAGATGCGCGTGCCGAGCTGCTTGTTTGCCGCCTCCAGCCGCGCCGCTATGTTGATGGAGTCGCCGTAGGCGGTGTAGTCGAAGAAACGTCCGCGGCCGAAATTGCCGACGATTGCAGGCCCTGCATTGACGCCGATGCGTGTCACGCCGAGCGCGATGCCGCGTTGGTGCCAGGTCTCCCGGAAGGCTTGAGAGAAGGCGTCGAGGTCGAGCGCGCACGCGATCGCGCGTACCGCATGATCCGGCTGGTCGCCGGGTGCACCGAACAATACGTGAAGCGCGTCACCGACGATCTTGGCTAACGTCCCCTCATGCCCAAAGACAATGTCGCTCATGCCAGCGAGATAGTCGTTGAGCAGGTCACCGAGCACGCTCGGCTCGATCGTTTCGGCCAGCATCGTGAAGTCGGCAATGTCGGTGAACAGCGCCGCCACATCGCGCCGCTGCCCAGCGAGATCGATGCTGTCTTGCGCGCCCGCGAGCCGCTCCGCAAGGTTAGGAGAGAAGTAGCGCGACAAAGCCGCATGCGCCCGCTCGGCGGCGGCCTGACGGCGCCGCGCTTCGCGCAGGATCTCGATGTGGCGCAGCGTCTTGGCGATCGTAGCCTCAAGGTCGGGAAAGTCGATCGGTTTGGTGAGAAAGTCGAAGGCGCCGCGGTTCATCGCCGTGCGGATGTTGGTCATGTCGCCATACGCCGAGACGATGATGGTCGACAGCTGAGCCTCGGCCTCTTGCAGCCGTTGCAGGAGCGAAAGGCCGTCCATGCGCGGCATGTTGATGTCGCTCACCACCATGTCTATGTCGTGGTTTCCATCGAGTATCGCCAGGGCCTCCACACCATCGCGGGCGAACATGAAGCTGATCGCGCCGTCGCGGATATGACAGCGGAATTTCTGCCTGACCAGATCCTCCAGGTCCGGCTCGTCGTCGACCACCAGGATGTGCGCAGTCACGCGACCCACCGTAGCCTGGTTTCGATTTCCGCTCGCAAAGCGGAGAAGTCGATCGGCTTGGTCAGAAACGCCGCGGCGCCTTCCTCCATCGCAGTACGCCTGGTCTCGGAGTCGCCATAGGCGGTGATCATGATCACCGGTACATCGGGACGGGCCTCTCTCGCCTTCGGTAAGAATTCGAGCCCGCTCATGCCAGGCATGTTGATGTCGGAGAGAATAAGGATCAACGTCGTGCCCTCCACCTCCCCGATCACGCGAAGAGCCGCGTGTGCAGAGAGCGCGAATTCCATAGCGAAGCGGCCAGAACGCAGGTCCCGGCGGAATCGCTGGCGGAACAGGACCTCGACGTCTGGTTCGTCGTCGACCACCAGTATGAGCGGGTTCATTGGGCGGCTGCCTTCTTGCCGACCGATGCAGCGCCGCGTGGCAACAGGATGCGGAACTCGGTGAACTCGCCCGGCTTTGTGTCCACTTCGAGCGTGCCCGCGTGCTGTTTCACGATGATGTCGTGGCTGAGCGACAGGCCGAGCCCAGTCCCTTCGCCAGCTGGTTTCGTGGTAAAGAACGGGTTGAACATCTTCTCGACCACCTCCGGCGGGATGCCAGTGCCGTTGTCGCGCAGCCTGATCTCGACCTTGTCGCCAAGGCTCTTCGTCGAGGCGCACAGCACCGGCGAATAGGCGTTGCCATCGCCCTGGCCGCGATGCGTTGTCGCATGAAAGCTATTGGAGATCAGGTTGAGCAGCACGCGCGTGATCTCCTGAGGATATAAGTCGACATCGCCGGCGTCGGGATCGAGGGACTTCTCGACTGTGATGTTGAAATCCCTCCGTTCGGCGCGGGCCCCATGATAAGCGAGATTGAGGCTCTCCTCGACGATGGCGTTGATGCTGGTCGGCCGGTGCTCTCCGGATCCTTGTCGCGAATGGAGCAGCATGTTCTTGACGATCGAGTCGGCTCGCCTGCCGTGCTGCACGATCTTTTCGAGGTCGCCCTTGAGCAGTCCAGTCAGTTCGTCGACCTCTTTGCGAATTGGTCCGTCCAAAGGGGCACTGTCCAGCGCTTGCCGCAGCTCTTCGACAAGTTCCAGGGAGACGGCAGAGAAATTGTTGACGAAGTTGAGCGGGTTCTTGATCTCATGCGCGATGCCCGCGGTGAGCTGGCCAAGCGAAGCGAGCTTCTCGGTTTGGATAAGCCGATCCTGAGCGGCCCGAAGTTCCTCCAGGGAGCTCGACAATTCGCTGGTGCGCTTCTGCACTTCCTCGAACAGGCGCACGTTCTCGATAGCGATAACGGCCTGATCGGCAAACGTTTCAACGAGTTCGATCTGCTTTTCAGTGAACGGCCGCACAGTCGAGCGGGTCAGGATGAAGACGCCGACTGCCGATCCCTCACGGACCAGCGGCACGGCGAGCAACGAGCGGTAGCCGCCGAGGCTCTGAAAGTCGGTCAAGGTGTAGCTGGGGTCGGCGAGCACGTCCGGCAGGTGCACGGTGTGCCGGTCCAGCACCGCACGCGAAGTGGCGCTGCCTTGGCCGATCGTCAGAGGGTTTTCTTTCGCATAGTCCACCAGTTCCGGCGGGAATCCTGCATTCGCGGCAAATTGATAGGTTTCGCCATCGCGGCGCATGATAGAGCCCATATCGGCTTCGCATACGCGCGTAGCCGTCGCGGCAAGAGCGCCAAGCACCGCCTGGAGGTCAAAGGTCGAGCGACTGATGACCTTCAGCACGTCGGCGATTGCGGTCTGCTGCCGCAGGGTTTCGCCGAGCTCGGCGGTGCGCGCCTGCACCTCGTCAAACAGGCGCACGTTTTCGACAGCGATGACCGCCTGATCTGCGAAGGTTTGCAGGAGCGCAATCTGCTGGGCCGGAAAGAGTCCTGGCTCCGATCCCGCAACCGCAATCGCGCCGATCGCTTGGCCGTTCTTCAACATAGGCACTGCGGCGATGCTGCGAGCGGTGACAGCCGTCACCACATCGCCAAGCGCGTAGTCGGGATCCTCATACACGTCGGGTATCTGCTCGACATTGCCACTCAGTACCGCGCGGGCCGTAGCCCCAGAGCGGCCAGGCGAAAGGGGATAGGCGCCGCTCATCGCCTGATAACCAGCCGGAGAGAGCCCATGTTGAGCCACGAAATGGATGAGCGCGCCGTCGTATCTAAAGACTGCTGAAAACTCCGCCTCGCACAGCCGCGCCGACGCCTCGGCGATCATGTCGAACACTGGTTGTACGTCGGTCGGCGAACTCGAGATGACGCTGAGAATGTCGTTGGTCGCCGTCTGCTGCTCCAGCGACGCTGTTAGCGCACGGTTCCGCGCCTGCACCTCTTCGAATAGCCTGACGTTCTGGATAGCAATGACAGCCTGGTCGGCGAAGGTTTCGACCAGGTTGACCTGCTTCGCAGTAAAGGGTGCGACCTCGGTCCGGCGCAGCAGGATCGTTCCGATGGCCTCTCCGTCGCGCAGAAGGGGAGTCCCCAGTATGGTGCGATGGCCGAGCCGCTCAGCCATTGCGCGCCCCGCCGCGAACTCGTCGCCTGCCGACATGAGATCGGGCACCTGGATAGTCCTGGCATCGACAACCGACCGACCGGCCACCCAATCGCGTCTGAGTGGAAATTTCGTAAAGTCGATCGGGATCGGGCCGAAATGCGCGGCGATGACCAGCGAATCCTGCTCCTTCAGCAGAACCGCGGCGTCATAGGCCGCGCAGAGCCTTGCTGCGTTTTCCACGACCGTCTTCAGGACGGGTTGGATGTCGGTGGGTGAAGCGGCGATGACGCCCAGCACCTCGCTGGTCGCAGTCTGCTGCTCAAGCGCTTCGCCGAGATCGCGCGTGCGTGCCTCGACCTCTTCGAACAGGCGCACATTTTCGATGGCGATGACGGCCTGGTCTGCGAAGGTTCCGAGGAGCTCGATCTGCTTGTCGGTGAAGGGCGCTACCGTCCGGCGGGCGAGCACCAGCACGCCGATCGCCTTGCCTTCGCGCATCAAGGGGACGCCGAGCAGTGTTCGGTAGCCGGCCTTCGCCTGCGGTTCGAAATAGGTATAATCCGGATCGGCGAGTACGTCGGCGACCTGCACCAGGGCCCCGTCGAGGAGCACACGGCCGACAATCGAGCCACGCCCCGTGTCGAGCCGACGGTCCTTGTTGTAGACGAGCCAGTCGGGCGGAAATCCGAAGCTGCTGGCATAGTAGAAGCCGGGGCCTTCGCTACGGCAGATGCCGGACATGTCCGCTTGACAGAGACGGGCTGCAGACTCTGTCAAGGTATCGAGAACGGTCTGGAGGTCGAATGCTGACCGGCTGATGACCCTGAGCACATCGGCGGTGGCGGTCTGCTGTCTGAACGCTTCGGCCGCCTCGCGGTTCCTGGCGTCGAGGCTGGTGACGAGACGTACGTTCTCCATAGCGATAACGGCCTGGTCGGCGAATGTCTGCACGACCGCAATCTGGCGGTCGCTGAAGAGTCGCGCTTCGGTTCGCGACAGCGAAATCACACCGACCACCTCGCCATCTCGCTTCAGCGGGACTGCGAGCGCGGCACCATAGTCGGCGAGCTTATGGCCAGCAAGCGAGCTGCAGCGCGAGTCGCTCTGCACATCCTCAATGTTGAACACCTCGCCAGCAAACGCGGCACGGCCCGAGGTGGTAACTGCGTCCGCTGCGGGCGTGATCGGATTGGCTCGCACATAGGCGACCCATTCGTCCGGATAATTGACGTGCGCTGCTAAGAATAGCTGCCCGTTGCGGCTCAGCCATATGACGCCGCGCGATGCCTCACACAGGCGGATGGCCGTCTGCGTCAAAGCAGTGAGCACCGCGTTGAGGTCAAAAGCCGAACGGCTGATCACCCTCAGGACGTCGGCAGCGGCTGCCTGTTGCTCGCGAGTCTCGTCCAACTCCTGGGTGAGGAGCGCAACCTTCTGCTCGAGCTCGATGAGCGAGCCCGGCACACCCAGTTCCTTCATCGGAATGGTCCCAGACACAGCGTTAAGCATAGCCCGAATACGTCATTGGTACCACTGCCGATCGCGGGCGCTTCGTGTCCTGAAAATTAGGGACAAACCGTGTCATCTGCACCACCTCCGGTTCGATGATACGGATCACGGAGCGCTGGGCGCGATTGCCAAGTTGATCGCGCTACAGACCAATCGCAGGCCGGTCAACGGAACCGGGCGCCCCCGTCCCCACGAAGCAGCGGAAGCAACGCAGCCATTTTACACGACGCAGCAAGACTCTCCGTGTCGATGCGCTGCAAATTGCCAATATTGGTTGAGGTGGCGAAAATGTCGGATTAGGAACTGTTCTTTCCCCCGCTGACTTGCGACGAGTGCTTGCCTTTCGGCTTCTTCGAGGGAAAATCCGCAAGGGATCGATTCCGGGGCTTGGCGCGAAGGTCCGGTTCGCAGAAGCGCTCGGAATGTCAAGAAATGGCGCAACCACGACCCTCAGCGAGGTTCTTGGGATGTCGGCTTTCAGGAAGCGGCAATGCTGATCTCAATGTCCGACATCGTCGCCCTGCCGCTCGACAGAATTTGGCGTGAGCGGCAAGGCGACGTTGGGGTGACAAGTTGCTGCCAAGATTACGAGCGGCAGCCCGGTAGCAGAGCCAGTGGCCGCCGTCCTGCGGTCAGATCTCAGTTCCCTCTGCAAGAGCGAGCGCGTCTTCCATGTCCACTCCAAGATATCTTACGGTGTTTTCGATCTTGGTGTGACCAAGGAGTATCTGCACCGCTCGGAGATTGCCGGTAGCCTTGTAGATGATCGATGCCTTGGTGCGGCGAAGCGAATGCGTGCCGTATTCCTCGGGACGCAGACCGATCGCTCCGACCCATTCATCGACCAGACGGGCATACTGCCTCCTACTGATGTGGGCCGAATGGTCAATTCTGCTCGGGAAGGCATAATCGTCGACGCTTCCGCCTCGCCTTTCCAGCCAAGCAAGCAGGCTCGACCGCGCGTCAGCCATCACCATCGCACGCGTCCGAATCTCGTGACCGACCACTAGGGTGCCGATCTTGATTTTCACGAGATCGCAGCCGCGCAACTTGCTGTCGATCGCGAGGTCGAACAACGCTCGATCGCGCAATCGGGCCTCCCGATCCAAGAAAAACCGGATCGTCCATATCTGCCGAGGCTTCAGCGCTCCCAGCATTCCAAGCCCGTCGCTCCTGCAGCACAGGATCATATTGAGAATGTCCAATCGTGTATCTCCTTCCGGCTATCATCGGCCGAGAGGGAAACGGGTATCCAAGAAAGGGCTTGGGGGCCGACTGCGGACTGTCAGTTTTCGGCCATCGAGGTGCAGAAGCGGACGTACGCAGCGCTCAAAGGGTGGTCTGGATGTGACCCACAGCGGACTCTCGCTTTCTTCTGAAGCAGAGTCAGACTACGCAGCCATCTGTGCCCGCCGTATGTCGCGGGCCGGTGGTTTGCCGAACAGACGGCCATATTCGCGGGTGAACTGAGGCACGCTCTCATAGCCCACCGCATATGCCGCCGAACTCACGCTCGTGCCATCGGCCAGCATCTGGCGCCGAGCCTCGATCAGGCGCAACTGCTTCTGGAATTGCAAGGGAGACAGCGTGGTGGTCTGGCGGAAATGCTGGTGGAAGGACGAGGTGCTCATCCCCGCGGCCTCGGCCAGTTCCTCGATGCGGATCGGCCGTGCATAGCTTTCGCGGATCATGGCGACCGCACGGGCGATGCGTTGTGCATGGCCATCGGCCCCGCCGAGGCTGCGGAGGGCCGATCCGTGCTGTCCCGCCAGAAGCCAGAAATGAATCTCGCGCAGCAACGGCCCTTGCAGGACCGGGAGGGCAAAGGGACGGTCCAGAAGCCGCATCAGACGCCGCGCCACATCGGCGACATCTGCGTCGGTCGGCTCCACTCGGACAGGCTTGCGCGGATCGCCCGGGACCGCCGCTATCTCGACCGCGAGTTCCCGCATAAGGACGGGGTCGAGTTCCAGCGCCAGCGAATAGTAGGGCGTGCCGAGGGTTGCCTGCGTGATCTGGCTGACCGTGGGCACATCGGCCGAGATCAGCAGCGACTCGCCCGGACCGAATTCCAATGTCTCGGCCCCTATCGTGACCCGCTTGGCACCTTGTAACAGCATGGCCACCAGCGGCCGATTGACAGCCACCTGCAATTCGCCGGGCTCCGTGGCGCGGATCGCGGTCAGGCCGGGAATAGGCGTCGACGCTGCCCCGAAACGGTCGGCATGAGTGTCGGCAAAGCTGCGCACAAGGTCGAGAAGCGTTCGGCTCATATGAGCAAGATGAAGGGTGGTGGCGCTTCAGGCAAGACCTGAAGAAGGATCAGGCAAGAAATCCGAACATTCTGGCAAACCCTGTATGGCAAGGCCGATCCAGATTTGCAGGAACAGGCAAGACTACGCGAGGAATCGGCAACAACTGGAGACGCTCTTGCCGCATGTTGTCCCCATCACTTCGGATGAAAGGACTTCCCGCATGACCAAGATCGCACTCGTCACCGGCGCCAACCGCGGCCTCGGCCGCAACATCGCTGTCAGCATCGCGCGGCATGGCCGCGACGTTATCGTCACCTATCGCGGCAACGCATCTCAGGCCCGCGAGGTTGTGGCCGAGATTGAAGCCCTGGGCCGTAAGGCGGTTGCTCTGCAGCTCGATCTCGGCGTGGTCGCCAGCTTCGCGGCCTTTGCCGAGACCCTGCGCGCGGCGCTGAAAGAGACCTGGGGCCGCGACAGCTTCGATTACCTGATCAACAATGCCGGCCACGGCGAATTCGCCATGATCGGCGATACGACCGAGGCGCAGTTCGACGGTCTGTTCGACGTCCATGTGAAGGGCGTCTTCTTCCTCGTTCAGGCGCTTCTGCCGCTCATCGCAGATGGCGGGCGGACCGTGAACTTTTCTTCGGGCCTGACCCGCGTGTCCTATCCGGGCTTCTCGGCCTATGCGGCCGCCAAGGGGGCGGTCGAAATCTTGACCGTCTATATGGCGAAAGAGTTGGGTGCACGCGGGATCACAGTGAACACGGTCGCGCCCGGAGCGATCGAGACCGATTTCGGTGGCGGGCTGGTGCGCGACAATGCCGAAGTCAACGCGCAGTTCGCAGGGATGACCGCGCTTGGCCGCGTAGGGCTGCCCGATGACATCGGGCCAATGGTGGCAAGCCTTCTGGGCGAGGATAACCGTTGGGTTACGGCACAGCGGATCGAGGTTTCGGGTGGTCAGGCGATCTGATCAGTCGGACCCCCGACAACTGAAGCGCGCGGCCGTATGGCCGCGCGCATTGTCATTCCGCCGCCGGGAAAAGCCTCCTTTGGCCGTCGACTGAAGCTGAACGGCCGGAATGTCCGCAAGCACGATTTCCAGGATAGTCTCCGGCAACGTCTGCTATTGGGCAACAGTAGAGATCACCTCAACGGCCGACATGAGGCGCATTGCGGACCGACTGCTATGGGCCGAGAGCAGACCGGCAGCTTTGGGCTGCGAATATTCAAGATCGGACATTCAGGTTGGTGTGGGCATCGTCGTGACCTGACCCTGACCGGACCTTCCAGGACCGATTTTACTTTCAGACCGGACATTCGGGCCCAACCAGCGCGCATGACCCGAATCGGCCATTCCGGCCGCCTATTGGCGTCACGGAAGCGGACGTTTGCGGCTGGTGGAAGTAGCCGGGGCATTTCGAATGGTCTCGCGCACCTCGATCGCCCCCATCCGAGCGAGCGAGTCCCGCTCCGCGATCTCCATCGCCTCCGCAAGGTTCTTCGCTCGATGAGCAGGAAGCCACCCAGATGCTCCTTGGTCTCTGCGAAGGGCCCGTCGGTCCAACTCGCCTTGCCGGCACGAACGCGCAATAGAGGCTTCGCTACACCCAATACGGTCGGACGCCGTAGTAGTCGTAAACGCGGCGGCCACTCTCGGCATTCCAGTCGAAATCCTGGTCGCGGGCATAGCGCGGAGCGCCTTCAACTTGCTCCTTCGTGATGTCAATGCGGAAGCCTGCAAGGCTCTCGTCATAGTCGAGCTTCTGCCACGGCAGCGGATAGTAGTCGTCGCCAATTCCAAGAAAACCACCAAAGCTGAGAACGGCATAGGATACCCTGCCGCCCCTCTTCTCGAGGATCAGCCTTTCGACCTGCCCGATGTGATTTCCCTGGATGTCATAGACGTTGGTGCCGACGACCATGTCGCTGGCGATAAGATCGTGGGTCTCACGAATGTCGGGGTCCTGGTTTGTCATGATTTGCTCCTTCCCGTCGGTATGGAGCAAAAACGGGTCCGTGCCCTCGAAGTTCCAAGGATTGTGCGGACCAGCCGTCAGCAATCTTCTGGCTTGAGCGAGCGAACCATCCGGGTGACGACCGGATCGTAGGCAACTTTTTGCTCCATGCTGTAGTCCATCAGAAACATGGCGGCGCGATCGCCGCAACCGTTATGCCTCTGACATATCGGATCTGGTCGTCTTTGATCCCCGAGTAACTTGCCCATTCACGCGTCAGCCGCCGATAGATGAATTTCCAGCCTTCTTTTTCGTCCTGACTGATCTGTTTCTTGACCTGAGGCAGGAAGTCGCTTTCGGCGACGTCGGTGCCCCAGACGGCGAGGAGGGCTCCGTCGGGGGATTGGAAGGCCGCGCCACCGCCGTCCTTTGAACGATGCAACAGTTCGAACTCGGGCGGCACGTCGAAAACAAACCCAAACCTTTCGATGCCGAACTGCTGCCATTCCTGCGCCTGAGCGAAGGAGAACATTAGCGCCGAGAAAACCAGCAGGGTTCGGCCCCATGGCCCGATTCTCTTGTTTACCTTACACTAATGTAAACTGCGACAATGTAGGGATGTTCCGTTTTGAAGAATCGCCTCTTCAGTAGCCGCACAAGAGACGATTTTCACTGTCGCCGGAGGTTGGTAGAGTTGCACGTCGCGACCGGAAGAGGTCGCGAAATCGATGCCGCCAGGTGAAGTTCTAAACGGCAGTTTCAGACAGATCGGTTGTGCAGAATCGGCCGTTGACGTCCCAACCGGCAGAGTTGTTTAGCGCTCTAAGTCCGACCTTAATGCATATCCAAGGCTTGGTGCGGGAAACCGGCATCGCCGCCGAACAAGGTCGCGAGTTCCGTGAACTTGGCAAGCGGCAAATGACCGACAAGCCTGAAGTCACTGATGCGGGTGAGAACAGGCTGTGTAGGTGCTGCGGTCGGTGACCGTCAACGATGCGAATGTAAGGGTCTAGGCAGCAGGGCCGCGATACGGTTGCGGCCCTGACGTCTGATCAACCCTTGAGACGATCCTTGATCTTGTCCTCGGTCTTCCCAAGGCCCTTCTTGGTGCTTTCGTCAAGCTTGCCGGCAGTTCCGCCGGCACTCATTTTCTTGTCACCAGCCGGTTTGCCAGGCTTTGCCTTCACTTCGCCGCTTTTCGCAGAGCGCTTCACTTCATCCTTGTTCATGGTTTCTCTCCCATAGCTGGGAAACCAACATGCGCTCTCACTGAAAGTTCCAGTAGCCAAGGAAAATAAGCATGGCCGGCTCTGAAATGAAATCGATCGCACATCTCACGCGTGAACGAAGGAAATGGGTGCGTCGATGAACGCGTTCGACGGAATGCCAAGATGGCCGGATAGTCGAAAATGCGATCAATTGGGAGCAACTCCGCCATGCCGCCAAGCTCAGGCCCCGGTCCAGGTGGGCAAGATGGACGCGGTGATGTCCGTCCGGATGACAACCAGTGTCCGCAAAAGGGGGTCGACTCCGGCCGGTGGCTGAAGGTCAGCTAACGAGGCGCGCTGCGAATGACCGGTAGTGGCGCAACCACGACCCTTCTTGGGATGTCGGCTTTCAGGAAGGGGCAATGCTGATCTCAATGTCCGATTTCGGGCGCGATGCAGTCCGACTACTCTACGGCTCGCTTGGGCCGTTTGCCGGCCGGCAGCTTGGGGGCCGAATCCAGTCGGTCCGGTTTCAGATCGAGGATGGGAGAATCGGCCATTCGCTACCGCGGACGCTGCTGAAACCCAATTGGTAACTCTGTTTCAAACGCGTCGTCGCAAGCTGCAAAGACGGGTGGCAGCTCTCTCAGGGCCAAGTGAAGGCCGCCCGGAGAGTGCCGATCTGAGTTGCGCTTCATGCCACCAAGATGCATGCCTTGCGAGCAAGGCTCCGCGGTTCACCAAGAACCTGAAGGGAACGACTGTGCAAAAATTCGTGACGATTGGATATGGAGACCGTGAGGGATACGACCCGCAGTGGCCGTTCGAGATGCAGCCCACGCGCACGACGCTAAGTTGCAGAAAGACGGAGCGTTGATGGGTATCGCGGGCGCTCCTGTGCAAGTGGATCGGCTCACCGGTTCGACTGCCGGCGCCGTGATGATCGTGCAGTTGGTGATGCCGAGTTTCTTGTTATGCGCTCAGAGGCCGGCGAACGAGAACGGCTGGTGGTCCGGCAGGTGAATATGCCACGGATCCTTGCCGCCTCGGTCGGCGAGATCGTCCATTCGTAAACCCCAGGAAGCGGCGCATCAGTTCCAAGTGTGGAGGCATACTCTCCACGATCCATCAGTTTCGCGTCGGAAGATTGTGACTATGGATCCTTCGTAGCGCTGCGTTTCGCCGCCTTCGGCCGACCATTTCCCGGTCGCGTAGGCAATGTCACCGGCGGCCACTGCATCTACCAGTTCGATGCCATGGTTCCCCACACCAGCCGAGATCAATTCCTTCCAGAAGTCTTTGATAGCGCTCGTCCCCCTTATGAAGGCAAGGGTGGACGGCAATACAACCGCGTCGGGTGTGTAATGAGCGGCGACTGCGTCAGCATTGCCGCTATTGAAGGCCGAATTCCAGCCATCATTCGCCTTCTGAAGCACGTCGCGGATATTCTCGGTCGGTTGTGCCATGGCGTTCCTCCGTTGTCTGTCGCCAATTTCTATTAATTGGCCGCCCGAAGATTTTCAGGTGTTGCGAGTGCTCGTGCGGCTTGCAGGTCAGGCAACGTTTGTCCCTCGGTAAACCCGGAAATGATGAGTGCGAGCCGCTCGCGAGCACCAGAAATGGGACAGTCGGCCCGCGCGAGGCTCAGTGCAGCACGCAGCTCCCAGAATCGCGCGCCCTGGGCCTGGGCAATCGCCAACGCGTCAGCAAGGCGATTTTCGGCGAGTGCAACTCCGTCTTCCCCCGATTGCAGGAGCACCTCGCCCTGTAGGCGTAGCACCTCGGCTGCAAACCATCGTTCATCGGTGCGTTCGATCCTGGCATGTGCTTCTTCAAGCAAACGGAGTGCAACATTGTGGTCGCCGGCTCTGACCTCGATCTGCGCCTGAAGAGCGATGAAATAAGGAACCATGAATTCCGCGCCGGTCGCACGCCACTCAACAAGGCCTCGTTGGAGTTCCAGGCGACCCCGATCGGCATCGCCCGCCTCAGCGAGTGTCCAAGCACTCAAGATTGTGGCGCCGGCAAGCCAAAAGCGGAATCCAGCTTCGCTGGCAATGCGGGTCAACTCTGCGCAGCATTCCCGGACACTTTCGCGATCGCCAAGGATCTGGCGAATGACGCCGCCGAAGAATAATGGCAGAGCAAGGCTGTTGCGATGACCCACACGATGCGCTTCAGCAACCGCCTCGTTGTTGGCCGCCAGAGCCTGATCAGGAAACCCAAGCGGCAGCAATGTGCGGGCGAGATAGTCCAGGCACACGACCCGTGGGTCGAAGGCGTAAACAAACGCCGGCGATCTGTGCTCCTGGGGATCGTAGAGAGCCAAGGCCTGCTCGAGATGTGCCCGGGCGCGGGCGAATTCGCCGGCAGGCAGCGCGCTGACCCCAGCTGCCCGATGAGCAAAGAACGACAGTCCACAATCGTTGCTCGCTTCCGCCAATTCAAGCAGGCGGTCCGCTGCGCTGCGGGCCTCCGCCAACTCGGCAGCATAGAGGTGGTAAAGACATAGACCGTAAAGAACCGGAAAGAGCTGACGTGTATCGCTCAGCTCTTCACAGAGCTCTCGCGCGCGACCATAAGCGGTCGCTGTCGAAGGTGCGGCGAAGCCGTGCGCAGCAACGTGGGTACTGCCGAGCGCCAACTGAGTTGCAAGTTCGCGCCGCGAACGCTCTTCGGATGGTGGCATCGCCGAAAGCCCGGTTAGGGCGTTGTCGAATCTGGCGAGCGCCTCAGTCAGGACAGAGCGAGAAAGCGCCCGACGACCAGCGAGTTCATTGTACTCGACAGCCTTTCTCACAAGGCCCGCCTGACCAAAGTGGTGGGCAAGCAGTTCGGGCTCTGTGGTTACGATTTCGGGGAAGCGTTCCTCGAGAATGGACGCAATCCGGGCATGAAGCTGCTGGCGGCGGCTGTGCAGGAGGCTGCTATAGGCCGCATCCCGCACGAGCGCGTGCTTGAAGACGTAAGTTACTTGGCTGTTACTGCCGCGGCGGAAAACAAGGCCGGCCGCTACTAGCTCGTTCGTTGCCCGCTCAAGCTCAAAATCAGGAAGTCCAGCGGCTGCGGCAAGCAACTCGTGCTTGAACTCGCGACCGATCACTGCCCCGATCTGCGCGACCTCCCGGACCGAAGCCAACCGATCGAGCCGGGCCATCAGCGAGTCGTGCAGAGTGGCCGGGACGGCAAACGGAGGCAGTGGGCCCGCCAGCACGAGTTCGCCGTCACGCTCTTCAAGCAGGCCCGATTCAAGCACCACCTTCGTCAACTCTTCCACGAAAAGCGGCACGCCCTCGGTCTTCGACAGAACCTGATCCAGCACTGTTGCTGGCAACTGCTTGCCCCCCGTCATCGCTGCAATGATAGAGGCCGCTTGGGAACGGCTGAGCCGATTCAGGGTCAAAAAAGTCGCGTGCGGAAGACCAGCCCAGCGCACTGGGCCTTCCGGTCGCGAAGTTGCAATCAGCATTATAGGCAAGTGTTGAATCCGGCCCGCGATTTGGTCGAAGAGCTCGGCGGACATCGGATCAAGATAATGCGCATCCTCAAGCTGCATCAGGACCGGCTTGCTGCGGGCCAGTGCCTCCAGCTGCTCGATCAGCACCTCGAATGTGCGAGACTTCTGTTTTTGCGCCATCAGGTCGAGCTTGGGATAGTGTCCCTCGGTCGGGATCGACAGCAATGCCGCGATTAGTGGTATCGCCTCATTGGGGTTCTTTGTCGAACCGGCGAGCAGTTGCTCAAGAAAATCAAGCTGACGCTCGGGCGGGTCCGTCCGCTTGATGTTCCCGGCCCGGAGCAACTGATCCGTCACAGGATAGAGGGCGGTTTCGAGGTGATAAGGCGAGCAGTAATACCGCAGTCGCGTGTGTGCCTCGTCTTTTAGGCGCTCCAGCAGTTCTTGCAGAATGCGGGACTTGCCTATGCCAGCCTCGCCGAATAGCTCGACAACTTGGCCTTCCCCGGAAGCGGCAAGCCGCCACCGATCGAGGAGCAGGGCGATGTCATGTTCCCGCCCTGTAAGCGGCGCAGCTTCGGCTGCGTGAAGTGCTTCGAAACGACTCTCGGCGCGTCCCTCTCCAATCACCTTGAATGCGTTTATGGGCGCGTCGAAGCCTGGCAACCGCTGCGGCCGGATTCTGGTCACCTCGAACAGCTTTCCGATAAGTCTATAGGTAAGCTCCGAGATGACTACCGTTCCCGGCTCGGCCAAAGTTTGGAGCCGAGCTGCAAGATTAGGGGTCTCGCCCACGACTGCATTCTCTTGCGCGGCACCTACACCAATCAGGTCGCCCACGACTACGACGCCAGTTGCAATGCCGACCCGGACCGAAAGTTGCTGCCCGTCATCCAAAGACAAGTCGGCTACGGCAGCGACCACCGCAAGCGCCGCGCGAACAGCGCGCTCGGCCTCGTCCTCGTGTGCCTGCGGCCAACCGAAATAGGCCAATACTCCGTCGCCCATAAGCTTGGCGACGTGCCCCTCATAGCGAACGACTTCGCCAGCGACAGTATTCTGAAACTTCCTTAAGAGGTCGCGCATCTCCTCAGGGTCAAGCCGCGTCGCAAGCGCGGTAGAACCGACGAGATCCACGAACATGACCGTCAATTGACGCCGTTCTGCCTCGCGAGGCCGTCCAGGTTCGCCGGAGCGGTCAACCGAAGCCGACGTTCGGATTGGTGAGGCTGAAGCTGGTTTCGCCGGCTCTAACGCCGGCTCTCCTTGCATCGCGGCAATTGCCTCCAGGATGCGCTTGCGGTGGGCAAGCGCGGCAACCCCGATTTCTTTCAAGTCCTCGGCGGTGAGGCGCGGCAGTATTTCGGCATCAATCGCGTTTTCGTCGAAAGCCAAAATGTACTGCTCCAGGCCTAAACCTCTGAGCCAAACTGCGATATTCATTGGGCTCCCTCCGCAGCCATTTGGCCTCGCTTCGGTGGGGCAGGAAACATATCACAAAGGCATCGCGATAACACGCGAGTTCGTGTGTCGAAGGCCTGACATTCGGTGAGAACCCCGCAAAACGCCGCCAATTGGCGCAACCGCGGCCTGCAGCGTGTTCCCCGCCGATGTCTGCTTATGGGCAGTGGCAAAGTCGCACTCTACGGCCGAAATTAGGCGCGAAGCGGTCATCCATGGCTCCACTACGGGAGTCTGCTTCGGGTCGAGGGTGCGTTTCCGAAACGGCTCTGTAGCGGCAGAACCGGACGTTCAAGGACCCTGCTAAAAAGTAGCGGGCTTGCTTCGGGCGGTTAAGGCCAGGAGCGCCTCCGAAAGACGTTTCTTTGCCCGTTCGACCCCGTTCTCGTCGATCGCTTCGACATCGAGGAACAGGTCGAGGCCAGTCGCGTGCTCGCTGATGACCTGAGGGCGCTGTGCCAGTTCACCAAGGAGGCCCTCGACTTCATAGGGGACAACCTCCCGACTGATCCCCTTCATGGCGATCGGCGCCAACGGACGCGCTCGGACAAGGTCGCGCACGAGCGCATAGGTCTCATAGCTAAGGCAGATGCCGCCAGGTTCGGCAATCGATTGCAGGCGGGCCGCTAGGTTCGCTTCGGCCCCGATGATCGTGTAGTCCATGCGATCATCGGAGCCGAAGTTGCCGACATTGCAATAGCCCGTGTTGATGCCCATGCGAGCTCGGAACGGCTGCTCAATTCCTCGATCACGCCACAACCTGTTCAGCTGCTCTAGCCGGCGCTGCATGTCGACAGCCATGCGCAAGCAGGCCCTCGCGTCCTCCTCGACACCCTTTGTCTCGGGGTCTCCGAAGAACACAAGAAGTGCGTCGCCGATGAACTTGTCGACCGTAGCCTCGTGCTTGAGCGCGATCATTGACATCTCGGTGAAGTACTCGTTGAGGAGTGCCGTGAGGTCCTCAGGCTGGAGCCGTTCCGCGATCGCGGTGAAATCTTTGATATCTGAGAAAAAGATTGTGAGCTTCTTGCGCTCGGTCGCGATAGTCACGTCCTTTTGGCCGCTGAAGATGCTTTTATAAATTTGAGGCGAGAGATATTTGGCGATCTTCAATGAAATTGCGGCGAGAAAGTCGTTTGCCTCGGCGAGTTCCGTGTTCATGCCGTGAACCAAGGCGGACTGCCGACGCTGCAGGAAAATGAACGTTAGACCCGCCGCAGCTGCGAAGCCGAAATACAGAAGCAGATACTTGAAAGAGAGGACGTTGGCCCCGATTGGCTGGGCGACCGATATCTCCTGGATACCTCGGACATCCCCCACCTTCCAGTCTGTCTTGGGGCTGTCCGGGTGCGAGTTATGGCAGTTGACGCAGACTTGTCCCATTACTACGGGAGCCGCCGCGCGAACGTGTCGGTCAAGCAGCGAACCCGAGGCTTCGATGATGGGCTCACTTGGATTGGCGCGAAAGGCAGAGATTGCGTTGCGCTCGAATGTGTCTAGCTGGTGGGGCTCGCGGCCTTTGAAAGGTAGGTCCGAGACGAAGCGATATTTGACGGACCCGTCGTGAGCGCTGATGCGCTTGCCGAGTTCGATTGAGAGGGTTGCTGGGATAGGGATCGCACCTGGCACGTCCCTGTAATTGTGCGTCGCGGTCACGGCGCCGTCTGCTTTCAGGACCCGTCCCACGACGTCGCTGCCGTAGAATCCGCGCATGTCGTCGATGATCCGGCTGATTTCGCTGGCTTGCGTGCGCAGCATGCGTTCCGACAGATCTCGGAGGTCGAGCCAGGCTGCGACGGGCAGACCTATAAGGCCGACGACCACTGCCGCAACCAGGAGCGGTCCCATGGTGCGTTGCTCACGCGCAATCTGTTCACGCAATCCAGCCATTGTCCAGGTTACCGCCCACCCGTAATCCAATACCTGAACTATACCTTCATTCGCGGCTCGCTACCAGCGCCAGTGGCTCGGTGAGAACACGATGGGGCCGGAAGCGGACTTGCGGCTTCGAGGCCTGGAATGTGAGAAGCGGACATTCAGGCGCCCCCCATGCATCGACGTGAACTGACCCATTCGAGACCTTCATTACCGGCGTTGGGGATGGCAGCTTTGCGCTCGCTCTATGTCGGTCGTCCAGAGCGGTGACGCTCCCCCCGAAACCGGACACTGGGTTAGCGAACAAGCAAACGATGCCAAGTACGCCAGCAACTGTCCGGCGACGATCAGCGCCACAACGGTCGCGGCCCTAGCTTCGGTATCAGGACAATCGCCAGAACGATGTAGATGACCCCGAACACGCCGGCGCCAACGAGGCCACGAGCTTTTCGCGACGCCGCTTGTCAATGTCCAAGGCTCTTGCATCAGTAAGATGACGAGGATCATCGTCAGCGTTCCGCCGACATAGCTGATCAGTGCTGCTCATGGCGCCGATCCCAGGCTGGCCCTGAGACTTGCGACAAGAACTTGCTGAACAACCACGCTAACCCTGCTCCGGCGCCAAGCAGAGCCAATCCCAGCATCGGCAAAAGTTGCACCGCTTACCCCCGCTTTTTTACTATCGCAGGTGACCTTTGCCGGCTTCCAAGTCACAAAGTGTAGACAGAATTTATGCGACAGGCCGAATTTCGCCCTTTCAATGGCAATGACCGTGATCGTTGACCGCTGCATCCGAAGGCATCCGCCACTACTGGAGAAGGGTTGGTATGTCCCAACACAATCTCTCATCCACCTCGGACCGACAGCCTCCATAGCAACGACAGCTAGTAGTCCACCTCGCTGAGTCGTGGTGGCGGACAAAATCACCCTGTTTAGTGCCGGCGTTTACGTCGCCAGGCACTCGGGGTGGTTCCTACATTCGCTCGAAAAACACGGGTCAGATGGCTCTGGTCAGCGAACCCGCAGGCAAGTCCGATCATTGCGATACTCTCATCCGTTGTCTCCAGAAGATCCTTGGCGAGCTCCACGCGCCGTTTCAACAACCAACGATGGGGCGGTTGCCCAGTTGTTGCCTTGAACGCCCGCGTAAAATGCCTTGCTGACAAACCGCATGCATCGGCCAAATCCGCCAGAGACCGATCGGACTGGATGCTGTCCAAGAGTAGTTCCTTTGTTCGCCTTCCCGCCATGGAGCTAAACCTCTGGTAGCCTTCTCTGAAGGCGTTTTCAGGCCGCCATAGGTTCGAGCGAGATGCATCCGGATCGCAACGAAGACGTAATCTGCGAACAGGGCATTCGCTTCCCAGGGTTTTGAAATCGCGGGTAGCAGAGCACTGACCAAATGAAGCAGTACCTCGTCGCGCGGCGGAGGCTGTAACGTACAGACTAGCTGCTCGATGGCCGGCACGCGAAGTTCGTCGGTGAGTTCATTGAGGGCTCGCATTGGCATATAAACGTGCAGCGCCGCAAACGGCTCTGCGAGATCAGCCACCCACGATTGCCTTAGATCAAAAATCCCCAAACCACCCGACGGTGTGCTTGTCCGTCTCAAATGCCGCTCATCGCACCAAAGATCGCCGTCGCTCCAGCCCCCGACAAAAATGCTAGCGAGAAAGGTCTCGCTGCGCGCATGCGGCAAGGTCAAACCTAGGCCGGGTTGGTCTCGGCGAACTTGGCAAGCGGCCATATCGGCGCTTTCGTTCTATTCGTCGTGGCGCCGACACAGTTAACTTAAGGCACATCTCACGAGTTCTCGGTTGCGGGGGACAAGATACCCGCTTTCGCTTACGTCGTCTGCGACATCACGCCGAGCATGCACGCCGAGCTGAAGATGTCGGACGCGATGCCTACGCCGGACCAGCGCTCCTATTACGGCTATCACCGGACCTTCGGGATCTATTTCGAGGTCATCGACTACGGCCGGCTTCTTGCCGATGCCAAGCGTCGCAACCGCGTCTTCTTCGACCGCCTGAACCTCATGGACGCGCAGCTCCCCTAGAATTCGACCGAAAAGGGTCGTGTAGGGGATCGACATGCGCCGTGTCCCCAACTGTCGCGTTCTGCCGCGAGGACGGAGGGATTTAGACGTAGCCGTGAACTAATTTGAACGTCCGCTTTCAGGAAGCCGCCACAAGTGGGCAAATGGCGGGAATCAGGCGCGTTGCCGACCGTCAGAGTCGGGGCCGAAGCGAACGTTGGAACCGAGGCGTGCAAGTCATGAATCCAAGGTATAGCTTCACACAGACCTGCTTCTCGTGGAAATCTGAAACTTCGTTGCACCCACTAGGTTTGGAATGTGACACCGGGCGCCGCACTCTCCTTTGGTTCGTTTACGCTGGTGCCGGCCGAGCGCCTGCTTATGCGGGGCGACGAAAGGCTGAGGATTGGCAGCCGCGCTTTGGATATCCTCATCGTCCTGGTGTCGCGCGCCGGAGAGATCGTTTCCAAAGACGAGCTCGTCTCCCAGGTCTGGCGAAACATGTTCGTCGAGGAAAACAACCTGCGCGTCCACATCACGTCGCTGCGCAAGATTCTCGGCGACGGCCCCGAGGCGCAGCAATATATCTCGAACATTCCAAATCGCGGCTACAGCTTCGTGGCGCCGGTCACGCGCAAGGAGTCGCCGACGCGGGCCGATGGCCAGCAACCCACGATAGCCCGACTGCCGCTACCCCGGCTGGCCAACCGGATCATCGGGAGAGAGGCGGTTCTCGATCAGCTCGAGGGGCAGCTGCCCGAGCAAAGGCTGCTCACCCTCGTCGGTCCGGGAGGCATTGGAAAGACGACAGTAGCGCTCGCTCTTGCTCAACGCCTGGATGATGGTTATTCGGACGGCACGGCGTTCGTCGATTTCTCCGGGATTGCCACTGGAGCGCTGATCACCGAGCTGATCGCCACCGCAGCGGGCTTAGTGCTCGCCTCGACCGATCCGCTCGCTGAGCTGGCGAACAAGCTTAGTCATCGCTCGATGCTCCTCGTCCTCGACTGCTGCGAGCACCTCATCGACGAAGTCGCGGCGATCGCCGAGGAACTGATCACCAGGACGCGGCACGTGACGATCCTGGCGACCAGCAGGGAGCCGCTTCGGGTCGCGCCCGAATGGGTTCTGCGCTTGCCGCCGCTGGACTGCCCGGGGCCGGACGAGAAGCTGGATGCGGCAAGGGCACTGGATTTTGCTGCGGTCCAGCTGTTCGTCGAGCGCGCTTCGGCAAGCCTTGGAGGCTATTCTTTGAGCGACGCCGACGCCCCGGTGGTGGCCGATATCTGCCGCCGCCTCGATGGCATCGTGCTCGCTATCGAACTGGCTGCGGGGCGCGTTGATACGTTCGGCATTGCCGGCGTTGCGGAATCGCTGCGGTCTAATTTCGACATCCTGACGCGTGGACGACGCACGGCTCTGCCACGCCACCAGACGCTTCGCGCGACGATGGAGTGGAGCTTTTCCCTGCTTTCCCCGGCACAGCAGGCCGCTCTCGCGCAGCTTTCGGTGTTCAATCAGGATTTTACGCTGGCGGCGGCGCGCGCAGTGGTATCGGGTGAAAGTGGCGGCGACGTCGAAGAGTGCATCATCGACCTTGCCGCGAAGTCGCTCGTGGTCGTTGATCGCAATGCCTATCCGGTGCGCTATCGCCTGCTTGACATGACTCGCGCCTACGCAGCCGAGAAATTTTCGGTCGCCGTGTCGCGGGAAGACGCTTCGCGCCGCCACGCAGTCCACTATCGGAGCCTGCTCGAATGTGCCGCGCCGCATGAGCAGGACGCCGGCTGGGTGGACGGCTTCGCCCGCGACGTCGGCAATCTCAGGGCTGCGCTCGACTGGTGCTTCTCGCCGGGCGGCGACGCGGCGGCCGGCGTTGCAATGATAGTCGCGGCAATTCCGCTGTGGTACCATCTTTCGCTGGTCGACGAATGCCTGTTGCGGGTAAGGCAAGCGCTGGATTGGCTCGAACGACAGCCCGACGCCGATCAGCAAAGCCTGATGCGGCTTCATGCGGCCCTTGGCTTTCCGCACATGCGCGCGATTTCAGGACGGCCCGGCGGCGCGCAAGCCTGGACGCGCTCATTCAAGATCGCCCAGAAGGTCGATGATGTCGACTTCCAGCTGCGCGCGCTTTGGGCGCTGTGGGTCGATCGGACAAACGGCGGCGAACCTCGAGCGGCGCTCGAAAGGGCCGAGGCGTTCTGCGCGCTGTCTGAGCGTTCGGCAGACGTCTCGGACCAGTTGATCGGTGAGAGGATGAAGGCAAGGGCACTGCATCTGCTGGGCGATCAGCCAGCCGCGGAAAGCCATGTTCGGCGCATGCTGGATGCCTATCGCCCGCCGTCGAACGGATCGCATCTGGCGCGCTTTCAATACGATCAACGCATCACCGCCCGCATTACTCTGGCGCGTCTGCTGTGGCTGCGCGGCAAAACAGAAGAGGCCCTGCGTGAGATCGACGATATGGTCAGCGCCGCTCTTGCCGCGGGCCACAATCTCACATTGTGCCACGCCCTGTCGGACGCCGCCTGTCCGGTGTCGCTGATGGCCGGTGACCTCGCACGCGCCGAGCGCTATACGGACATGCTGCATCGGCGCACGCACGACCACGCGCTCGACGTTTGGCATGCCTATGCCGAATGTTTCGAGGGCGATATCCTGATTCGAACCGGAGACGCCGCAACGGGCGTCACACTCGTCGGCGAAGCTCTCGACCGGCTGGATCGTGCGGGATTCTATCTTTACCACACTGTCTTCCAATCGATACTCGCCTCCGGGCTGGCGAGGATTGGCCAGGAGCTGGAAGCCGTGGCGCTGCTCGACGACGCTCTGGCGCGCTGCAGGTCGAGTGGCGAGGCTTGGTACTGCCCGGAACTGCTGCACCAGAAAGGCAAGATACTTGCCGAACAGGCCTCGCGCCCGACTGAGGCCCGGCTGCTCCTCCAGCGCGCGATCGAAATGGCGCGAGATCAAGGCGCGTTGGCCCTGGAGGCGCGTTCGGTGGCCAGTCTGGTAACGCTAAACAAGCTGGTTAGCGCCGTTTAGCAACGATTAACTGGTTCACGCCGCTCCACTGCGCAACTGTCTCGTCATCGAACGAAGCGCGCAGAGGGAAAGAGCGATGACTTCAACCCGCAGTACATCCTTACGTCAAGCGGTCGTCGCCGGTCTGGCCGGCACTGCACTGCTCGCCGTCCTGATCACCTCGGCCAACCCGACCACCTCGGCAGAACCCAGCCAGACTGGGTTCTGCGACGCCGCCTGCGTGGAGACGAAAACGTTCGACGTCGACGGCGTCGCCTACGCCTACCGGACGCTCGGGACGCAGTCCGGAACGCCTCTGGTTCTCCTCAACCGCTTTCGCGGGACGATGGACGAATGGGACCCGGCATTCCTCGATCATGTCGCGGCAAGCCGATACGTCGTCATATTCGACAATATCGGCGTGGCCCGCTCCGGCGGCGAGGCCCCTCTCCGCATGGCCGATTGGGCGAGGAACGCCGGCGCCTTCATCGACGGCCTGGGTTTCAAGCAGGTCGATCTGCTGGGCTTCTCCTTCGGCGGCCTCGTCGCGCAGGAACTGACGCTCCAGCGGCCCGGCCTCGTGCGCAGGCTGGTCATCGCCGGTAGCGGCGCGGGCTATGTCGAGGGCGCAAACCTGAATCCCATGGCGATTGAGGTCGCCACCAAGCCGACAAACACAGACGACGACTTCCTCTTCCTCTTTTTCAAGGACACGCAAACCAGCCAGGCGGCCGGACGTGCGCACCTCGCTCGGCTACGGGAGCGCAAGGATTCATTTGCGAGGCTAGTGAGCGAAAAAACCTGGAAGGCAATGCTTGCCGCCGCAGGGGATCTAGGGACGCCGGAAACATCGCTTCTCAATCGTGTCGGGGCGATCCGCCAGCCGGTGCTGGTGGCGAACGGGAACGAAGACGTCATGATCCCAACGCTCCAGTCTTACGCCCTGGCGCAGGCGATCCCGAACGCGCGGCTGATCGTCTACCCGGACTCCGGCCACGCCTTCCTGTTCCAGTACCCGCGCGAGTTCGGCGACGAGGTCATTCGCTTCCTCGGCGAGGAGTCACAGCCGTGAGCGCCACCCTGCATCCGATCCAACTCACCCGCCGCGAGATGCTCGCAGCAGGCATCACTGCCGGAGCGGCGACCCTTCTGCCGGCATATGCGGCGCAGGCGATTTCCGCTGAATCCACCACTCAACCCAGCGAAGGACGACAGAACATGGGCTTCATCACCACGAAGGACGGCACCGAGATTTTCTATAAGGACTGGGGTTCGAAGGACGCACAGCCAATCGTCTTCCATCACGGCTGGCCGCTCAGCGCCGACGACTGGGACAACCAGATGCTGTTCTTCCTGCACAACGGCTACCGGGTCATCGCGCATGATCGCCGCGGCCACGGCCGCTCAACACAGTCCGACACCGGCAACGAGATGGACACCTACGCGGCCGACGTTGCCGAACTGGCCGAGGCGCTCGACCTGAAGAATGCCGTCCATATCGGCCATTCGACCGGCGGCGGCGAGGTCGCGCATTACGTAGCTCGCGCAAAATCGGGTCGCGTCGCCAAAGCGGTGCTGATAGGCGCGGTGCCGCCGATCATGGTGAAATCCGCCAAGAACCCGGGCGGCCTGCCGATCGAGGTGTTCGACGGGTTTCGCGCGGCGCTGGTCGCGAACCGGGCGCAATTTTACTACGACGTGCCCTCCGGTCCCTTCTACGGTTTCAACCGGCCGGGCGCGAAGGTTTCGCAGGGCATCATCGACAATTGGTGGCGGCAGGGCATGATGGGCGGCGCCAAAGCGCACTACGATTGCATCAAGGCGTTCTCGGAAACCGACTTCACCGACGACCTGGAGAAGATCGATGTTCCGGTGCTCGTCATGCACGGCGACGACGATCAGATCGTGCCGTACGCCGACTCCGCTCCGCTGTCCGCCAAGCTTCTCAGGAACGGAACGCTGAAGACCTATGCCGGTCTTCCGCATGGCCTGTGCACGACGCATCCCGACATCGTCAACGCGGACCTGCTCGCCTTCATCAAGAGCTCACCGCAAGCGAAAGAGGAGACTTGCCATGACCTCGACCACGACCGCTATGGCGGAGGAATATCTGGAGCGCGCGGACGGCCCAAGGATCTTCGTGCGCTCTTGGCACCCTGCGTCCAGACCGAGCGCGGTCGTGGCGATTTGCCACGGCGTTAACTCACATAGCGGCCAGTACTTCTGGGCCGCCGAGCAGATGGCCGCCGCCGGCCACGCCGTCTACGCCCTCGAGTTGCGCGGTCGCGGGAAGTCCGACGGCGAGCGGTTTTCGTCGAGAACGTCACTGAGTATGTCGACGATCTATCGATGCTGATCCAGCTCGCCAAGCAGCGGGAGCCCGGATTGTCTGTCTTCCTGCTGGGCCACAGTGCAGGCGGCGTGGTCTCGACCACCTATGCGCTGGACCATCAGGCCGAGCTCTCCGGATTCATATGCGAGAGCTTTGCGTTCCAGGTGTACGCGCCGGATTTCGCTCTCGTGGTCGTCAAGGGGCTCAGCCACGTCGCGCCGCATTTTCACGTCCTGCGGCTGAACAACGAGGATTTTTCGCGCGATGCGGCGATTGTGACATCGATGAACGACGATCCGTTGATCGATAAGGAGGTCCAGCCGACGAGCACAGTCGCAGCACTGATTCGCGCAAACGAGCGGCTGAAGCGCGACTTTCCGCTGATCACGCTGCCGGTCTTGATCTTACACGGCACGGCAGACAAGGCAACCAAGCCTGCCGGCAGCCAGCTGTTCTTCGACACCGCCGGCTCCGCCGACAAGACGCTGAAGCTCTACCCGGGCCACTTCCACGACCTGCTCAACGATCTCGGCCGCAAGGAGGTGATCGCCCACGTGCTGCGATGGATCGCCGCGCGCGTGCCGGTGCGGTTGGCATTGGCCGGAGTCGAGTGATTGTCAGGGGGCCGAGATGACGTCCACGGGCGCGCCGCTTCGCATAGCCGTCATGCTCAGTCGGTCCTCGGAAGCCGGCAACGTCGGGCTCGAGCAGTTCCTGGGGGTCTACTACGCGCTTCAGGATGCGGGCGCCGAGGTGCTTGTAGCGTCGATGTGCGGCGGCTACCCCTGGCCCACGCGTTTCACGCGACTGGGAGCGGAAGCCGACGAGCTTGCAAGGCGGTTCCAGGCCGACCGCCGCGCCCGTGACGATCTCGCCAACACGCTCAGATTCGGCGAGCTGTTCGAGGAGGATTTTCACGGCGGTTTCTGCGTCGGCGAGCCGGGCGCGCTCTGGCGCGACGCTGATCGCAACTCGGCCGGGCGCTGATCGCTCAGTTCCTGCAGGCAGGCAAGCCGATCGCCGTTCTACCGAGCCTGCTGGATATCCTCCCCAAGGGCGCGGGAGATGGCCTGCTCATCCTCGGCGACGGAGCCTGGCCGCCGTCTGCCGCCGTCGCTGCGCTGTTGGCTGCAGCCACCAGACAATTCGAGATCAGGAGATTGGGCCATGAGACTTGATCGACGCACCTTCCTTGCCGGCGCCGCCGGGTTTGTCGGCTGCTCTTCAGTGCGGCCATGGCGCGCCATGGCCGCCTCGCCCCACCGCTTCCGCCACGGTTCCTTCAACATCACGGTGCTGAGCGACGGCCATTTTATGCTGCCGGCGGAGGTCGTCGCACCGGACGCGATGTCTGCCGAATGGGTCGACATCGAGAAACGGCTTGGCGGGAGCAGCGGCGCCATCGATGCGAAATGCAACGTTCCGCTGATCCGGACCGAGAAGGACCTGATCCTCTTCGACGTTGGAACCGACGACCCACAAGGACCGGCTGAACCAGGACATCCTGGATTTCATCAAAGGGTGAGGCTCCCGGCGAGGCCCTCTAGCCTGAGACTACATGGCGTAGGAGAGCACGATGCCCACCGCGCATACAATCAATTTGTCTCGCCGCGGCTTCTGCCTGTGCTGCCTAGCCTCGGCTATTTTCGCCGAGGCGGGAGGTTGGCTGGCGCCGAGACAGTTCATCATGAATCCCGCCTTCTTCACCAGGCTCGCTTACGCGGGCGTATGACCAGCCCGGCGAGGAGCACTGCAGCTTTCAGTTAAACTTTAAACCGCTGCCTCCGCAGCCATGCGCACTGGAACCCATCATGGGAAAATTAGACGGAAAGATCGCTCTCGTTACCGGCGGAAATAGCGGTATCGGCCTGGCAAGTGCAAAGCGCTTTATGGAGGAGGGCGCGTACGTGTTCATAACGGGACGGCGCCAGCCCGAACTGGATAAAGCCGTCGCGTCGTTAGGTGACAACGTCACTGGCGTTCGCAGCGATGTTTCCAGTGCTCAGGACCTCGACCGACTGTATGAGACCGTCACGGCCCAGAAGGGCCGCATCGACATCCTCTTCGCAAATGCCGGGCTTGGCGAGTTCATGCCGCTGGGCGAGATTACGGAGACGCATTTCGACACAACCTTCGGCGTCAACGTTAAAGGCACGCTGTTTACCGTCCAGAAGGCATTGCCGCTGATGCAGGGCGGTGGCTCGATTATTTTGACCGGTTCCACTACTGGAAGCCACGGATCCCCTGCTTTCAGCGTCTACGGCGCGAGCAAAGCAGCGATTCGCAGCTTCGCCCGGAGCTGGATTCTCGATCTGAAAGGTTCCGGGATCCGGGTGAACGTCCTGTCGCCGGGCGCGACTTCGACGCCGGGTTTGCACGGCTTAACGCCTGATCTCGAACAAGGTCGTCAGATGACGGAGTTTTTAATCGCCCAGACTCCTCTGGGACGCATGGGACGTCCGGACGAAATCGCAGCAGCGGCGCTTTTCTTGGCGTCGGAAGAAAGCAGCTTTGTAAATGGCGTCGAATTCTTTGTCGATGGCGGTATGGCGCAAGTATGAGCGTCCAAGATGCGGGCCAGGCTATTATTTTAACTGGTACTACACAAGGTAATAGAATGACCGAAAGCCCGACTTTGTGCTGCGAGCAGCCAGATATTCTGCTCAAGAACCCAGATAGTAATTGGGCATCTATGGGTGGCCACCGACGACGCGCCGGTGAAAGTCTATCTGTCCAGCGCGTCTGGAGAGCGTAAGCGCCGGGTTGATGCGCCCGCACGCCAAAATCAACCCCGATACCCAGTGCCGAAGAGAACTTTCGTTCAGCAGGAGAAACTCATGACAAATCTTTCGCGCAGAGCCTTTGCCTTCGCAATCCCTGCGGTCCCAGTTGCACTAGGCTCCGCTTTGGCCGCCAGCGTGAATACCGCGAAAGCGCGGACTGCCGATCCCAAAGCGCTCGTGCCCTCAGCACAAATCAGGATCGGCCGCTTCACCGTAACCGCGCTAGTGGACGGGTTTGCCGATATGCCCTTCGGCTATTTCCCCGGGAGCACGCCCGAACAAGTTGAGGAACGAGCGCAGGCGATATCGGCGGCCAAGCCCGGAGGCATCCGCTTCGTATTTAACCAGTATCTCGTCGATGACGGCGAGCGCCTGATCCTGATCGACACCGGCCCCGCCGGCGCGATGGGCAAAACGGGACAGCTCCCTGGTGCGCTCGAAACAATGGGAATCACGAGAGAAGATATCGGGGCGGTCATCGTCACGCATATGCATGTCGATCACCTCGGCGGCCTGGTGGCCGGTGGAAGCCGGAACTTCCCGAATTCTGACGTGTACGTCGATCGCCGTGACGTCGCGTACTGGACTGATCCCGCGAAGAGAATTTCAGCTCCGGAGTTCCTGAAACCCAGCTTCGATGCATCTTTGGAACTGGTCCGCCTCTATCCAAACCTGCAGGCAATGGATGGCGAACGTCAGATCACACCGGGCGTCTCAATCATCGACCTGACCGGCCACACGCCCGGGCACATCGGAGTCCGCATCGAGGATGGCGGACAAAGTCTGCTGATGGTTTCGGACATGCTCTTCCCTGTTGTCCATCCCTCGAATCCGGAGGTCGGCTTCCTGTTCGAGCAGGACCGACCGGCCGCGCAGATCATGCGCGAACGATTTTTTCCGCGTGCGGCCGAGGAAAAAGCCCTGATCGCGGCCACCCACATGCCTTTCCCAGGCTTGGGACGAATCGTGGCCGACGGCGGAAAGATGCGTTGGATACCAGCCGAGTGGGCTCATCATCAGGAATGAGCCCGACCGCCTGCTTTGGAGCACATCATGCCGCACCAAGCTCACCAAAAGTGCAGTGACCTACGTCAAGGAGCCGACGGCGGCGATTGGCGAAGGCGAAGCGCTGCTGTGCTGCGCAGTCCCCGCCCAAGAAACGACGGGGGAAACCAGATCCAACTCGAACTCTGATACTCGTCATTGATGCGTCTGACGCAAGAGTATCGTCCGCCTTTTCGACGTTCATCATCGTCCAGGCCGGAGCATCTTATCGGGGACGAAAGGGACAGCCTTTCAAAACCAAATCAAGGAGATAGACATGTCCCGCATTCCCACGCCCGCCACAATCAACGATGCACCGGAAGCGTCCCGCCCTGTGCTTGAAGCCGTCCAGAAGCAGATCGGCTCCGTGCCGAACATCTTTCGCCTGGTGTCGAACAGCCCCGCCGCTCTGAACGGCCTGACGGCGCTGCAGGGCGCTCTCGGCAAGGGAAAGCTGGCTCCGGCCACCCGCGAGCAGAACGCCCTGACCATGGCCGAGGCTAATGGTTGCGATTACTGCCTGTCCGCGCATACCTATACCGGCGCAAAATTCGCCAGGCTGGACGAGAGCGAAATCGAGGCGAACCGCCGCGGCACCTCGAAAGATCCAATGGCTGCCGCCGCTGTCGAATTCGCCCGCGCCCTTGTCGACGCGCGCGGCTCGGTGGCGCCGGACGAAATCGAAAAGGTCCGCGCCGCCGGTTACGGCGATGCCGAAATTCTCGAGATCATCGCGCATGTCGCGCTGAACACCTTCACCAACTACGTCAACGAAGCTCTGGGCACCGAAATCGATTTTCCACGTATCGATCGCCTTGCCGCATGACCAACGAAGGGTGGTCGTTTCCTGCGACCACCCTCCCATCCTTTCAGCGCTGCACAAACAAGGAACTTATCAATGTCCCGTCCGCCGCTTCCCCCTTTCAATGAACAGTCCGCCATCGAGAAGGTCCGCCTTGCCGAAGATGGCTGGAACAGCCGCGATGCCGCCAAGGTCGCGCTTGCCTATACAGTCGACACTCGCTGGCGCAATCGCGCCGAATTCGCAACCAACCGTGCCGAGGCTGAGGCCTTCCTGACGCGCAAATGGAACCGCGAGCTCGATTATCGCCTGATCAAGGAGCTTTGGGCCTTTCAGGGTGACCGCATCGCCGTTCGCTATGCCTATGAATACCACGACGACAGCGGTCAGTGGTTTCGTGCCTACGGCAACGAGAACTGGGAGTTCGCCGAAGACGGGCTAATGCGCGCGCGCCATGCCAGCATCAACGAGCATCCGATCACGGAAGCGGACCGCAAGTTCCGCTGGCCGCTCGGCCGCCGACCGGACGATCACCCAGGCTTGAGCGACTTCGACTTTTAAGCGAGACCCGGATCAAGGAGGTCACCGCCATGGCAGGCTTCAAGGTCGATGCGAAGGCACTGCTGTCGATCGAGCTCGCGCTTACCACCGGCCGCGATGATCGCATTTTTCCCGGCAGCAGGAGGAAGACGCGAAGGCACGGCGCGCGACGTCAAAGAGATCCCTGCTCGCCAATGGCGCGTGGAACATCCAACGGGGAAATGGTTCTGGCCAGTGTTTCCAGGCAAACCGTGAAGGGACGATCACTGGTGATCGAGCACGATTCAGGCCGACGCCCATGCTCGTTCAATACGGCAATCTTGAGCACCAATTATGACTGACGAATGGCCTCCACTTCAACCGGTTCTCACGGGTGTCCGCGGTTTGTGCCCCCGTTGTGGGAAAGGGCATCTTTTCAACGGGTTCCTGACGCTTAAGCCTAAATGCGAAGTGTGCGATCTCGACTACTCGTTTGCAGATCCCGCTGATGGTCCCGCGTTCTTCGTAATCTGCTTTGCATGTGTGCCGAGCGTTCTTCTTGGCGTATGGCAGCAGGTCGCTTTTGAGACACCGTACTGGGTCCATCTGCTGACCACGCTGCCCTTCATGCTCATCACTTGCATCCCCCCGCTTCGGCCTCTCAAAGGTTGGCTCATCGCTAGCCAGTATTTCTACAAGGCTGAGGAAGGCAAGATCGACCGCGATTACGTGAGGCCTCGGCACGCTTCGTCCGGAGACGGCGAGGAAACCACACCTCCTCCCGTACCGACCTCTGGCGACGACTCATAAAGATGCGTTGGATACCATGAGTGGGCTCATCCGGACCTAGGAGCACTCGCGTCATCGTTGACGATACCGTTCGCGGTTTCACCAACAATCGTGAAACGATCAAATGCGTTCAGCGCCAAACCACAGCCTAGGTGTTGTAGCCTTGATCTGATGTCAGGCGTATAGCTAACTTCACGGGTATGGCTGTTGCTACACGGCGAAAAGGACCGGGCTCAACGGATGACATCCGACGATAATAGGCACGAGCCTGTCGAACAATTGCTCGACACTCCCGAACTTGCGACTGCGCTCGAAAGTGAACAGTTCAAGAAGTTCCTCGACCAAGTTCCTATCGCCATTGCGGTATCGGATCTGAGGGATGGCGAGACGGTGGTCTACGCCAATCCAGAATTCGAGAAGCTTTCCGGGCTTGCCGCCGCTCGCCTTGAGCAGGAGAATTGGAAGGGGCTTTCGGGGAGTGCGGTGAAAGCGCCCTTCGATCAGCGGATCGATGAAGCGATTGTCACACAAACGGACTTCATTGGAACCTTCCGCCTCGAGCGAAAAGGCTCAGGTTCAGCGATCGTAGACGTCTATTCGAATGTCATCGAGGACGACGACGGCAAGCTCTGCTTTCGGCTTGTCGCCCTGGTGGATGTGTCTGCCCATAGCGATGCGGACAAACTGTCCATTGAGGAGCGGATCCGGGAGAAAGATACGCTCCTCCGCGAGCTGCAGCACAGGGTCAAGAACAACCTGCAAATGATCACTGCGCTCATCCGAATGGAAACTCGGAACGCAGTCGAGCCAGACAAGAAGCGATTTGAGCGGCTGGCTGGGCGCGTTGACGCACTCGCGATCCTGTATCAAGCGCTGTCTGGTGAGGATGACAAGGACGAGATCGATTTGGGCGTCTATCTGAGCCAGATAGCCTCCGCCGTGATGACCTCTCACGCGGTGGAGGGTATCCGCCTCGACATGAAGGTCGACACCTATCCGGTTTCGATAAATGTCGCCATGCCGACAGGACTGGTTGTGAACGAGCTTCTTACAAACGCGCTGAAGCATGCCTTCAGAGGTCGGGAGGGAGGGACAATCACGCTGCGGAGCATAGTGGACGGCAATGGTTGCCGGGTCGTGGTCGCTGACGACGGTATCGGTCTGCCTGAGGGTGTGACATGGCCTGCACCCGGTAAACTCGGAGCCCTCATCGCGCGGTCGCTGACCGAAAATGCCAAGGCGCAGTTCGACGTCACCTCGGCCGTCGGTGAAGGAACCAAGGTGACCATCATCTTCAATCGGTCGGCTGCGATCGCCGGCTGAATAGATCATGGAGCCGGCTCGACCGGAATCGCCATTACTGGCATAAACCGCCCGCGGTAGGATCTATGGATTTATCATCGGGCCGCCCGCCCTGGGGTTGTAGGGAAAAGCGAGACGCTCCGCCAGAGCCTCTGAGAGATCTGCGACTGAGGTCGACTGCACGAACGAATTGTGATGTGGCCCCGCCTCCCGATCCAAGGATCGCTTCGGGATCGAGAACTGCACCTTTAACTGGGCGGGCTCGAAGGGTCGCTGTCATCGATGCGCCGCTTAATGTAATCCCATTGAGTGTCGTCGCTGGCTTGGAATGCCGCCATCACCACAGGAATATGCCCGAGGTTAAGAACGGCCTCGATGACCGACCGTTTTTCGTCCACCAAATCGGCGTAGGTCGAGCTGACGAAGATTTGGTATTCAACGTCCATGCGGCTTCACCCTTCGATCCGCCCTTGTAAGTCTGCAAGCAGGCTGGGGATAACGTTCCGTGCCCGCATCAAGAAGCCAGTCATGATTCTTGCAAGGGGTGAAGCGATCAAAGCCCGACCCGCGCGCTGGCACGCTAGGTTGCCCGGTTTGCCGGAAGGAATAATCACTTGCGGCCGAGGAGTATGAAACGTGCGGTGCCCCCCGCCGCAGCGACAGCCTTCGCTATTCCTTCTTGTCGACCAGCGCCCGTAGTGCCGAGACGTCATGCAGCAATAACCTGCTGCCGCGCTTTTCGATCAGGCCTCTCTTGGCGAGGTCGCTCATTTCGCGCGAGACCGCTTCCCTGTGCGTGCTCATCGTTGCCGCCAGCTCGGAATGCGTCGGTGCCGGGCTTATGGACACCTCGCCGTCCACGAGTGCGGCTTTCTCCGCCCGATGCAGGAGCTCGACGATCAGCCGTTTTCGCACGACCAAAGTGCTGTATTCGAATACCCGCTCGGTCATGCGCCGGAGCTGGGCAGACAGATGCTCAAGCAGCATCCAGGCAAAAGTCGGGTGGGTCATCACGATATCCCGGAATGCTGTGCCGGACAGCCGTGCAGCGCGGGTTGCCTCCAGCGCGACTACGCTGGCAGAGCGTGCAATCCCGTCAATGCCTCCGAGCTCCCCGAAAATGTCACCCGGTTCGACATCGCGATACGCTATCTCCCTGCCGTCCGCTGAAACCAGTGTCACGCGAG
>NZ_JBVVPV010000055.1:0-37807 GCF_055811735.1 Mesorhizobium sp. WSM4850 | reverse complement strand
CCCCCCCCCCCCCCCCCCCCCCCCCCCCCCCCCCCCCCCCCCCCCCCCCCCCCCCCCCCCCCCCCCCCCCCCCGCCGGGGGGGGGGGCGGGGGCGGGGGGCGCCGGCCCCCCCCCCCCCCCCCCCCCCCCCCGGGGGAGAGGGTCGGCGCCAACCTGGAGCGATTGTCTTTAGCTGAGTGGCTAGCGGACGCACCTATTTGCCGGCACGCAGCCCCGCCTCATAGGCCAGGCGTGCCCAGACCGCCATCTCATCCGGGTCGTCGAAGGCGCTGTCGGGAACGCTCCAATACGGCATCGACACCAGCTTGCCGTGCCGCGACCCCGTATAGGTCCATTGCCGGCAGCCGGCCGCCTCGAATTCGGGCGCGCTTTCCGCATCGGCTTTCAGCATCAATTCGTCACGAATGACGATGGCGACGATCACGCCGTCGAAATAGATGCCCTTGCCGCCGAACATCTTGCGAATGCTGACCGGTCCGAGGCCTTCGAAAAGTTCGGCAATGCGTTCATTGTCCATGCGGCGATCATGTCACCCGGATTTCCCCTTGTCATCGCCGCAGCCGGCGCCATCCTGACAAGTTGAAAGCCAATTTCGTCGGAGTTTTTCATGCCGCTTCTGCTCAAAGGGTCCTGCCGGTGCAATGCCGTCCGCTTCGAGGTGGAAAGCCACACGCCGGTGCCGTTCATGCTGTGCTACTGCTCGATCTGCCGCAAGCAGCAGGGCGGCGGTGGCTTTGCCATCAATCTCGGTGCCGATTTCGAGACGCTGAAAATCAAGGGCAAGCGCCATCTTGGCGTCTACCAGGCCGAGATCGAGGACGACGAGCATCCGCAATGCGAGATCTCGTCAGGCGAGCGGAATTTCTGCAAAAAATGTGGTTCGGCACTGTGGCTCTATGACCGGACCTGGCCGGAACTGGTCCACCCCTTCGCCTCGGCGATCGACACAGACCTGCCGAAACCGCCTGAAAAGGTGCACCTCATGCTGAAATACAAGGCGAACTGGGTCGAGCCCGAAATCGGCAAGGACGACAAGGTCTTCGACGTCTATCCCGAGGAATCGATCGCAGACTGGCACAAACGAACGGGAATGTGGGTGGATTAGGTCCCTTCTCCCCGTTTACATAGGCTAAGCCCCCTCACCCGGATTGCCAACCGAATTGCGAAGGGCAATTCGGGGCAATCCGACCTCTCCCCGAGGGGAGAGGAGGTGGCCAGCGTTGATGCAAGCCTCTTCTCCCCAGCGGGGAGAAGGTGGCCCGAAGGGCCGGATGAGTGAGACACGGGGGCGAAGGAAGATCAGGCCGATGCGCGCGCCTCGGCCAGGGCCTTCAGATCGGCCGGCTTGAGCTCCACCGATTCGCCGCAGCCGCAGGCCGAGCTCTGGTTCGGGTTGCGGAAGGTGAAGCCGGTGCGCAGCGTCGTCTGCTCGAAATCCATCTCGGTGCCGAACAGGAAAAGCGCTGCCTCAGGCGCGACATAGACATGGGCGCCGTCGCGCTCGATATGATCGTCCTTGGTGTTGGGCTCGGTCACCAGATCGACCGTATATTCCATACCGGCGCAGCCGCCCTTCTTGATGCCAAGGCGAATGCCATGCGCATTCTCACGGGTCGCGACGATCTCGCGAACCCGATCGGCAGCCCTTTCGGTCATCGTGATGACGGCGAAGCGTCCCATTCTTTTTCTCCGCGTTCGCGCAGGTTCAAGGCCTGCGGAATGAGTCTTCACCTAAAATGGTGAAGTTTTCTGCCTGGCGCAAGTGCGCCTCAATACCAGCCCACCGCGACCTGCGCCTCTTCCGACATGCGGTCGGGCGACCAGGGCGGATCGAAGGTCATGTTGACCTCGACGCCGGAAACGCCTTCGACGGCGCCGACGGCATTTTCCACCCAGCCCGGCATTTCGCCGGCCACCGGGCAGCCCGGCGCGGTCAGGGTCATGTCGATCTTGACCGAGCGGTCGTCCTCGATGTCGATCTTGTAGATCAGGCCGAGCTCATAGATGTCGGCCGGGATTTCTGGGTCGTAGACCGTCTTCAGCGCCGAAACGATGTCGTCGGTCAGCCGTGCCAGTTCGTCGGCGGGAATGGCCGAGGCGGAAACCACCTCATTGGTTACCGTTTCCGACGTGGTCTCAGCGGTGTGGCCTGCATCATCCATGATCGTCATCCGAAGAACTTTCGCGCTTTTTCGAGCGCATCGGCCAAAGCGTCGACTTCGGCTCTGGTGTTATACATGCCGAACGATGCCCTGCATGTGGAGGTTACGCCAAAACGTTTCAACAGCGGCTGGGCGCAATGGGTGCCGGCACGGACGGCGACGCCTTGCCTGTCGATCACCATCGACACGTCGTGGGCATGAATGCCTTGCAGCTCGAAGGAGATGATGGCGCCCTTGTCAGGCGCATCGCCGAAGATGCGCAGCGAATTGATGGCGCGCAGCCGCTGATGGGCATAATCCCTGAGATCGGCCTCGTGGGCGGCGATGCGCTCGCGGCCGATCTTTTCCATATATTCGAGCGCCGCACCCAGCCCGATCGCCTGGACGATCGGCGGCGTGCCGGCCTCGAAACGGTGCGGCGGATCGTTGTAGGTGACGATGTCTTGCGTCACCTCCTCGATCATCTCGCCGCCGCCCATGAACGGGCGCATGCGCTCCAGCATGTCCTTCTTGCCGTAGAGCACGCCGATGCCCGAGGGCCCATAAACCTTGTGGCCGGTGAAGACGAAGAAATCGCAGTCGAGGTCCTGCACGTCGATCGGCATGTGCACGGCGCTCTGGCTGCCATCGACCAGCACCGGAATGCCGCGCGCATGCGCGATACGGACGATCTCCTTGATCGGCGTCACCGTGCCCAGCGCATTCGACATGTGCGTGATGGCGACCAGTTTTGTGCGATCGCTCAGCCGCTTCTCGAACTCCTCGATATGGAAGACGCCGAGATCGTCGATCGGCACCCAGACCAGCTTCGCGCCCTGGCGCTCGCGGATGAAATGCCACGGCACGATGTTGGAATGGTGTTCCATGATCGACAGGGCTATTTCATCGCCCTCGCCGATATTGGGCATGCCATAACCATAAGCAACGGTGTTGATCGCCGCGGTCGTGTTCGAGGTGAAGACGATGTTGTCGGTGCTTGGCGCGTTGAGAAATCTTTGCACTATCTTGCGCGCGTTCTCAAAGGCGTCGGTCGAGGCATTCGACAGGAAATGCAGCCCGCGATGGACGTTGGCATATTCCTGGGCGTAGGCGTGCTGGATGGCGTCGAGCACGGCCTGCGGCTTCTGCGCCGAAGCGCCGTTGTCGAGATAGACCAGCGGTTTGCCGTAGACTTCCCGCGACAGGATCGGAAAGTCGCGGCGGATCGCCTCGACGTCGTAGGGGATGTTTTCGACTTTCTGGTCCATCTCGAAGTCCTTGCTACGCCGCGTTCCTTCCAGCACCCCTCATCCGTCTTGGCGCTTCGCGCCAATCCACCTTCTCCCACAAGGGGAGAAGGAGAGGCGCTCTTCCTTCTCCCCTGGGAGAAGGTGTCGCCGAAGGCGACGGATGAGGGGTGCTGGCCGAGGCGCCAAACCCTCACCCACTGTCAACCGTGCGCCGCGAACCAGCCGTCGAGCCTCGTTTCCAGCGCCTCGACGATCGCCTCGTCGTCCAGTTCCTCGATCACCTCGGCGACGAAGGCCTTGACCAGCAGGCCACGAGCGGCCTTCTCGTCGATGCCGCGCGCCATCAGGTAGAACAAGTGGCTATGATCGATCTCGGTGACGGTGGCGCCGTGGCCGCAGACGACGTCGTCGGCGAAGATTTCGAGCTCAGGCTTGGTCGAGAACTCGCCGTCATCCGACAGAAGCAGCGTGTTGCAGGCCATCTTGGCGTTGGTCTTCTGCGCGTATTGGTGGACGTTGATGCGTCCCTGGAAGACGCCGCGCGCTCTTCCCGTCACCACGTTGCGGATCACTTCCGTCGAAGCCGTATGTGGCACCGCATGGTCGAGCACCATGGTCACGTCGGTATGGGTGTCACCGGCCAGCAGGTTGATGCCGCGCAGCGTGAAATCGGCGCCTTCGCCGGTCGTCCTGACCACGATCTCCTGGCGCACCAGCTTGCCGCCGGCGTTCATCACGAACAGCGTCAGCTTCGCATTCTTGCCGAGATGCGCCTTGAACTGGGCAAGATGCGTCGCCGTATCCGGCTGCTCCTGCACGATCAGCCAGGTCACCTCGGCGCCCTCGTCAAGCAGAAGCTGGCTGACCGAACTCACGAGTGCGGCGCCCTCGCCCGCCTGGCGCTCGACGATCACGGCCTTGGCGCCGGCGCCGACGCGGACGCTGAGGCGGACATGCGTCTGGCCGCCGGCCTGCAGGTTCTGCAGTTCGATCGGCTTGTCCAGTTCGGTGCCGTCGGCAATGTCGACAAAATAGCCGTCGGCAACGAAAGCGGTGTTCAGCGCGCCGATGGCATCGTCGGCGCCATAGAGGTCGAGGCCTGGTGCGATGCTGCCGTCGGTCAGCTTCTCCGACAGGCGCTGCACGGCGATGCCCTCGATTTCAGGCATTTTCGCACTCGACACGCCGTTGAACACCGGCAGGACAGCGGATCCTTCGACGACAGGCGCAATGGCTTTTGGGGCGGCTGCGGGATCGAAATCCGGAACCGAAGTCAACAGGCGGCGCAGGTCGGTGTAGTGCCAGGATTCGATGCGCCGCGTCGGCAGACCGCTCTTGATCGCCTCGATGGCGTCGTCGCGCTTCAACATCACCGTGCCGTCGCCGGGCAGCAACGACAGCCGGTCGCTGAAGGCGTCGATCAGCGCCGTTTCGGCCGGCGTTCGCTGGGGTGTCATGTGTATATTCATCCGTCTCGCCTTGTTTGGCTTGCCTTCCTGGCCTTCTGGCATCTCACGCAGCTTGGCCGATCACGCCGGCATAGCCATTGGCCTCGAGGTCGAGCGCCAGCGACTTGTCGCCCGACTTGACCACCTGGCCCCTGTACAGCACGTGCACACTATCCGGCACGATGTACTGAAGCAGGCGCTGGTAGTGGGTGATGATGACGATGGCGCGGTCCGGCGCGCGCAACGCGTTGACGCCTTCCGAAACGATCTTCAGCGCATCGATGTCGAGGCCGGAATCGGTCTCGTCGAGCACACAGAGTTTTGGCTCCAGAAGCTTCATCTGCAGGATCTCGGCGCGCTTCTTCTCGCCGCCGGAAAAGCCGACATTGAGCGGCCGCTTCAGCATCGCCATGTCCATGTCGAGCAAGGCGGCGGCATCCTTCACGCGCTTCAGGAATTCCGGGATCTTCAGCGGCTCCTCGCCGCGCGCCTTGCGCTGCTCGTTCATCGCCACTTTCAGGAATTCCATCGTCGCCACACCGGGTATCTCCATCGGATACTGGAAGGCGAGAAAAATGCCTGATGTGGCGCGCTCGGCAGGATCCATTTCGAGGATCGACCGGCCGTTGTAGAGGATGTCGCCTTCGGTGACCTCGTAGTCCTCGCGCCCGGCGAGGATGTAGGACAGCGTCGATTTTCCCGAGCCGTTCGGCCCCATGATGGCGGCGACCTCGCCGGCTTTCACCGTCAGGTTCAGGCCGCGGATGATCTCGGTGCCGTCATCGACGATGCGAGCATGCAAATTTCTGATTTCAAGCATTTTTTCTTTTCCTGAAAATTTTCGGTCCGGTCAGCCGACCGAGCCCTCGAGGCTGATCCCAATCAGCTTCTGCGCCTCGACCGCGAATTCCATCGGCAGTTGCTGGATGACGTCCTTGACGAAGCCGTTGACGATCAGCGCGATCGCCTCTTCTTCGGGAATGCCGCGCTGCATGACGTAGAACTTCTGGTCCTCGGAAATCTTCGACGTCGTCGCCTCATGCTCGAACTGCGCCGTTGCGTTCTTGGCTTCCATGTAGGGCACGGTGTGCGCGCCGCACTGGTCGCCGATCAGCAGCGAGTCGCAGTTGGTGAAGTTGCGGGCGTTGGTCGCCTTGCGGTGCGCCGAGACCTGGCCGCGATAGGTGTTCTGCGAGAAGCCGGCGGCGATGCCCTTGGAGATGATGCGGCTCGACGTGTTCTTGCCGAGATGGATCATCTTGGTGCCGCTGTCGACCTGCTGGTAGCCGTTCGACACGGCGATCGAATAGAACTCGCCGCTGGAATCGTCACCGCGCAGGATGCAGCTCGGATATTTCCAGGTGATCGCCGAGCCGGTCTCGACCTGCGTCCATGAAATCTTCGAACGGTGGCCGCGGCAGTCGCCGCGCTTGGTGACGAAATTGTAGATGCCGCCCTTGCCTTCGGCGTCGCCGGGGTACCAGTTCTGCACCGTCGAGTATTTGATCTCGGCATCGTCGAGCGCGATCAGTTCGACAACCGCAGCGTGAAGCTGGTTCTCGTCGCGCTGCGGCGCCGTGCAGCCTTCGAGATAGGAGACGTAGGCCCCTTCCTCGGCGATGATCAGCGTGCGCTCGAACTGGCCGGTGTTCTTCTCGTTCATGCGGAAATAGGTCGACAGTTCCATCGGGCAGCGCACGCCCTTGGGCACGAAGACGAAAGAACCGTCGGTGAACACCGCCGAATTCAGCGTGGCGTAGAAATTGTCCGAAGTCGGCACGACCGAGCCGAGATACTTCTTCACCAGATCCGGGTGCTCGCGGATGGCTTCCGAGATCGAGCAGAAGATGACGCCGGCCTGCGCCAGCTCCTTCTTGAAGGTGGTGACGACGGACACGGAATCGAACACGGCGTCGACGGCGACGCGGCCCGACTTGTAGACATTGTCGCTGGCTTCCTCGAGTTCCGACGCGTCGGTCTTCTGCACACCGGCGAGGATCTCCTGTTCCCTCAGCGGGATGCCGAGCTTTTCATAGACCCTCAACAGTTCGGGGTCGACGTCGCTCAGCGATGTCGGTCCTGGCGTGCTCTTGGGCGCCGCATAATAGTAGAGGTCCTGGAAATCGATCTTTGGATAGTGGACGCGCGCCCATTTCGGCTCGTCCAGCGTCACCCAGCGCCGATACGCTTCCAGACGCCATTCCAGCATCCAGGACGGCTCGTCCTTCTTCGCCGAAATGAAGCGGATAATGTCTTCACTCAGGCCCTTTGGGGCCTTGTCCATCGCGATTTCGGTCTGGAATCCGTATTTGTATTGGTCGACGTCGATCTTTCGAACCCGATCGATCGTGTCCTGCACAGCAGGCATCAGCGTTCTCCATCCACGCCGGGGTCAAGGCCCGGCAGTTTTCAAACTATGGCACCGCGAAACCAGTACCCGCGAGGCACCCGAGGCGGCGTAAGTTCCATATAGTGCGTCCCTGCCGGGAATTCACCCGGCCACCATGAAACGCACGGCTCTACCAGGCCAAAAAGCCTGCGTTTGTTTGCCGCGCTCAGGCGGCTTCTTCCCTGCCTGCGCGGCGTGAGGCAATGCCGGCCAATGCAGTGCGGAACAGTTCGATGTCCTGCGCGCTCGTTGCGTGGCCGATGGACACGCGCAAAGCGCCAAGGCTGTCATTGTATCCCATGGCTTTCAGCACATGGCTCGGGCCGACCTTGCCCGACGAACAGGCGGAACCGGCCGACAGCGCCACGCCGGCGAGGTCGAAGGCGATCTGCGCCGTCTCGGCCTTGATGCCCGCAATAGCGAAGAATGTCGTGTTGGCAAGCCTCGGCGCGCCGGTTCCGAAGATCTCCGCATCCGGCACCAGCGTTTTCACGATCGCCTCGATCTCATCGCGGCGGCTGCCGACGGCGTCGATGCGCTTCAATCCGATCAGGGCCTCGCGCGCCGCTGCGCCAAAGCCGACAATCGCGGCCAGGTTTTCGGTGCCGCCGCGATGACCCTTTTCCTGGCCGCCGCCGGCGATCAACGGCCTTGGCATCATCAGATCCGCGGCGGCGACGATGGCGCCAATGCCCATGGGGCCGCCAATCTTGTGCGAAGACAGAATCAAGTAATCGGCATAACCCGCTGACACATCGAGCGGAATGCGACCGGCTGCCTGCACGGCGTCGACGACCAGGATGCCGCCTGCCGCCTTGACGATTTCGGCAATGCGCCCGACCGGCTGGATGACGCCGGTCTCGTTGTTGGCGGCATGGATCGCCACCAGCGGCAGGCCGTCCGCCTTGTCATGACGGCCAAGTGCCGCCGCCAGCGCGTCCAGCCTGACAATGCCGTCGGCGTCGACGCCGATGCGTGTTACCCGGGCTGCCGGAAAGCGCCCGCCGTTCAGCACACAAGGATGATCGGCTTCGCACACATAGAGCCGGCTCATGCGGACAGTGCCGCGCCCCATCTGCCAATCCGGCGTCAGCAGCGTCGAGGCGGCTTCCGTCGCACCGGAGGTGAACACGACATGCTCGGCGCCGGCGTTGACCAGCAGCGCCACATCGCGCCTTGCATTCTCGATCAGCCGTCGTGCGGCACGACCTTCGGCATGGACCGACGACGGGTTGGCGGCAATATCGAGCGCGGCAATCATTGCCGTGCGCGCCGCAGCAAGCAGCGGCGCGCTGGCATTGTAGTCGAGATAGGCGCGTCTTCCGGCCATTTTCGTTTCGATCGGTCCCTTCAAGAGCCATTCCGCGAGGATAGCGCGTTATTTCCTTGAAATTGCAAGGCAAGCCGTCCTATTTACGCGACTTGCGGCGTGGATGGCCGAACCACGACGTTTTGGCCACCCAGTTTTGAACAATTCTAAACTAGCTTCTAAGAAGACGCTCGCCCTGCGTCAAGGCCTGGGAAGACTGGGGCCAGAGGAAGAGTTGTTCCAAGCACCGCGCATTCTTATGCCATGTGGAGTATTTTATGCCTGAGGTCATTTTCACCGGTCCGGCCGGCCGCCTGGAGGGTCGCTACCAGCCTTCCAAGGAAAAGAGCGCGCCGATCGCCATCATCCTGCACCCGCACCCACAGTTCGGCGGCACGATGAACAACAAGATCGTCTACGACCTCTTCTACATGTTCCAGAAGCGGGATTTCACCACGCTGCGCTTCAATTTCCGCGGCATCGGCCGCAGCCAGGGCGAATTCGACCACGGCACCGGCGAATTGTCGGATGCGGCCGCGGCACTTGACTGGGTGCAGTCGCTGCATCCGGATTCCAAGAGCTGCTGGGTCGCCGGCTATTCGTTCGGCTCGTGGATCGGCATGCAGCTTCTGATGCGCCGGCCGGAGATCGAAGGCTTCATCTCGATCGCGCCGCAGCCCAACACCTATGATTTCTCGTTCCTGGCGCCCTGCCCGTCGTCCGGCCTCATCATCCATGGCGACGCCGACAAGGTCGCGCCGCCAAAGGACGTGCAGGGGCTGGTCGACAAGCTGCACACGCAAAAGGGCATCACCATCACCCAGAAGACCTTGCCCGGCGCCAACCATTTCTTCTCCAACGATGCGGACCTCTTGCTCCAGGAATGCGCGGACTATCTCGATCGCCGTCTGGCAGGCGAGTTGTCCGACCCGCGGCCGAAACGGTTGAGATAGGCCGAACAGCGAAGATATCTCCGGCATCTCGCGTCGGGCTCTGTCGCAGGATATGGCATTCGATTCGAAGCCGTGCGGCGCCGTTACAGCGGTCAGGTGGAAAAACCGGATTCCCCTTTTGCTGACCGCGCTTGGATGCTAAACGCCCGCGTTCACGCATGCCACGCCCGATCCGCTTCGGTTGGGCGCTTTCGGGAAAGAAAAAATGTCCGCCTTCAAATCCGATTTCCTGCGCGTAATGAGCGAGCGTGGTTTCATCCACCAGATTTCGGATGATGCCGGCCTCGACCAGCTTTTCGCCAGGGAAACGGTGACCGCCTATGTCGGCTACGATGCCACCGCGACCAGCCTGCATATCGGCAATCTGATATCCGCGACCATGCTCTACTGGCTGCAGGAGACCGGCCACCGGCCGATCGCACTGATGGGCGGCGGCACTTCGATGATCGGCGATCCTTCCTTCCGCGACGACCAGCGCAAGCTTTTGACGCCTGAGGCCATCGCCACCAACATCGAGGGCATCAAGCGCATCTTCGGCCGCATCCTGCGTTTCGGCGACGGTCCAAACGACGCGATTATGGTCAACAATGCCGACTGGCTGATGAAGCTCAACTATGTCGAGTTCCTGCGCGATGTCGGCCGGCATTTTTCGGTCAACCGCATGCTGACCTTCGACAGCGTCAAGCTGAGGCTCGAGCGCGAGCAATCGCTGTCGTTCCTCGAATTCAATTACATGATCCTGCAGGGCTATGATTTCGTCGAGCTCAGCCGGCGCTATGGCTGCTGCCTGCAGATGGGCGGATCGGACCAGTGGGGCAATATCATCAACGGCGTCGATCTCGGACACCGCATGGGCACACCGCAGCTTTATGCCCTGACCACACCGCTGCTGACCACGTCGTCAGGCGCCAAGATGGGCAAATCGGCCAAGGGCGCGGTCTGGCTGAACGGCGACCTCTACTCGCCCTATGATTTCTGGCAGTACTGGCGCAACACCGAGGACGCCGACGTCACGCGCTTCCTCAAGATTTTCACCCGCCTGCCGCTCAGCGAGATCGCGCGGCTCGCCGCGCTTGGCGGCTCCGAGATCAATGAGGCCAAGAAGGTCCTGGCCACGGAAACGACGGCCATCGTGCACGGCCGCGAGGCAGCCGAGCAAGCCGAGGAAACCGCGCGCAAGACGTTTGAAGAAGGCGCGCTGGCCGAAACGCTGCCGACCGTCGAGGTCGGCAAGGCCGATCTGGAAAGCGGCGTCGGCATATTGTCGCTGTTCGTTGCCGCCGGGCTTGCCGCGTCCAACGGCGAGGCGCGGCGACACATCCAGGGCGGCGCCGTGCGGCTGAACGACCAGTCCGTGTCCGACGATCGCCGGTTGGTGACAATTGAGGATCTAGGTCCGGAACAAGTCGTAAAGCTGTCGCTCGGCAAGAAAAAACACGTTCTGGTGCGGCCGGTCTGACCAGCGCTTGATCGATCTCGATGGAATCGGGATGGGGCTTCATTAGTCCTTTCCCGAAACCGGTTTCACATCTTGCTGCGCTGACCTTCGGTTCGGGATCACGGCCCAGGTAAAACCTAATCAGGTAGGTACTGAGAAGGGCCGAGATGGGTGAATATTGCCATTCGTCTCATCTATCGGAGCGAGCAGGTAGCCCCATAAGCCGACACCTTGGATACCGTGATCCTCGACGACTTGTCTCACCTCGACAGCGGACGAGATCATTGTTGACGGCGGCGAGCCCGGATTACGACCGCGAAGCGGTCAGAAATCCAAATCCATATCGTGATGATGATGCTCGTGACCGGGAAGTTCCGGCGGCGGCGGGCCAGGCACTTCGGCCACCATCGCCTCCGTCATGATGAGGAGGCCTGCCACCGAGGCTGCGCCCTGGAGCGCCGTTCGCACCACCTTGGCTGGGTCGATGATGCCCTTTGACACCAGATCCGCGTACACGCCCGATTGGGCATCGTAGCCATAGGCGTTGTCGTCGTTTTCGAGGATCCCGGCGATGACGACCGAGCCTTCCAGGCCGGCATTGATCGCGATTTGCCGAGCCGGCCAGGTGATCGCCTTCCTGACGATCGCGATGCCGACCTGCTGGTCCTCGTTGCTGCCCTTGAGCTTCTTGAGCGCCCTGCCGGCGCGCAGTAAGGCGACCCCACCGCCGGGGAGAATGCCCTCTGCAACCGCGGCTCTTGTCGCGTTCATCGCGTCATCGATGCGATCCTTCTTCTCCCTGACCTCGACTTCGGTTGCACCGCCGACCCGGATAACGGCGACGCCACCGGCGAGCCTGGCCAGCCGCTCCTGGAGGTTCTCGCGGTCGAAATCGGAGGTGGTTTCAGCAAGCTCGAGCTTGATCTCGGCGATGCGGGCCTCGATGCTTTCCCGCTCGCCGGCGCCGCCGACGATCGTGGTGTTTGCCTTGTCGATCATCACCTTCTTGGTGCGCCCGAGCATATCGAGGGAAGCATGTTCGAGCTTGATGCCCAAATCCTCGGAGATCACCGTTCCGCCGGTCATCAGCGCGAGATCCTGCAGCATCGCCTTGCGGCGGTTTCCGTAGGCCGGCGCCTTCACGGCTGCAACCTTGAGAGCGCCGCGCAACTTGTTGACCACCAGCGCCGCCATCACCTCACTCTCGACATCCTCGGCGATGATGAGCAGCGGCTTGCCGGCCTGCACCACCTTCTCCAGCAGCGGCAGTATTTCGTTCAGACTGGACAGTTTCTTCTCGCTGACGAGGACATAGGCATCCTGCATCTCGACCCGCATCTTTGCGCGATTGGTGATGAAATGGGGCGAGATATAGCCGCGGTCGAACTGCATGCCCTCGACGAATTCGAGTTCGGTTTCGAGCGACGTCCCGTCCTCGACAGTGATCACGCCGTCATTGCCGACCCTCTTCATGGCGTCGGCGAGGCAGCGGCCGATCTCCCTGTCGCCGTTGGCCGAGATGGTCCCGACTTGCGCAATCTCGACGTTCGAGGTGACCTTCGTGGCGTTGTTTTTGAGTTCCGCGACGACGGCTTCGACCGCGAGATCGATGCCGCGTTTCAGGTCCATGGGATTCATGCCGGCGGCCACCGCCTTGGCGCCCTCCCGGGCGATCGCATGCGCGAGCACGACGGCGGTGGTCGTGCCGTCGCCGGCCTGATGGGAGGTTTTTGTTGCTATCTCGCGCACCATCTGGGCGCCCATGTTCTCGAACTTGTTGTCGAGTTCGATTTCCCTGGCGACGGTCACGCCGTCCTTCGTGACCCTTGGCGCGCCGTGCTCCCTGCCGATCGCGACGTTGCGCCCCCGCGGGCCAAGCGTGACGCTCACCGCATTCGCCAGGATGTCAATGCCGCGCAGCATTCTGTCGCGAGCTTCGAACGAGAACATGATTTCCTTGGCAGCCATTTCCTTGATCCTTAAGACCAATCTTCGGGGAACGGCGAAGCTTCATTCGGCCGCTCAGGCGAGATTGTCCCGTGGCAGCCCGAGCCGATTCCAGACATCGAACAAAGCTGCCGCGAGCCGATCAATCATGATGTCCTCATGACAGGGTGTCGGCGTGATGCGCAGCCGCTCAGTTCCCTTCGCCACAGTCGGATAATTGATCGGCTGGATATAGATGTCGTGATCGCTCAGCAGCAGGTCGCTCGCCGCTTTGCAATGCGCCGGATCGCCGACTGCCACCGGAACGATATGGGTGTCGCTCAGGATGACCGGCAGCGCAGCGGCACCCAGCGCCGCCTTGACCCGCCGGACGCGATCCTGCTGGCGCTTGCGCTCCCAGTGCGAGGTTTTCAGATGCCGGATCGCCGCTGTGGCCGCGGCGCAGATCGCCGGCGGCAACGCGCTGGTGAAGACTAAACCCGGAGCATAGGAACGAACCGCATCGATCAGCACAGCACTTCCCGTGATATAGCCGCCGAGGCAGCCGAAGGCCTTGGCGAGCGTGCCTTCGATCACATCGATCCGGTTCATGGCGCCGTCGCGCGCGGCGATGCCGGCGCCGCGAGGGCCGTACATGCCCACAGCATGGACCTCGTCGAGATAGGTCATTGCGCCGTAACGATCGGCGATTTCGCAAATGCGATTGATTGGCGCGACGTCGCCGTCCATCGAATAGAGACTTTCGAAGACGATGAGTTTTGGCCGATCCGGACCCGCTGCCTTCAACAATTCCTCGAGATGATCGACGTCGTTGTGGCGGAAGATGCTCTTCTGCGTACCGGACTGACGGATGCCTTCGATCATCGAATTGTGGTTGAGCGCATCGGACAGGATCAGACAACCGGGGATCAGCTTGGCGATGGTCGAGATGCCAGTCTGGTTCGAAACATAGCCGGACGTAAAGACCAGTGCCGCCTCCTTGCCGTGGAGATCGGCAAGCTCGCTCTCGAGCTCTAGGAGCGGATGGCTGGTGCCGGAGATATTGCGCGTCCCGCCGGCCCCCGTTCCCAGGCGGGTAGCAGTCTCCACCATGGCGGCGACCACTTTTGGGTGTTGTCCCATCCCGAGATAGTCGTTGGAGCACCAGATCACGACGTCCTTCGGTCCATGCGGGGAATGCCACACGGCATTGGGAAAGCGTCCGGCGACGCGCTCAAGGTCCGCGAACACACGGTAGCGCCGTTCCTCCTGCAGACGCGCGATCGCATCTGCAAAGAAACCGTCATAACTCGTATTGCCTGGCACCAAGATACGGCCTTGCCCATCGGCCATAGCGCCCGCATCTCCGGTCATCGGAGGTCCAAATCGCCGCGGCGCAAGGACGTTCTTTACGCCGCCAGGTTTGCCGGTGTGCAACGCTGTGGGTTCCGCCATCGCCCGATTCCTCTGCTTGCATACGAATTATGTCGAAGCGCGATGCGCGCCGATCCCGCTCGCATAGTTCCTCACGACCCGCGTTCAGGAAGGTCGAAATTGAGCTGCAACATTCGCGCGATGTTTATCAGAATTGTCTCGCAGACCTTATCTTGATTAGGATCCAGATATTTGACAGTCCAGTTTGCCCCGTTCTCCTTGGTTTCGAGCCGCTGAATCACAAAATCAGTGACGTGCTCGCATCCCGGCTCCTTATGAAGATCCGCGAGGATCAATGCCTTAAGCTCCGAAGCCTCCTTTGTATGTCTTTGCATGGTCGCTCTCCTTCCGGATGACAACTTTCTATGGATCGCTCAACTGCTTAATCGTGATGTCCGTCATCCCAGGGCTGGTGTCATCGCACCAGTTCACCTAACCTAGCGGCAATGCCGCTGCTTGGTGTGTCAGAGTCTAGCCCCTCCACGAATTGCCCCTGTGGGTTCATGATGTAGATGTGGGTGCCGTGATCCATTAGGTAGTCGTCACCGCCCGCCTCGCCCCGGCGCGCCACACCATAGGCGCCATATGCCTCCGAAACCGCAGCGATCTGTTGCGGGCTGCCGGTCAGTCCCACGATGCGCGGATCGAACGCTGCGGTAAAGCTTCCCATCACCTCAGGCGTGTCGCGTTCGGGATCGACAGTGATGAAGAGCGGTTGCAGTTTTGCGGCGTCGGGTCCGAGTTCCTCAATCGCCGCGGCGATTGATGACAGCGTCGTCGGACAGATGTCGGGACAAGAAGTATAGCCGAAGAAAACCAGCAGCCATTTGCCGCGATAAGTCTCATCGGTGACCGTCGTTCCGTCCGGCGCCGTAAGCGTGAATGGGCCACCGACCGTCACAGGCGCCGTGTCGGCCCGCACGAGCGGTTGGCAGATCGACAGGGCCGCTGCGAATATTATGCAGAAGAGGGTATGCGAACCGTAGGCCCAGGGGCTGAGGAGTCCATGCCGCCGCTTCATCAAGTACCTCCGGCACTTCGAGAAAGACGCACCAACCCCCGCGTGTGTTTGTGATTAACAAACTCGCCTAAACTATCTCACTTTATCATGTTTTGTTGCTGAATGGCTAGACATGGTTCTGGTTTAGCTCTATTTTTAAAAGTTGCCCCTCATCTCGCTAGAAGGAGGAGGCTTTTATGACCATTCGCGAATTGATGAGCGGGCTGGCGGCGATCGCTTTCGTTGCGATGGTGTCCGCGCCTGCGCAAGCCTACGAAGTGGGTCCGGTCACGGGAGGCGGAACGATCGAGGGTACGATCGTCTACCGCGGCGACGTGCCGACAACAAAGATCATCCCCACCAAGGATATCGAGGTGTGCGGCGATCCCCGCGAGGAGCCGCTGATCGAAGTCGGCAGCGATCAGGCCGTGCTGAACGCGGCGGTGCAGCTGGTCGACGTGGCACAGGGAAAGGCCTGGCCGGAGCCCGGAAAGCCGCCTGAGCTCAACAACCTCAAATGTCGCTTTGAGCCCGCGGTTCAGATGATACCCGCCGGTTCGCTGGAGGTGGTCAACAGCGACCCAATGCTCCACAATACCCACGGGTATTATGGCAAGCGCACCGCCTTCAACCTGGCGCTGCCCAATAAGGGCCAGCGGATACCCGTCGAACTGAAGCGGGCCGGCACTGTCCGCGTCGACTGCGACGCGCATGGCTGGATGGAAGGCTGGGTCTATGTGGTAGACAATCCCTACTACGCTGTCACCGGCGCCGACGGCAAGTTCAGCATAACCGATGTTCCGCCTGGGGACTACAAGCTCGTGGCGATCCACCCCTTCACCGGGCCCATCGAGCAGACCGTAAAGGTAGAGGAGAATAAGGCCACCAGTCTGACGATTGAACTGAAAAAATAAGAAAATGGGCGACCCACTGATTCAATAGGGTCGCGCTCCTGCGAGAAGGCCGACGCTTTAAGAAACGGCCTGCACTGAGGAGGAACCCTGATGTCTGACGAGCTTGACCGCATTCGGCGCGAAATGCATGCGGTGCTGCAGCCGCCTGGAGTACGGCCCGACGACTCGCTCCAAATCACCCGCCGCACATTCATTCACAGATCGCTGCTGTTCGGCGCTGCTTCCGTCGGCCAGACGTTCGCGTGGTGGCCGCTGCTCAACACCATCGACGTCGCTCACGCCGCCGAAGCGCCCTTCAAGTTTGCCTGGATTTCGGACACCCATCTCTATCCGAGATCCCTCAACACGCGCTTCGTCGACAAGGTGGTGCGCGCCGTGCAAGAGGTCCAGGCCATGGATCCGCCGGCCGACTTCCTGATCTTCGGCGGCGACCTGGCCCAGCTCGGAAAGATCGAGGAACTTGAGCTTGGCGTTGAGCTCCTCAAGGATCTGAAGATCAAGAAGTACTACATCCCGGGCGAGCATGACTGGTATCTGGATATGGGCAAGAAGTGGGGCGAGTTGTTCGGCCAACCCAACTGGACCTTCGATCACAAAGGCGTGCGCTTCATCGGGCTCGATACGGTCAGCCGGGGACCGGACTACTGGACAGCGAAGAAGATGACGCCAGAGGAGCGCATGGGCCACATGGCTACCCTCGACGGCACGGTTGCCGGCGCGTGGGCCGGCGTCGGCCGCGAGCAACTCGACTGGATGCAGAAGACACTCGCCGACTGGGATAAGTCCAAACCGATCGTCATCTTCAGCCATAATCCGCTGTACGAGTACTACCCGCCCTGGAATTTCTGGGTGCGCGACTGGCGCGAAGTGAATGACGTGCTGAAGCCTTATAAAAAGGTCACCAACATCCATGGTCACGTGCACCAGGTGCTCTACAACGAGATCGGCAGCATGCGCTCGATCGGCATGCTGGCGACCTCCTGGCCGTGGCCGTATGCCCCGGAAGGCGTCCCCAAGCTGACCAAGCCGATGATCCGGGTCGACCCCGGCGATCACTTCGATGGAGTCGGTTGGGAAACCGTCAACGTCAACGCCGACGACAAGGTCGACGTCGAGTACATCATGTGGGGCCGCAAGGAGGTGCTCGTCCAGTCGCCGGAGGACCACGACAAGAGCATTGAGGAGGTCTTACAGCCACGCATCGCCGACAGACAGTACCCGTGGGAAAATCCATAAAGGGGATGGCTATGATAAACACATCGACATTCCTCTGCATTCTGAGGCGTTCCACCGTCGCCGGAGCAGTCGTCGCAGCTGCCGTCGTCGTCGGCCCGGCCAGTGCCAACAAGGACCCGGTGACGCCAAAGCAGCTGAAGCTCTATCAAGAGGCGTTCATGGAGGAGGTCAGGAAGGGAGACCTCCTGTTCCACGGTGATGCGGCGATGGCGGAGCAGTTGGGCGTCAAGCTGTCGACCACCGGGTGGGCCTGCGCCATGTGCCATCCGATGGCCTCCGATACCCACCCGCATGCGTTCCCGAAGTTCCAGCAGTCGATGGCCAAATTCGCGACACTGCGCGACATGATCAACTGGTGCATCGAGAAACCGAACCAGGGTGAGAAGATCGATCCCGAATCGGAGGCGATGAAGGCGCTCGAGGCGTACATCACCTGGTCGAACACCGGTTCGGTGTTGGTGCCAGGCAAGTACTAGTCTCGTCGATAGCCGGGGCTCGGCTTCACGGGAGCGCGTCCGCCATCGGGGTGACACCTCGATGGTGGGGTTGAAGCAGTGGTGCGGCCCGGGAACCGCGCGGGGAGGTCTATGCGTTGGCAGAGACGGGGATGGAGCTGCGCGGCAAGTTCGCGAATGTGGACCTGGATGCGCTGGTCGACAACCGGGTCGTGCGGACCTGGCTTTATTTCGGCATGTTCTGGCTGATGGTGACGCCATCCGTCGGCGTCCTGATCTCGAGCACCTTCAACTACCCCGACTATCTTGGATCGGGAAACCTCGAGCTCACCTTCGGCCGGCTGCGCCCCGTCCACGTCAACGGTGTCATCTTCGGCGCCTTCTCGACGCTTTTCATCGGCCTTTGCTATTATCTCGTGCCGCGTCTGTCGGGGGTGCGGGTGATATGGTCGGAGTGGTCGGTTCTTCTCGCATGGGTCTGGAACATCGCAACGCTTGCCGGTTTGGTCGGCTTGCTGTTCGGCGACAGTGACGGTTTGGAAGCCGGAGAGTTTCCGCTCTATGCGAAGGTCGCATTCTTCATCGTAGTGGCTGTTGCTACCGCGCAATTCCTGATCACGATCAGTCGAAGGCTCGAGCCGGCGATCTATGTCGCGCTATGGTACTTGATCGCGACTTTCGTGTGGACGACGATGAACTTCGTGCTTGGAAGCTTCATCCTGCCGTACACGATCTCGGGCATCAACAGCGCCGCCTTCCATGGCCTCTATCTCCACTACATCGTCGGCCTGTGGCTAACGCCCGCGGGCTACGTGATCATTTACTATTTCCTGCCAATCAGCGCGCGAAATCCGCTCTATGCCCATAAGCTCTCGCTGGTAGGCTTCTGGTCCCTGGCATTGTTTTACCCGTTCGTCGGCATCCACCATTACCTCTACAGCCCGATCGCGGACTGGGCCGAGACCTTGGCCGTCGTCACATCGATGCTGCTGATCATTCCGGTGTGGACGGTGCTGGTGAACTTCTTCGGCACCATGATGGGCAAGTGGCATGAGTTCGGCAGGAACTTGCCGGCGAAGTTCCTGATCATGGGCTCGCTCATGTATCTCGTCGGCTGCTTCCAAGGCTCGACCGAGGCGCTGCGGCAGCTGCAGCAGCCGACCCACTTCACCGATTTCGTCATCTCGCATTCGCATCTCACCGTGTTCGGCACCTTCGTCGTCTGGGCGATGGGGGGCCTCGTCTATACTTGGCCGCGACTGTTCGGGCGCGAACTCTGGTCCTTCAAGCTCGGCAACTGGTCGTTCTGGCTGATCACCGTCGGCATCACGACCATGGGCCTGGTCCTCACAGCGGGCGGGCTGCAGCAGGGTTATCAATGGATGAATGGGGTCGAATGGCTCGACTCGCTCGTCTGGGTGAAGCCCTACTGGCTGGCGCGGACCCTGGCAGGCATCAGCATGGATATCGGGATGTCGCTGCTGGTGGTGAATCTGATGCTGACCGCACTGACCAGTCCGGCGGCTGAGGCGCGACGCGTCCGCGGGTCGGTCGAGGCGCCTACCCCGGCCCCGGCGGGAGGGCCTGCGCAGTGAACGTTCGCTTCTTCGCGCTGTTCGCCGGCGTCTTCTGCATCACCCTTGCGGTGATCACGCAGGGCGTGCTGCCCTTCGTGGAGCCGTCCTCGCGAACTACGCGCGTGACCTCGGTGGTGCGCACGGATTTCGGCCAGCTGAAATGGACGGTTTCAGAGGCGACGGACTACACCGAGCAGCAGCGTCGCGGCCGCAACATTTACCTGCGCGAAGGCTGCTGGTACTGCCATTCGCAATTCGTGCGGCCGGTGACCGGCGAGATCCGCCGCTGGGGACCGGTCAGCGAGGCGGGCGAATACGCCTATGACGTGCCGCACCTGTTAGGCACACGCCGGATCGGGCCGGACCTGACGCGCGTCGGCCTGAAATACAGCGACGAATGGCACCTGGCGCACTTCTACAATCCGCGGATGCTGGTGCCGGACTCGATAATGGCGCCGTATCGCGGTCTCTTCCACGAGCCCGATGCAGCCGTCCGTATCGTTGACGACGGCGCTGGCGGTCGGACCCTGGAAAGGACAGAGGTCACCGAAGGCCTTTTCGACTTCGACAGCCAGCAAGCGATCCAGCTGACGCCGAATGCGTACGGGTTGCTGTTCGTGCCGCTGAAGGCGCGCGAAAGAAAGCCGATCATCCTGACGCCGAATGACGAATACACAGGAGAAACCGTCAGCATCGCGGCGGAGACGGAATCGCTGGCGGCGCTCGTTTCCTACGTCCAGAAGCTCGGCACGAACCGGGGTAAATGGCGCGATCTTTTCGAGCCGCAAAGTCTGGAGGTCATGGATGCGACGATGCCGCGCTCCGAGGAATGGATTGCCTATGGCAAGGAAGTCTATGAGCGCCGCTGCATCGGTTGCCACGGTGCCAAAGGCGACGGCAACGGGCCGGCCGCCACCTTTATGTTTAACCAGCGGCCCAGGGACTTCACGTCCGCAGTCTTCAAATTTAGGTTGACAAAGGAGCCCCTGCCCACGGACGGGGACATGCTGCGCACCATTACTCGCGGCATCCGCGGCACGGCAATGCCCCCTTGGTACGAACTGCCGCTCAACGATCGGCTGGCGGTGATCCAGTACATCAAGTATGAGCTGGCGGTTGACCGTTCCGACCCCGCCAGTCCTTACGCTTTCTTCGTCGAGGAGCCGCCTGGCCCACCGTTGTATATCGGGCGCCCGCCGACCCCGTCCCAGACGATGCTGGACCGTGGCAAGGAGGTTTGGCAGGTGGCGAAGTGCTGGGAATGCCACGGCCAAGGCGGCAAGGGCGACGGCGAGAAGGCTGCTGGCCTCAAGGATGATATCGGGTTCGCCACCCCGCCGGCCGACCTCACCAGCGGCCAGTTCAAGTCTGGCCCGGCCGTCGAAGACATCTTCCGGACGATAACTACCGGCCTCAGCGGCACGCCGATGCCGTCGTATCGGGATTCCTTTCCGGACGAGGACCGATGGGCACTTTCCTATTTCGTGGTGGCGCTTTCCGCCTATAAAGACCCGCTCTCGCTGCAGCCGCTGTCGATCAAGCAGGAGGCCCGCGCGGCGCTGAACGATCTGGAACTGGTCGCTGACAAGCCTGAGCGAGCCTATGTGCCCGATCCGTCGGTGCCGGCGTCCGGCCCGCCAGCGCCGCCTGGCGAGAAACAGGCACCCGCCGGAGGTTAGCGCATGCTCGGTTTTGAAGTCACTGGACCATATGCGGGCGCCATGATGATGAGCCTGGCGGCCCTGTTCTTGTTCATCTGGGGCGTCCTATCCGGCGCGTTGAGCGGCACCGACAAAGCCGCCAACGACTTTTTTGAAAGGGAGATGGAGAATGAGCGATCTGCAGAGCAGCGATCCGGAGAGCCCGAGGCACCCGGAACTGGATGTACGTCAAAGCTCGCACCCTGAACTAGAGGACTATGCCGGCGGCCTGATACAGGCGCGTGTGGGCTTCATTCCGCTATGGCTTCTCGTCGTTTACGTGCTGCTGTTCGCCTGGGGGCTGTATTACATGTATGTTTATTGGGGCGGGCTCGGCCCCGGCCGTCTGTTCTAAGAAGACTGTCGCAAGAGCTGGTAAGGCAGGAGTGATGGAGATGTTGGTAGCCAAAATTCTCCTTGGGGTCGCCGCATTGAACCTCCTTTTCCTGGCCTTCGAGGTGGCGGTAAACGTGCTTCGTCTTTATTTCGGCTGACATAGGAGCAGCGGATGCTACAGGACACGGTTTTCAAGCTCGCTGACGCCGGCTTGCCACAGATGCTCGGCTTCCTCATCTATGGCGGCTGCACCGTCGGCTTTATCATCTTTCTTGTCTATCTTGTGCGGCAATAGCGACGCGGACGCGGCGCTGCGAAAACGCCAATGATCTATTACCTCGTGATCTTCGCCGCTGGATTTGCAGGCAGCTTTCATTGCATCGGCATGTGCGGCGGCTTTGCCTGCGCGCTTGGCCGCGATCAGCGAGGCGGAGGCGCAACCGTCCTTCGCCACCTGCTCTATAATACCGGCCGATTGACAACCTATTGCTTTCTGGGCGGGCTCGCGGGTGCGATCGGTCAGGTCATCTGCACCACGCAAGGTCTAACGGCGGCGCCGCTCTTGAACGGCTCCCTCGACACCGCCCAACGAATTCTCGCGATCGTCGCTGGCCTGCTCATGATTGCCATGGCGTTGCAGTTCTTCGGCTTGCTGCAGGTCTTCCATCGTCTTGCGATCGGATTTGGCGGCAGCACATTTGCATTGTCTCTGCGCGGTCTGTTGACCGCCCGGAGCAGCGCAGCACCGCTTGCCTTTGGCGTTTTCAACGGCTTCCTGCCATGTCCCCTGGTCTATGCCTTCGCCGCCCAGGCGGCGAGCACCGCCGGAGCGCTTCCCGGGCTTCTCGTCATGGCATGGTTCGGACTGGGAACCTTCCCCGCGATGTTGATGATGGGCGGCGTTGGCCGGATACTAGGGCCAGCCTGGCGGCGGCGCGGCGTGCGGCTGGCGGGCGGCTTTATTCTTTTGCTCGGTCTCATCACGCTCGGCCGTGGTCTCCTGCCTTCCGACGCGCATATCGGCCTTGCCTGGCTGGGCGGACATCCTGCATGACTGCGCATGGCGATATCCTCTGTAGCCATTGTTCGCTGCCCGTCGGCCTGCGCCCGATGGAGCGCAGGCTCAACGGTGAGGCTTGCGCATTCTGCTGCTACGGCTGTTGCATCGCCTTTCAGGTGAAGAGCGGCAGACACGAAGAGTGGGAAGCCGCCTGGCTTCTGATCCAGCTCGGCGTGGGAGGCTTTCTCTCCATGAATATCATGATGTTCAGCCTCCTCCTCTATTCGGACGCGTTCACCGGCGTCGATGCGGGCGTGCTGCCGTGGATCCACCTTTTGCTCTGGATCTTCGCGACGCCGGCGGTGGTGATTCTCGGCGGACCCTATCTGCGCGAAATGTGGCTCAATGGTATTCAGGGACGAGTGACGTCGTCGGCACTCATCGTGCTTGGCGTCGCTGCCGCTTACCTCTATTCGGCATTTGCCGTGTTCGAGGGCAGCACGCATGTCTATTTCGACACCGCCGTGATGGTGCTGATGCTGTTCACCGTTGGCCGCTATCTCGAGGCTGTTGGCCGCGCCAGGGCGGCGCGCGACCTCGAACCTCTTCTGGCCGCAGAAGGCGAGAGCGCGACCGTGATCGATGGCGCGGCAGAGATCCGCCGTCCGGTGCGGGAGGTGTCGGCCGGCATGCTGGTGCGGGTCCGGCCAGGCGAGCGCATTCCGGTCGACGGCGTGGTTGTCGAAGGGGAATCGAACACCGATGAAGCCGTGATTACCGGAGAAAGCCGGCAAGTGACCAAGGGCGCCGGCTCCAAGGTGATTGCCGGCAGTATCAATATCGACGGCCCGCTCCTGATCCAAAGCAGCGGTGACGGAACTGCAACCCGCTGGGCGCGGATTTGCCGGTCGGTGCGCGAAGCGCTGGGCCGTCGCAGTCCAACCCAGCGTCTTGCCGATCGCGTCGTTGGCGTGTCCGTGCCGCTCGTCCTCGCCCTCGGCGGGCTGACGATCGTTTACTGGGCGCAGTCATTGCCGTTCGATCGGGCGTTGCTGATTGGCCTCTCGGTACTGGTGGTTGCCTGTCCTTGTGCCGTCGGCCTCGCTGCTCCGATGGCGACATCACTCGGCATCGGCCGGTTGGCACGGCACGGCTGCGTTGTCCGCGACCCCGGCGTGCTTGAGACCCTCGCGCGTGTCCGGTTGCTCGCCTTCGACAAGACCGGCACTCTGACGGCGGGCAAAGCGCGTCTCGTCGGCGTCGACTGCCAGGAGGTCGGCATCGACGAAGTGCTGGCGCGCGCCGCCGGTCTGGAGCGACTTTCCGAGCATGGTCTGGCGCGGGCCATCGCGGCAGCCGCCGCTCAGCGCGGCATCACGCCGCTCGTCACCCGCGATGTCCGGACGGTTCCCGGCCGTGGCGTCCGCGGCAGCGCCGAAGGCCGGCCCGTAGCGGCAGGGAACGGCAGATTGATGAATGATCTGGGCTGGCCGCTTCCCCCGTCGCTGACTGAGCGTGCGCGGTCGCTGGAGGCGAGCGGTTATTCGGTGGTCTATGTCGGTTGGGGCGAGCAGGTTCACGCCGTGCTGTCGCTCGATGATTCACCGCTCCCCGAGGCGCATGCCGCGATCGCGGCCCTGCGTGAGCGCGGGCTCGACGCCACGCTGTTGACCGGCGACTTGGCGCCAGCGGCGGAGCGGATCGCGGCTCTGGTCGGGATCAAGGACGTCCAAGCGGGCCTTTCGCCGGAGGCCAAACGGCTGGCCCTGGATCGGCTCCGCCATGACCACGGTTCGGTGGCGATGGTCGGCGATGGACTGAATGACGGGCCGGTCCTGGCCGCCGCAGATGTCGGTATTGCCGTCGGCTCCGCCACCGATCTCGCCCGCGAGACTGCAGCGCTCGTGCTGCCTGCGGACGGATTGTGGATGCTGCCCTGGATCGTCGACGTGGCCCGTGCGGTCCGCAGGACCATCTTGACCAACCTTATGTGGGCGTTCGGCTACAACCTCGTCGCCCTGACGTTCGCAACACTCGGACTTCTGCAGCCAATCCTTGCGGCGGCGGTCATGGCCGGCTCGAGCATTCTCGTGGTGGTGAATTCGCTGCGGCTGGAGCGGCTGCCCGATCCTGTTCCAGCGCTGATCCCGGAGCAACGATCCGGCACCAAGTCGCAACGTACCCACGATGGCGCCGGCATTTCCGCAATGGCCGGCCCGGCCGTCGAGCGGAGTTGACTTTCGTTCAGCCAAACACGTCGTGCGTGAAGGCGTCATACCAGCCTTCCGCCGCGCGCGCAGCCTGCCGGCGGACCTCGGAGCTTTCCTCGACCTTGCTGACCAAGCTGATGACGCTCTTGAGCTTCCCGTCGACGGGCTTGAAGCTGATGGCGTTGCTGAACGCATCGTCGGGGGCGAGATAGGTGTAGCAGGTGTTGAACAAATGCGCCGGGAAACGCGCTGATCCAGTGAGATCGGCCGCGATGGCAAAGGCGCAGGCTTTGGCCTGGCTGTTGGCGCAGAAGGCGGATTTCGGCATATCCCCGCCGATGATCGCGTCACCGACCAGATGGACGCCGGGCTGCAGCGCCGATTCGAAGGTGACCGGATCGACCGGACACCAGCCCGACCGATTGGCGAGCCCCGCCTGCTGCGCCAAGCGCCCGGCCATTTGCGCCGGGATGACATTGGCCACCGCGGCCTTGAATGTAGCTCCCGCGGTGATCACCGACCGGGTCTTCGCGTCGATTGCCGTGACCCCGCCGGTGAACTGAGCCGGTAGCCATTCGATCATTCCCGGATAGTGGCGGTTCCAAGCGTCCTGGAACAGGTCCTGCGCGTTGAAGCTGTCTTTCGCATCGAGGATCAGAATTTTGGCCTTGGGTTTGCGGCGCTGGAAATAGGATGCGACGAGGGAAGCGCGCTCGTAGGGGGCGGGCGGGCAGCGAAACGGATTCGGCGGAGCAACGAGCACGAACAGCCCGCCGTCCTCCATGCTTTCCAGTTGCCGGCGCAGCAGCTTGCTTTGCGGTCCTGCATTCCAGGCGTGCGGCATGATCTCCATCGCCGCTTCGTCATAGCCCTTAAGCGCCCGATCCCTGAATGCGATGCCTGGCGCAACAACGAGACGGTCGTAGCTGAGCTTTGAACCGTTGTTGAGCGCAACGGTTTTCGCCGCCGGGTGAATCGCCGCGGCGGACTCATGAATGACGATGATACCATTTTGTTTTGCCAGCGCTTCATAACCATGACTGAGCGATTCGAACGGGCGCAGCCCGGCGAGATAGAGATTGCTGAAGAAACAGGTCGCGTAGCTCTGCCGCGGTTCAACCAGGGTCACCTCGATAGCCGTGGCGCTGGCGGCGAGATATCTGGCGACCGTTGCGCCGCCGATGCCGCCGCCGATCACGACGACACGCGCCTTGGCCTGGCCCCGCGCCTTCGGCTGGTTGAGCGCCGTTAACAACGCTGCTCCGGTAAGGCGGCCGAACTCGCGACGAGTCCAGGATTTCATCGCGGGTTACTTCCCTGCGCTGCGACATAGCGCGCGACGCTCGCGATCTCCTCGTCGCTGAGCGACAGCGCGATAACGTGCATGATGTGATTTGGACTCTCGCTCGCCCGGTAGGCAAGCAGGGCGTTGGTAAGCCTCTTCTCACCAAGCCCGATGATGCTGGGAATGCCTGTGCCGCCGCCATCGAGACGATGGCAGGACGCACAGATTGCGGCGAGTTGAGCGCCTTGATCGGGCCCCGCCGCCGCGCCGGATTGGCTGAAGAGCAGCACGAGGCCCGTGGCAATCGCAGATCTCGCGACGGGGCGCATGCTGAATACCCGTCTGTTTCGCAGTTTTCCGGTCACGCTCCCACTCAACTTGTCCACGCTATAATTCGCGCAGCTCGATTGCGTCGACACCTCAACCGACCGTGAACTGGTGCGACAACATATAAACGCCACCCCCGTCTTCTTCCCAGACAAAATCGAGCCGGCCGCTCTCCGTCGCGCGCAAGGAAAATTCGAAGAACGGGTTGGCCGAAATCGCCTCGTGAAGATCGACACTGAACACCACAGTTTCGTTGTAGCGACAGACAAACTTGTTGATGATCTTGCGCGGGATTACATTGCCTTGATCATCATGGCGTAGCCCCGTTTCCATCTCATGGCTGATAATGGTCTTGACCTGAAAAATCTCCCCCTTCGCCGCAGCGTTTGGCACGATCACGCGTGGTGTCGGGGTGGTCACAGTCTCTCTCCGATCCTCAGGCACAGCCATCCGTGGCGACACGGACCCACGTCGTGGTCATCAGCAAAATGCCGTCATTCATTTCAGCGACAGCGACGACGTGTTGCGGTTTGGCAAGCCGGATGCGCGTCGACACGCGGGGCAGACTGCGTTGCGGGACGAAGTGGAAACTGGCCACTTCGATGAGCGGGTTCCGCGGCGCGAACACGCGCATCTGCCTTACATGGTCGGCCTCGGTCATGGGGCTGTCGATGTAAAGACTCATGGGCACGGTGTAGCCGGTCGGGAAGTCCGTCGGCATTATCAGGTGAAGGCGATCCGACACCGTGGCCGTCCGTCCGGTGAGCTGCTCGATGAGATCCAACGCTTCATCGTTCGCACGCGCGCTCCGCGGCGAGAAGAGCGTGATCCCGGCAAACCCCACACTCCCGGCGATCAACACATCGCGGCGCGTCAAGCTCATCGTCCCGGTCTCCAAACCCTGCCACCTCTTTAGGCCACTCTAAGAACGCATCAGCGGCGGCAGGCGGCGCACTCGGACACATCAGTGCGGCAGCTTCTACCAAATTTAGCACCGACAACCGCTGGGAGCAATCTCGCGGAAGTGCCCATGGCCGCCCTTTAAACCAATGCATTCTGTTTTACCGGCCGTTGGGAGCACGCTGGCGGATTCTGCGACTACCCAACTTCGGTCGCCGGCCTGATCGCTGGAGGCGTTATTGCGGCACCGCTGTCGGGATAGATGGTCAAGGCATTGCGGGAAAGGACGCTCTTGGGTTGTCGGATCTCTGATCACACTCTTGGCCGGCTATCAGATGCTCGAATTAACTGGAGCGCTCGAACCGCGCCAGCGCAATGTCTGATTTTACAAGCCTGCGCGACACTCATGATAAGGCTGAAAAAGGACGGGTTAGGGTGGGAAGCGGTCGTTGGTCTCGTCCCAACGAGCAAGTAGCGCCCCTGAGCTGACCCATCCGGGCCGGACCCCGGGGCAGTCTCGCGTGCCGCCCGAGATAACTCGCGAGGCTAAGCCCAGAACGCATCCCAGGCGTAGAGGTCGTAGAAGTGCTCCCGGCAGTCAATCACCTTGCTATTCTTGATGTCGAAGACATCCAGCCGTTTGCCGTTGCGCTCCCCGGTATTGCCATGGACGCCGACCACGCGTCCGTCCTCGCTCGCCATCCCGGGCTTGCCGCGTCCAACGGCGAGGCGCGGCGACACATCCAGGGCGGCGCCGTGCGGCTGAACGACCGGTCCGTGTCCGACGATCGCCGGTTGGTGACACTTGAGGATCCAGGTCCGGAACAAGTCGTAAAACTATCGCTCGGCAAGAAAAAACACGTTCTGGTGCGGCCGGTCTGACCAGCGCCTGATTGTGCAGCACGCTCTCAGCTGCCGCTCTCCAGCCGATTGCGGCGGTACCAAAAGTTGCACGGAGCAAGCCCGCGCAACTTTGTTGTCGTCAAAGTTCACACCGGCTGCGTCGGGACCGTGGCAGCAGCCTCCAATTCGTTAAACCGCCCGTGGACTTCGATATCATCGAGAAGTCCCATCCACAGCGACACACATAACCCAACCATCACGAGGAGGAACGGCGCGGCCGCGACAATGGATGCGGTTTGGAGCCCAGCCAAGCCACCCATCACCAGCAACACACAAGCAGAGGCTCCGGCCAAAATGCCCCACAGAACCACGATCCCGGACCTTGGGTGAAGAGTTCCGCGCGAAGAGAGCATTCCCATGACAACGGAAGCCGCGTCAGCTCCCGACACGAAGAATATTGCAACCAGGAACATCGCAAGGGTCGATGTCAGCGTAGTGGCCGGATATTGGGCAAGAAGCGCGAACAGCGATACTGGAGCGCCCTTTTCGTTGACGGCTTCGACAAGTCCGCCCAATCCCATCAGTTCCGAGTGAAGTGCAGTTCCGCCCATGACGGTGAACCAAAAGAAGGTAACAGCGCTGGGGATGAGCAACACGCCAACGATAAACTCGCGGATTGTGCGGCCCCGAGAGATCCGAGCTATGAAAACGCCGACAAAGGGAGCCCAGGATATCCACCAGGCCCAATAGAAGATGGTCCAGCTGCCAAGCCACTTTCCGTCGCTGAATGCTGCCGTGCGGAACGACATGGAGACCAGGTCGCTGAGGTAGTAGCCGAGCGATTCGATCAGCGTGTCGAATATGAACACGGTCGGTCCAATGATCGCCAGAAAGAGCAGCAGCAGCAGAGCAATGACCATGTTCAGGTTGCTCAGGAATTGCACGCCCTTGCCAACCCCGGAAACCGCCGACAGGATGAACAGAACGGTCAATGCCGCGATAATTGTCAACGCAATCGTTGCGGACTCGCCGGTATTCCAGAGGAAGTTCATTCCGCTGTTGATCTGCTGAGCGCCAAGTCCCAACGAAGTGGCCGTTCCAAACAGTGTCGCGATGATTGCGAGGACATCGATCGCCCGGCCGATCGGGCCGTGGATGCGGCTGCCTAGCAGAGGCTGGAAGGCACTCGACATCAAAGTCGGCAGGTTGCGCCTGTAGCTGAAGTACGCAAGCGCCAATCCAACAACCGCGTAGATCGCCCACGGGTGCAGCGCCCAATGGAAATAGGCGTATTGCATTGCCACGACCGCGGCCTCCCGTGACTGCGGCTCCGCCATTCCGTGCGGTGGCGCGCCAAAATGGAAGACCGGTTCGGCCACGCCCCAAAACATCAGGCCGATGCCCATCCCGACGCTGAACATCATGCAGACCCATGACACGGTCGAAAATTCAGGCTTCTCGTCATCTCGCCCGAGCTTGATCTTGCCGAACCTGCCAACCGCCAGGAAAACAGCGAACATCAGGAAGAACGCCGTCGAAACGACAAACATCCAGCCGAATGTCTTGATGATCGTATTCAAAGTCGCTGTCGCCACTGTGGCGAGACTGTCAGGAGCGAGGCCGCCCCAAAGCACAAAGCCGCCAGCTATGATGACAGCCGGCCAAAATACGCCGGAGTCTACACTCCGGGTGCCTGTTACGGACATCCGCTCACTCCCATTTTTGCGTGGATCATCGTGCGCGGCCGGCTTTTCAAGCATTTTCTGGCTGGAACGACAGAGCGGTTCGCGTGGTAAAACTGATTGAATGACGCTGCGTTAGCTGGCTCAATCGCGACTTCGTTGCGACCCAGTTCCGACACATTCGAAAAGCTGTCGGTCATGACATCCGCGCTTCGACTACATCGACCATCGCGCAACGCTGCTTTGCTTAATGCGGAGGAACCCGCTCTTGCCGGAGAGCGGCAGTCTTTCCCGCATGGTCATAGAGCGTGAGAGCGTGCCCTGGACGGTGGTGCCGATCCGAGGGCCGCGCAGCACGCCATTAGCCCGCTTCAGATAGCCGGCGCCCTTGATCAGCCACATGCCCAAATTGCTGGATTTGGCAGCCCAGGAAGGATAGGCTTGGTTTTTGGTTCAGGCGATGGAACAGAGACTAGCCGCAATTCTGGCTGCCGATATGGCGGGCTACAGTCGGCTAATGGAGGCCGACGAATCCGGCACGCTCGCACGCCTTCGGACCCATCGCATAGAACTGGTCGATCCCGCCATCGCGAAGAACAAGGGCCGGATCATCAAGACCACCGGAGACGGCATGCTCGTTGAGTTCCAGAGCGTGACCGATGCCGTGAAATGCGCCGTGGAAATCCAACAGCGCATGAAACGGCGCAATTCGGATGTGCCGCAAGAACGGCGTATCGAATTCAGGATCGGCATAAATCTCGGCGACATCATTTTCGACGATGAGGACATTTTTGGCGACGGCGTCAACATTGCCTCGCGCATCGAGCAACTCGCCGACGTCGGCGGTATCTGCGTGACCGCAGCGGTGGCGACCCAAATTGCCGACCGTCTCGAAATTGCCATGGAGGATTTGGGCGAGAAGACGTTAAAGAACATCAGCCGCCCGGTTCGCCTCTATCGCGTTGGGTTTGACAGTCATGTCCTGCCAGAAGTCGAGGCAAAGCGATCCATCTCGAAACCTTCGATAGTGGTGCTGCCATTCAACAACATGAGCGGCGACCCCGAGCAGGAATTTTTCGCGGACGGACTGACCGAGGACATCATCACCGAATTGTCCCGCCATCATGAACTGTTCGTCATCTCGCGCAATTCCAGCTTCGTCTACAAGAACCGCGCCGTGAATGTGCGCGAGGTGGCCGAGAAACTCGACGTCCAATACCTGGTGGAGGGAAGCGTTCGCAAGATCGGCAACAGGGTGCGCGTGACGGTTCAGCTCATCGACACGGCGAATGACGCTCATATTTGGGCAGACAAATATGACCGGAAGCTGGACGACATATTCGCAATTCAGGATGAGGTAACCGCGGCGATCGCAGCCACGCTGCCCGGTCGTGTCGAGGCGGCTCAGCGGGACCAGCTCGCGCGGGCGAAACCTGCAAACATGGCCGCGTATGAATGTGTTCTTGCTGCCAAGGTGCTGCATCACCGAGGCACGATTGAGGATAATGAACGCGCGCAAACCTTGATAGGCAGGGCCGTCGCGCTCGACCCCGATTATGCCCATGCCCATGCTTGGCGCGCCTGCATTCTTGGCCAGGCCTGGGTCCATAACTGGTGCAAAGACAGGGATGCCGTCTGGAACGACATCTTGGCAGCGCTGGACAGGGCGCTGGCGCTGGACGACAACGATGCCGATGTCCACCGCATCCTCGCCGCAGTGAACGTGAACAACAATGAGCTGACCACAGCGCGCTACCATCAAGAGCGCGCCCTCGCCCTCAATCCCAACTACGACCTCGTGGTGGTGCAGCAAGGCGAGTTGTTGACGTGGCTGGGAAGGCCGGAAGAGGGAATTGAATGGATCCGCAAGGCAATGCAGTTGAACCCGCACCACCCGGAGAGGTTCTGGAGCCATCTGGGAAAGGCGCATTTCGCCGCGCGCCAGTATGGCGAGGCGATCGAAGCTTTCATGCATCTGTCAACGATGGACTCGGTTCAGCACGCTTTCGCCGCTGCCTGCTACGGCTGGCTCGGCGACGAAATCGCGGCCGCGGCGCATCTGCGCAAGATCAAAACGCTCGATCCCCTGTTCGACCTCGATTCATTTATCGCCACCCTGCACTATGCCCAGAAGTCTGATGTGCAGCACGTCCGCGAGGGACTGCTGAAAGCCGGTATTGCCAACCTGTAGCCAGCCGGTGACTACGAACCGGATCCAATCGGGGACAGGCAAAAAGACCGGCCCCCACCCAAGGACGAAGCCGCACGCGCGGCACTGGCGCGCGAGCGGCTCCGTCCAGGGGTCATGGGCGTGAATTCGGCCGGGGCGAGCCAGAGTCCGGCCATGTCAAGACTCGGTCTCTAAGCGATTGGGTTTTGACCTTACCGGTACTCGAAGATCGACCTGAAAATTCCGGGCGCGATCACCGACAGCGGATTGACGTCCAGTTTGGGCTTGTTGGCATTGCCCCTGAGCCGGTAAGTCACGCCGATCAGCCCGCGATCACGGCCATTGCCGAGCAACGCGCCGAACAGCGGCAGTTCGCCAAAGATGCGGTTGATGCCGTAGACCGGCATGAAGGTGCCGGTCATGTCCATGTTGTTGTTCCGGTCATAGAGCGTGCCCTGGAAGGTGGTGCCGATGCGCGGGCCGCGCAGCACGCCATTGGCCAGCTTCAGATAGCCGGCGCCCTTTTCGATCTCGGAAAAGCCGCGCTCGAACTTCACTCTCGACGTGTCGATATTGGCTTTGACGGCTTCGTTGAGGCTGCGGCTGTCACCGGCCGGCGTCGTCGATACGAGCGAGGCGAGTTTCGGCTCGTTGACCACGAAGAAATCATGCGAGTCGACTTGGCCCTTCATCGGCCCATCGCTTGCCCCGGCGAGCGCCAGGGTGATCGAGCCGCCCTCCATATGCTCGTAGATGTTGAGGAACCGCAGGATTGCGCCGGCGTCGGCCGACCGCACGTTGAGGGCGCGCTTGCCGGCGCCGGTCGTATTGCTGATGCTGATGGCAGCACCCGAACTTGCCGTGGCGCTCACCTTGAGCCCATTCACCCTCGAGCCGGCGGCGCTGTAGTCGAGCTTCAGGTTCGACAGCGTCTCGTTGTGGAAGCCGGTCAGCGAATTGACGTCGGCGCTGACCGAAATCGCGTCGGAGCCCGTGGCCTTGGTGGCGGTGTCGACATCGGACGTGAATTGCTTGATCAGCGAGCGCGCGTCCAGCGCGCTGCCGCTGATGTCGATCGCGTAGCCCTTGCCCGATCGTTTCACCGAAACGGCAACGTTGTCTCCCCGGTTCAGCTTGACGTTGCTGAACCGCGCCGAGGACAGGGCGCCTTTGACCAGCACCACGCCGCCATCGATCGAAAAGGTCTTTCCATCCAGGTCGAAGTCGGACAGCGTCGTGGTGTCGCCGGATTTGGCCATGGCAAATGTGACATTGGCTGGAATGCCGGGGCCCTTGCTCCAGCCTGCCCAGGGAATGTCCAGTCTGGCATTGGTCAGGTCCGCCGAAACAGTCTGGTTGCCCGTTCCACTCTTGTCGATCTCAACCTTGACGGTTCCGGAAAGCAGCTCCGACAGGCCAGGCATGGCGGCGGCACGTATCTTGTCGTCGAGCATCAGCGCCACTTTTCGGCTGCGTGGCGGTCCGCCATCCCTGAGCGGTTCGATCAAGTCGAGTTCGGCTGGAATGCCGTTGAGCAGCGCCTTGGCTGATATCACCGCCTTCTCGCGTTCCACCGTGATCGAACCATCCGCGTCCGTCACCGTCTGGTCTTCGAACGGCTTGCCCAGCGACAGGTCTTTGTAATCGAGCGTCACCAGCCAATCGAGTTTCGAGCTGTCGACGCCTGACTGCAGCGGAATATCCGCCTTGACGTGGCCGGTCACCGTGCCGGACAGGTCGTCCGGCAGCAGGCCGACATGGCGCATGGCATTGATCGGCTCGTAGGAGGCGAGTTCGGCGATTGCGGACGCCTCCCCGGCAACATCGATATCGAGCGCGCCGATCACCGGCGGGCGGTTCGCCGCCTTGATCGTCATCGTGCCGTTGCTTGCCGCCACCGTGCGGCCGCTGGCCATATAGACGTTGCCCGAGGACAAGGCGATGTCGACGTCATTGCCGTGGAATTCGACGACGCCGACGGCATCGCGTATCGGCGGAATGCGACCGGCTGTATCGAAGCGCGATCCTTCGACCTGGAACCGGCCGAATATCTCGTCTGATGAAAGCGGGATCCCGTTGCCAAGGCGCCCGGGCACGACCTGGAACTGCAGGCTGGCGTCGACGACGCGGCCGCCGAACAGGTTTTTCAGCACCCAAAGGCGAGCGTTTCGCGCCGAAAACCAGGGCCACAACTGCTTGACATGCGAGACCGGCATGTCGTGGACGTTGAAGGCTACAGATATGCCCGGCACCTTTCCCCTGGCGAACTCGACAGAAGCCGTGCCCAGCGCCTCGCTGGCGGACCCGGATCTGATCCCGATCTGCTCGGCAACGAGCTTGCGGCTGCGGGTCTGGTAGACGCCGGCCACCCGGGCGATGAAATCGAGCGCAGGTTCGGAGGATTCCGAAGGCGCCAGCGTCGAGCCGTCGCTGGTCAGGTCGTAGCGATAGGACGGCTCCTCGCCCGCTGTTCCAGTCGCCGGCTTCGGCCCGATCGAACCGGCGAACTCGAATGTCGAGCGACCGGTCCTCACTTGCAGCCGGTCCACCTGGACCTTGTTGGCGCCGGCGACAAGCGTCGCAGCGAGATCGACGTCTGCTGGAAGCGAGCCACGCGTGCCAAGATCGAGCACGGCACCGGCGAACGACAACGAGGCCGTCAGCCGCGACGCGTCGTCGCCGGATCCTTCCGATCCCGCCAACTTCAGGGCAATCGCGCCAAGCGTCCCGCCCGGCGCTGCCGCAGCCTGGTCAAGCTGTGCTATCTCGACGCTGGCATCCAACGCCGTCACGCGCCGCGTCGTCGTATCGCGGCTGGCTGAGGCGGCGATGGTGAGTGCCCTGCCGTCGACAGCCGCGTCGGATGAAAACTCCATGCCGCCCGGCCCCGACTGCGCAACGGTAGCATCCGCGATCCTGACCAGTTTGACCCACCCGGCCTCGGGCGGAACGAGGTCGACATTGCGCAGCTCGATCCGGCGCATCTGCTCCTCGCGCACCGCATCGAGCGCGTGACCGATGCTGGCAAAGACCGTGCCGGCCAGCCTGTCCGGGTCGATGAGGCCGTCGTCATTGCGCAGCGCCGCCGTCCAGTCGCCACCCGACGGCAGCGCCGACATCACGATGCGCGCGTCGGAAATCCTGGCACTGGTAAGCCGCACCTCGCCCGAAAGCAGCGGTATCAGCCTTACGCCGAAGCGGACACGCCCGGCATCGGCCATCGGCTTGCCGTCGGCGGTCTTGAGGCTGACGTCGCTGACCTGCAGCGCTATGAAGCTCGATCCGTCGAGCGTGAGACGGGCCGGCCCGACCGCAACGTCGACGTCGACGCCGGCCAATTTCTCGATGGCCGTTTCCGCCTCGGCCCGCAGCCGCTCGGTGCCGAAGCCGGACATGCCGATCGCATAGACAGCGGCGGTGGCCAGCAGCACAAGGGCCAAAAGGCCGGCAAACAGCCGCGCAAGAATACCAACGCCGCGGCCCTGGCCGAGCGGCGGTATGCGGCACGCGGACGGGAAGGCCCCCAGGTCGGTGATTTCATCACGCCTGAATCTGATCTTCTCGTGCTGCGGCTGCTCCTGATCCACACAATTTTCCGTTGAGCGAACTCGACCGTGGACGACTCCCGGTGCGACAATATATCGATGAGGCTTAGCGCGTAACCACAAACAAGGGCATCGATATGGCTGATCTCGACGTCGGCGACGTTGCGCCGCAGTTCGACCTTCCCCGCGACGGCGGCGGATCGCTCAGCCTCGCGTCATTGCGGGGAAAGCCGGTCGTGCTTTACTTCTATCCGCAGGACGACACCACCGGCTGCACCAATGAGGCGATCGGCTTTTCACAGTTGAAGCCGGAATTCGAAAAGCTCGGCGCTGTCGTGATCGGCCTGTCGCCGGACAGTGTCCGAAAACACGACAAATTCAAGTCGAAATACGATCTGACCGTCGACCTCGTCGCCGACGAGGAGCGCAAGGTGATCGAAGCCTATCATCTGTGGGTCGAGAAGCAGCTCTATGGCCGCCGCTATATGGGCGTCGAGCGCGCAACGTTCCTGATCGGCAGCGACGGACGGATCGCCCGGATCTGGCGAAACGTTCGCGTCAAAGGCCATGTCGAGGCGGTGCTGGAGGCCGTGCGCGCGCTTTGACGTCGATTTCGGGACGTCAATTTCGGCTGTGGCCTGAACCCGTGTGAAGCACGGGCGCCGAAGCAATCCGGCTGCAACCCATGGGCTGCAAGCTGGGCGCCAGCAACCGACCGTTAACCTTAATGATGTGTAATCGGGCTTGTCGTTGGTGTCGTAACGAAAGCTTGGTCCTGTGAACGTAGCCAGTCAGTCAACGGTCTTTGGCAGGCGCAACGAGCCCCATACGGTCATTATCGCCCGGGGCAACGAGATCAGGCATTTCACCATACGGCCATGGGTCGCCGCATTTTGCGGCTCGGCGCTGGCGGCGATGGCGATAGGCTATCTGCTGGCGACCTCCTATCTCGTGCTGCGCGACGACCTGATCGGCGCGACCACGGCACGGCAGGCGCGCATGCAGCAGGCCTATGAGGACCGCATCTCCGCACTGCGCGCCCAGGTCGACCGGATCACCAGCCGTCAGCTTCTCGACCAGCAGCTCATGGAAACCAAAGTTGGCGAGTTGCTGGAACGACAGACCCAGCTCAGCCTGCGCCACGGCCGCATCGGCCCGCTCCTTGAACGCGCCGAGAGCGACGTCAGAACGCCGCCCGCCGCAGGCACGGCTGCGTCCGCAAAGCCGGATAAACGCGCCGAGGTGACCGACGCCCCGCTACAGGCCTATGCGGTTGCCAGCGTCGGCGCCAGCCTTGGCGCTGGCGATGCCAAGCCGTTCTCGCTGTGGTCGACCCGCTCCGATCCGCTGCCGAGTGACACGGCGGCCGATCGTGCCGACAGGCTGTTCGTGTCAATCAACGCCGCGCTCAAGGCCATAGAGAGCCAGCAGCTCACCCGCATCGCCACGCTTGCCGACAACGCCTACAAAAACGCCGATGCGATTTCTCAGGCGCTCGAGGCGGCGGGCCTGCCGGTCGACGGCGATTTCGGCAAGAGCGATGCCGGCGGTCCGCTGATACCACTCGACAGTTCGATGACGTTCGACAGCAAGGTAAGGGAACTCGACGAGGCGCTGGACGCGCTCGACCGGCTGAAGACGGAGGCGCGACGGCTGCCGCTCGCCAACCCCGCGCCCGGCCGCTCGGTCACCAGCCCGTTCGGCGTGCGCCCCGATCCGCTCCTCGGCACCGCCGCGCTGCATTCGGGGATGGATTTCAGGGCGCCGACCGGAATGCCTGCCAAGGTCACGGCGCCCGGCGTCGTCGTCAAGGCCGGCTGGAACGGCGGCTACGGCCGCATGGTCGAGGTCGACCATGGCAATGGCTTTGCGACGCGCTATGGGCATCTCAGCAAAATCGACGTGACCGTCGGCAAGCGGCTCAATGCCGGCGACGTCATCGGCAAGACCGGCAGCAGCGGCCGCTCGACCGGCCCACATCTGCATTACGAGATCCGCCACAATGGCGAGGCCATCGACCCGCTGCGCTTCCTGAGGGTCGGCAAGAAGGTCGCGCGGTATCTTTAGTGGCTGCAGGGGTGCATCTGGCACGTCGTAGGCTTTTCGGACGTCGGTGCAGGACCTTTTCGATGCTGGGCCCCCCTCTGTCCTGCCGGACATCTCCCCCATTTGGGGGGAGATTGGCAGCTTCGGCGACAGTGCCCTTTCTTGAATGTTGAAAATTGGCGAAGGCCGAGGGGACGGCCAATCTCCCCCCTTGTTGGGCATATGCGCTAAGATAGTTTTGGCATGGACTGAAATTTGCGCTTTCGTGGTGGCTCACGCCATCGATGTCGCA